>JAFLRZ010000027.1 GCA_022511225.1 Eubacterium sp.
TGGCGCAGAAGGAGAGACTCGAACTCTCGCGCCGGTTACCCGACCTACGCCCTTAGCAGGGGCGCCTCGTCACCAACTTGAGTACTTCTGCAAGTTGACGGGTTTAACCTGTCAAGATTTAGTTTGCACCTCTCAGGTGCTATAATACTTTATCATAAGATTAGCAAATTGTCAAGTAGTATTTGCAAATCTATACCCTGATAATTTCGACAGCTTGTGTGTGAAAATTCATTTCAATTCGACTATTGATGAATTTTGTCAGTATTCAAGCTTTCTGAACATTTTGTTTATTTCATCGCAAAGTTTTTTGTTTTTTGCAAGGTCAAGATTATAGTCCTCTGCCAAAATCTGCTTTGCGCATTGCTGTGTAAGCTGTAGCGTTTCGACATCCTCGAGCATATCTGCAATCTTTAACTGCGGAAGTCCGTGCTGTCTTTCTCCAAAGAAGTCGCCCGGACCTCTTGCCTTAAGATCCTCATCGGCAATCTTGAATCCGTCACTGTACTTTTTCATAGCAAGCAGACGGTTTCTTGACGTTTCGCTCTTACTGTCGGATACGAGCACGCAGTAGCTTTTTTTGCTTCCTCTGCCTATTCTGCCGCGAAGCTGATGAAGCTGAGAAAGACCGAATCTCTCAGCATTTTCAACAACCATAATTGTTGCATTAGGCACGTCTACACCAACCTCAACTACAGTAGTTGCAACAAGAAGCTGAACATCCCCTGAGGAAAATGCTTTCATTACGTTTTCCTTTTCCTTCGGCTTCATTTTGCCGTGAAGCAGACCAATATTATACCCCTTGAAAGCACCGCTTGAAAGCTCCTCAGCATATTGCTCGGCAGACTTTACGTTTGCCATTTCCTCCTCGCCCTCTTCAACCATCGGGCAGATAACGTAGCATTGCTCACCGCGGTCAATCGCTTCTTTCATAAAATTATAGAGCCTTTGGTGATAGCGTGAGTCAACAACGTCGGTGCGAATTTCCTGACGCTTCGGGGGGAGCTCGTCAAGTATACTTATATCCAAATCACCGTAAAGGATAAGACCGAGCGTTCTCGGTATCGGTGTTGCACTCATAACAAGAGTATGAAGGCTGAGCCCCTTGTCAGCAAGTGCCGCTCTTTGCTTAACGCCGAATCGGTGCTGTTCGTCTGTAATTACAAGCGCAATATTCTTAAACTCAACGTCATTTTGTATAATTGCGTGTGTACCGATAAGCAAATCAATTTCGCCGTCAATAAGCCGAGCTTTGATTTCACGCTTTTTGCTTTGCTTTGTTGAGCCTGTCAGAAGCTCAACCCTTATATCTGTATTCATAAAGAGCTTTGAAAGGCTCTCGTAATGCTGTATTGCAAGAATTTCAGTAGGTGCCATCATTGCCGCCTGATAGCTGTTTTTGATAACGGAGTATATCAGCCCTGCCGCCACAGCCGTTTTGCCCGAGCCTACGTCGCCCTGAAGAAGCCTGTTCATAGGATGCCTTTGCATCATATCTTTTATACATTCAATTATGGCTCTTGACTGTGCACCCGTCAAATTAAATGGCAACAAGCTTAAAAATTCGTGAGTATAGTCCTTTTTCAGTATTAAAGACGTCTCACTTTTTTTGTTGCCCTTGAGCTTCAAAAGTCCTAATTGCAGAGTCAGCAGTTCTTCAAATATCAGCCTCTTTCGTGCTTCAAAAGCTTCTTTTTCATCGGCAGGGAAGTGAATCTGCCTTATAGCTCTATCAAGCGATATAAGATTATATCGGCTCGTTATATCCTCGCTGAGCGTTTCTTCAAACGGTGGTAGCTCGTCGAGAGCAGTTTTTATCACCTTTGCGATTGCAGACGGCGTAAGCTTGCCGGTTGCTGAATAAATAGGATGAATTCTTACTCCTGTATCAAGCTTTTCAATCTTTGGGGAAGACATTGATGCCGTAGTCAGCGTCTTTTCGATTTTGCCGAAAAGCACGTAATCATCATAAATTCTGAGTGCCTTTGCAAGATATTTGTTGTTGAAGATAGTAACGTTTATAACGCTTTCTCCGTCCGAAAATCTGCATTTATAAAGTGTCATTCCACGGCGCACCATATGCTCCTTAACAGGAGTTATCATAGTTGCCTTTATAGTAACGTTTTCGCCTGATTGGGCATCTTTAACCGATTTTGTATTGGTCCAGTCCTCATATTTTCTCGGATAAAAATGAATAAGGGAGTCAACATCAAAGATACCGAGCTTATGAAAAAGCTCGGCTCTTTTTTCGCCAACACCCTTAATAAACTTAATATTGCTTTCACAAGTCAACATTTTATTCCACCGAATTAATAAAGTAGTATATAGGCTGACCGCCGTTAACGATACTTATATCAACGTCATCGCCAAGCTTCTTTTTAAGCTTGGTTTCAAGCTCTAAAGCATCTTCCTCTGTAACACCCTCGCCGTAGATGATTGTAATAAGTGAGTGCATACTTGACTTAAAGAGCCTGATGATAGTCTTATAAGCAATTTCAACCTTATCGTCACCGAGGAATTTGATTTTGCCGTTGCAAAGTCCCATTATCTGTCCCTCGTGCACCGCCTCGCCGTCAACCTCGCTATCTCTTGCGGCAAAGGTTACCTGAGAGGTTTCAACGCTTTCAGCCGCAGTAAGCATTGTCATTTGATTGTCTTCAGGTGAAGCATCATACTCAAATGCGAGCATTGCGGCAATGCCCTGAGGAATCGTCTTTGTTTGCAAAACGATTACCTTTCTGTCGCTTACAAGCGGTATAACCTGCTCAGCCGCCATAATTATGTTCTTGTTATTAGGCAGTACAAATACAGTCTTTGCAGGAGTATTCATAACTGCTGAGTAAATATCGTCAGTAGACGGATTCATAGTCTGCCCGCCGCTTACAACAACGTCAGCACCGATGTCTGTGAAAAGCTCCGTTATACCGTCACCTGCGCATACAGAAACGAAGCCATAGTCATTTTCAGGCTGAAGAACGGTAGGCTCAATAACCTTTTCACCCTCGCTTACACCGAGCTCTGCATTAGCGTGCTGATAGCGCATATTGTCAATCTTTATGTTAATCAGCTGACCGTATTTGAGTGCAGCCTGTATAACGTTGCCGGGCTCGTTTGAGTGAACGTGAACCTTGATTATATCACTGTCATCAACAACTACAACGCAGTCACCGATAGACTCTAAGTACGCTCTTAATTTAAGTGCATCCTTCTCCTTGGCAGAATCTGATTTTTCAATAAGAAATTCAGAGCAGTAGCCGAATTCTATATCATCCGAAGCATCAGCAACCGTCTTTTTTGATATGTCAACAGGCTTTACTGAAGAACCATCAAGAGCCTGAACTATAACACCGTTGTGCCATACGCTTTCCATACCCTCAAATACAAGGATGAGTCCCTGACCGCCGGCATCAACTACGCCTGCCTTTTTAAGTACAGGTAAAAGCTCAGGAGTTTTTGCAAGTGCCTCCTTGCCTGCCTGAAGTGCGGCAAAGGCTACCTCAAGAGGATCATCCTGAATTTTTGCCATTTCACAGGCGGCATCCTTTGCTTCTCTTACGACTGTAAGAATCGTGCCCTCGGTAGGCTTCATTACTGCCTTGTATGCGGCATCAACACCCTCTTTGAAAGCATTTGCTATATCCTTCGCACCTGCTTCCTTCAGTCCTTTAAATCCCTTGGAAAAGCCTCTGAAAATAAGTGAAAGAATAACACCTGAGTTGCCTCTTGCACCTCTTAAAAGTGCAGACGCGCAGCGAGCCGAAGCCTCTTCAATAGTGCAGTCGTCAGGCAAAGCTGCCATTTCCTTTGCAGCGGCACCTATAGTCATGCTCATATTTGTGCCCGTGTCGCCGTCAGGAACAGGGAATATATTAAGCGCATCAACAGCCTGTCTGCTGTTTGCAAGATTGTTTGCAGCAGAGATTATAGAATCTCTAAACATTAAACCAGTTATCATAATGCTTCTCCTATCAGTTGAGTGCGTCAATATATACATTGACCTTTGATACCTTGAGAGAGGTTGCCTCCTCAACAGTGTATCTTACCTTGTTTACGATGCTTTCAACGATAGCGCTTATATTCACACCGTAGGATACAGATATATGCAAATCAATAACTAAATTGCCGTTAACGCTTTTAACGGTAACACCCTGATCGGAATTATCCTTTGATGTCTTGTTCTTAATTGCTGATTTGATAGTCTGGTACGGACTTGAATTTACCATACCTGTCACGCCAAAACAGCTTTGTGCTGCGTGACCTACAAGATTAGCAAAATAGTTGTTTGTAACTTCTATATAACCATTTGGTTTTTCCATTTTTATCATAGCAAAGCCTCCATTGCTTTAGCATAATATTACTCACTATCATTATATATGCATAAGTGCCTTAAATCAAGAAATAAAATTCCAACTGTCAATATTTGTAAAGAAATTATTGTAATATCCCTGCATATCTCCGTTCATAGCCTTTGAGTAGCATATCATACCTTTTTTATATATGAGAGGTATGAACGGCATTTCCTCGTTAAAGGACAGTATGAATTTTCCAAGCTCTTCGTCGCCGTTAAGATAGCTTGTGTAAAGTGAAGGGGTCTTAAGCTTTTTATTTATGCCGTATCTTACTCCGCCGTCTTTGCTGAAAAACGGATAAAGGCACATATCGTCACCAAGCTTAACCTCACCTATATATAAATCAAATTCAACGTTTTTGACTCTTCGCTTAAATTCCTTATCAGCCACGCTGTCGATTTTTATATTGAAGCCTGCTGCTTCAAGCTGATTTTTAATAAGTGTTGCAGCCGCAAGCTTGTTTTCGTTTTTGCTTACAAGGATTGTGAGAGTAAGCTCCTTGTTAGTGTATCCGCTTTGAATTAAAGCCTGTTTTGCAGTAGCCGTATCGGAATTTTTTGAGAACAGCTCAACGCTTTCCGTTGCCTTAAAATATGGGTTGAAAACTGAGGATGCAAATGAAGCATATCCCGAGTAGGCACTGTCTGCAATAGTTTGTCTGTCAACTGCAAGGGAAATTGCCTGCCTTATTTTTTCATCAGCAGTTGCTCCTGCGTACGTGTTAATACCGATGTAAACCATATTGTTGATATTAACGGCTTTCTTTGCGCAGGAAATTCTTTTTGCCGTGTCCGTGCTCATATCTCTGAAAGCGAACGAGATATTGCCGATGTTTACAGCGTTGTCTATCGAGTCAGCAGCGGCGATATTGATAAGCTTTATCGTAGTGATATAAGGGTCAAAGTCTTCACTTACGTTTGCTTTGAGAACTGTCTCGCCGTTTTCTGTTTTATAGCTGTATCTTCCGCTTCCGATAGGATAGCCGTCCTCGTCATCATTAATAGAAGAAATAGGGAACGTAAGCAGATTGACCGCATACGGATTTGCATATTTAAGGTAGATGTATACCGAATTGCCCTTGCTTTCAACACCGCTGAAGCAGGTAAGAGCGCTTTTATATGCAGGGGACTTCATTGCGGCTTTTATAGAAAACTCAACGTCATCTGTATCAATACTGCTTCCGTCAGAAAACGTAAGCTGAGGATTAATGTCAACTCTCAGCGTCTTGCTGTCTGTATAAGCATATCCTGTGGCAATATCCGTGGTAATTTCGTATCTTTCATCAATGTCAAATAATCCCTCAAACACGAGAGAGGAGAGCACCTGATTGCTTTGCGTCTGTGCCTTGAAGGGATCAAGACTGTCCGACTGAGTGTAGCTTAACTTGAAATTAGTGTCGTCAGTCTGCTTCGGCTGAGTAGTTTCAATCGGTGTAGTGTTGTCTTCGCCTTTACTCGCTTGATTGGCACTGCAGGAAGTCAAAGCAAGAAACAGCATTATCAAAGACATTATAAACGCAATATATTTTTTTTGCATCCTTACCTCCGAATCAGTGTAGTATTTATCGTTTTTCCTGTTGAATTATCAATTTCAAACAAACATCCTTCAAGAACACAAGGACCGTCCGCAGTATCAAATCTTGCAGGAAGATTAGTTCTCAGCTTCTCTATAACGATTTCAGGCTTTACACCCAAAATGCTGTAATAAGGTCCTGTCATACCAATATCGCTGATAAATCCTGTACCGTTTGGCATAATCTGATTGTCACTGGTCTGTGTATGTGTATGAGTGCCGAAAACTGCAGAAACTCTTCCGTCAAGGTAAAACGCCATCGCCTTTTTTTCCGAGGTTGCTTCTGCGTGAAAGTCAACGATTATTATGCCGACACCGTTTTCTTTCAGGTAGTCAACTGCTTCGTCAACAACGTCAAAAGGATTTACGATGTTATCCATATATACTGCGCCCTGCAGATTGATAATTCCTATTTGTGCATATCCCTTGTCGATTATCATAACCCCTCGTCCGGGAGCGGAGGAATGATAATTATAAGGTCTTACTATCGGCTTGCTTTCATCGTCAAGGTAATTGTATATTTCTTTCCTCCTCAGACTGTGATTACCAAGCGTGATTGCGTCAACACCGCTGTCAAGTATATGATTTGCACTTTGAGGCAGAATTCCGTTTCCAACGGCAGAATTTTCTGAGTTTGCAATTACAACGTCAGCACCAAGCTCTTTTTTCAGCTGTGGCAAAGTCTTTCTTAAGTAATCGCAGCCCTGACTTGAAACAATATCACCTATTGCAAGTATTTTCAATATTGCACCAACTTCTATATTATTTATAATTAATCTATAACATTATACATTATGTTGCCTGCTAATACAAGAAGAGGTGTCAAAATTAATATTCATTTAACAAATTATGCAATGTTATTGTAATTTAATTTTAATTGTGATACGATAACCTGAACAATTAAAAAAGTGGAGACTTTCATGAAAAAGAATCTTAATTACAATAAAACGATTTATGCCTGCTTTATAGGATATATCGTGCAGGCAGTAGTCAATAATTTCGTACCGCTCCTTTTTCTGACCTTTGAAAAAGGTCTTTCAATACCGCTTAGCAAAATAACACTGCTCGTAACAGTCAATTTTGCAGTTCAGCTCTTAGTCGATTTGCTCTCGGCAAGATATGTGGATAAATTAGGCTACAGAAAAAGCATAGTTCTTGCGCATATCTTTTGTGCAGCAGGCTTGATTTTCCTCACAATACTTCCGGCTGTTATAGGAGATGCCTTTGCAGGAATACTTATTTCCGTAATCATATATGCAATAGGCGGTGGAATAATAGAGGTGCTTATCAGTCCCATCGTGGAATCCTGTCCTACTGATAATAAGGAAAAGACAATGAGTATTCTTCACTCGTTCTATTGCTGGGGGCATATGGCAGTAGTGCTTATATCAACCGTGTTCTTTAAGGTGTTCGGTATAGACAACTGGCGGATACTTGCTGTTATATGGGCATCTCTGCCTCTCGCAAATGCGATAATATTTATATTTGTACCTATTGCACCGCTTCTTAAAGAAGATGAAAAATCAATGAGCCTTAAAGAGCTTTTTTCAAAAAAGCTTTTCTGGGTGCTTTTCGTTATGATGCTTTGTGCGGGCGCAAGTGAGCAGGCGGTCAGCCAGTGGGCATCAACCTTCGCAGAGCTTGGTCTTGGCGTAAGCAAGGCAATAGGCGATCTTGCAGGACCTATGTCGTTTGCGGTAATGATGGGAATTTCAAGAGCCGTGTACGGCAAGTGGGGAGATAGAATTAAGCTCGACAGCTTTATGGTAGTAAGCGCAGTTATATGCGTTATTTCATATCTGTGTATTTCACTGTTCAAGTCACCGGCTGTTTGCCTTATAGGATGCGGCATTTGCGGATTATCTGTAGGTATTATGTGGCCGGGAAGCATTAGCAAGGCATCCTCCGCTATCCGAACAGGGGGCACGGCAATGTTTGCACTCCTTGCACTTGCAGGTGACGTAGGCTGCTCCGTAGGTCCGTCAATAGTCGGCTTCATTTCAGGTGCATTCAATGATAATTTAAAACTCGGAATTTTATCTGCAATAGGCTTTCCGCTCCTGTTTACAATAGGAATTATTGTCTGCAATAAAATAATAAAGAACAGAAAAAAAGCTTGAACAAGGGTTCAAGCTTTTTTTCTGTAATCTGCATCCGGCTTTTTGCGCTTATTCTTCTCTGTTTTTACCCTTAAGCAACGGACTCAAAGGCTTATATATCATCATCGAAACAATCACGCAGACAACACCCTTAAGAAATGTAAAGGGCACGTTGAATACGAGCAGAGCCTCAACCATATTATTAAGCTGATAACCAGTCGGAGCAAGAATAGTATTGTACGCACCGAGTATAACCTCCTCAGGTGCGAATGCCTGATAATATATAGGATATACGATAAAGTAGTTAGAAAATACGCTGAATACAGCCATAGCAGCCGCACCTGCAAGACCTGCAATCAAAGCCACTTTTTTTACTTTTTTCTTCTTATAAATAAGACCTGTAACACCTGCAAAAATTGCACCGAGAATAAAGTTTGACAGCTCGCCGATAAAAAGACTCTGGCTTGCAAGCAGGTGAATAATGTTTTTAAGCAGCTCAATCAGTATTCCTGCAATCGGACCGTATGCAAATGCACCTAATATCGCAGGCAAATCCGAGAAGTCAAGCTTTATAAAGCCTGGCATAATAGGGATTGAGAATTCGAGATACTGAAGCACTACCGAAAGTGCAGTGAGCATTGCCGTGCCTGTAAGCACCCTGACTTTTTTGTTTTTCATAATTTTTCTCCTTTTTGGGCGCTGAAACTTACAAAAAGAGAAGCCCTATCACATAGTGATAGGGCGTAAATGCTTTGACCGTAGACGGTAAATAAATGATTTCACCGCCAAACATTTTCTCTCATCCGGACTTTAACCGTCGGTTACGGAATTTCACCGTATCGGCTGAAAATCAGCTCGTGGACTTTTACCACCGGTGAGGAATTGCACCTCGCCCTGAAAATATTTAGTCAGACTATTGTCTGCATTGATATTATATGTTACAGAATACCGTTTGTCAATACCAAAACTTAAAGGAAAACAAAGTAACCTAAAGCACTGAGAACACTTGTTGTCATAACAAAAAGCTTTGATACTGTGTTAGGCTTTCCCTTTGCGCACGTAATTATAACGCCTATTCCGGCAGGCACGAGAGCACACCATGCCATTATGTTTTTCTGACCCATATTTGAAGGGAGTGAAGTAGCATCAATAATTGTAATGAAAACTGCAAGCATAACCGACAGTGCAAAAAACACCTTGTGTATACTTTCATTATTTTTAGGTACAAACATAAAGAGTGATGATACGATAAACGAAAACAGTATCATTACCTCAAGAAAAAACAGTGGTCCAATCATAATTTATCCTCCGTAATTTTTATTCTACTGTTACAACCTTTGCCAGATTTCTCGGCTTATCAACGTCAAGTCCCTTGTCTGATGAAACGTAATATGCTAAAAGCTGTAATGATACAACTGCAGGAATAGGCATAAATTCATCCTCAAGGCAGGGGAGCGTGAAGCTGCATTCAATATCGTCATTTTCCAAATCAGTTCTTACAAAGCTGATAACCTTTGCGCCCCTGCTTTCTACCTCACGGATATTGCTTACCTGCTTGCTTACAAGCTTTTGCTGTGTAACAAGGGCAATGACCGGTGTCTTTTCGGTAATAAGGGCAATAGTGCCGTGCTTAAGCTCACCGCTTGCAAACGCTTCACAGTGAATGTACGAGATTTCCTTAAGCTTAAGCGAGGCTTCAAGCAGTGCAGGGTAATCAAGACCTCTTCCAATCATAAACGTGTCATCTGCTGTCAGCATCGATTTGCTCAGGTGATGTATTTCACCCCTGCGTTCGAGCACTTCCCGTACTGCATCAGGAACTTTTTTTAGCTGATTTATAAAGTTTGTTACACCCTCAAGGTTGAGCGCGCCTTTGATATAGGCAAGCTTTGCTGTCAGGAGATAGAATACGGATACCTGTGTAGTGTAAGCCTTTGTTGATGCAACTGCAATCTCAGGGCCTGCATCCGTGTAAATAACGTTGTCGCTTTCTCTTGCGATTGACGAGCCGCGCACGTTGACTATCGACAGCGTCTTTGCGCCGTTTTTCTTTGCGTACTTAAGTGCCTCAAGGCTGTCAATAGTTTCACCACTTTGAGATACGCAGATAACAACGGTATTTTCATCTATTATAGGATTACAGTAAATATATTCGCTTGCCATATGAACGCTTACAGGAATGGAGCAGATATTTTCAATAAGGCTTTTTCCGACAAGACCCGCGTGCATAGCGGTACCACAGGCAATTACGCTTATGTTTTTGCAATTTTCAAACAGGCTGTCGTCAATAGAATCCTTTTCAAAGCAGGGAAGTCCGTCACTGATTCTGCCGTCAATAGTCTTTTTGATAACCTCAGGCTGCTCCATAATTTCTTTTTCCATAAAGAAAGGGAAGCTGCCTTTTCCGCTGTTTTTTATATCCCAATCAAGCTTCAGCATATCAGGTTGTACTTCATTGCCCTTGAAGTCAGAAAGCGTATATCCGTCTTTCGTGATTTTAGCCACTGTAAGCTCGGGGAGTACAAAGTAATCCTCGCTGTATTCTCCGATAGCCATAATGTCAGAAGCGATATAAACACCGTCGTTATTCTGACAGCATACTATAGGGCTGACATTTCTTACGGCAAAAATTGTGTTTGGTATTTCGTCAAACATTATTCCAAGGGCGAACGTACCCGTAAGCTTTTTCACGGAGTCGATTATTGCCTTTTCAGGATCACCCTTAAAGCTTCTGTCAATAAGTGCCGCTACAACCTCACTGTCAGTCTGTGACTTGAGCTTATCTGCAACACCGAGTGCACCTCTTAATGCCTCGTAATTTTCAATAATTCCGTTATGAACGACTGTAACACTGCCGAATTTGTGCGGATGAGAGTTGTCATCGCATACACCGCCGTGGGTTGCCCATCTCGTATGTCCTATACCGGTTGAGCCCTTAACGTCAGCCGTCTTTTCCATAAGATTTTCTACACGACCGGCGCATTTTGTAACAAGGCACTCTTTGAAACTTGGGTGATAAACTGCTATTCCTGCGCTGTCATACCCACGGTATTCAAGCACCTTGAGTCCTTTAAGCAGGATTCCTCTTGCCTCGCTATAGCCTGTATAACCTATAATTCCGCACATAACGATTCCTCATTCCTATATCAAAAATAACTAATTGCATTGGTTATTTTTTACATTGTAACACAAGTGCAATTCTTTAACAATACAGAGTATCTATATTAGTATAATATGCACATACTATACAAATTAATTATTGTGCATAATGCATAAAATAAAAATTTTCTCATTAGGGTTGACAAATTGAATGTTTAGTGATATTATTTTGTTAGATTATCAGGCGGCTTTTTAGTGAGCTCTTGTTTCAATACTAGTTCAGTTTGGCATTTGCAATATATAATAAGCTTAATTTTAATCAACCCCAAATACTTATCTCTTAAAAGGGTGCGGTTGTTCTTCTCTATGAGGTGCAACCGCACTTTTTTTATTTTTATGTTGATTTTTCATTTTATATATGATATACTGCCAATGTGTCAATTTACTGTGGCAAAGTGCTAACACACTGCTATGGCAAATTAATTTTATTTTGAAAGGAAATATTAAAAATGAAAAAGGCATTATCAATTGTGCTTGCAGTAGTTATGGCTCTTACAGTAGTAGGTATATTTGCTGCTTGCAGTAAGGAGAACAACACTACAGACAGCGATCTTGCGTACATTCAGGAAAAGGGTAACCTCATTATCGGTATTACATACTTCAAGCCTATGGATTACATAGACAAGAACGGCGAGATTACAGGCTTTGAGGTTGAGTTTGGTAAGGCAGTTTGTGAAAAGCTTGGCGTAACACCTGAGTTCCAGGAGATTAAATGGGAATCAAAGGAAAATGAGCTTGTTGCAAAGAGTATCGACTGCATCTGGAACGGACTTACAATTACAGACGACAGAAAAGCAACAATGTCAATTACTAATCCTTATATGAACAATAAGCAGATTATTATCTGCAAAGCTGAAAATGCAGATGCATTTTCAATTGCTGGCGGCCTTGCAGGAAAAACAGTTGTTGCTGAACAAGAATCAGCAGGTGAAGAGGTTATCTTAGATAAGCAGTATGCTGATTTCTTTGGCGATGCAAACTACGTTGCAGTTGATTCTATGAAGAGTGCAATGATGGAGGTTAAGGCAGGTACTGCTGATGCTGCTGTAATCGACTATGTAACCGGCATCGGCTCTCTCGGCGAGGACTCAGATTATGCTGATCTTGTTATTGCTGAAAAGTCATTTGCTGATGAACAGTATGGTATTGCTTTCCGTAAAGGCAGTGATGTTACGGCTGAGGTTAACAAGGCAATCCAGGAACTTGTTGCAGACGGAACTCTTCAGAAAATCGCAGAGAAATATAATCTTGGCGAACAGCTTGTTAAATAATGAGTAAATAATTCTAATGGCAGGCAGGAGGAATTCTGCCTGCCATATTTTAATGGGAGAACGTGATGGATTTTTCGACTATAACTCTTGAATTGCTTAAAGGCTTTTGGGAAAATCTAAGGCTTTTTGGCTTAACTCTTATTTTTTCTTTGCCAATCGGACTTATTATAAGTTTTTGTTCAATGTCAAAATTCCTTCCACTTAAGTGGTTAGCAAAAACGTTTGTGTGGATAATCCGCGGAACACCTCTTATGCTTCAGCTTTTCGTTGTTTTTTATGTTCCCGGAATTCTTTTTGATACTCCGATGAAAACAAGATTTATGGCGGCATTGGTTGCTTTTGTAATCAATTATTCGGCATATTTTTCAGAAATTTATCGCGGCGGAATTGAAAGTATTTCTGTTGGTCAGCAAGAAGCGGGAATGGTACTCGGTATGACAAGACCGCAGATTTTCTTTAAAGTAATTTTGATGCAGGTTGTTAAAAAGATTATTCCGCCTATGAGTAATGAAATAATAACACTTGTTAAAGATACTTCACTTGCAAGAGTGATAGCCGTTGCCGAGATTATTATGGTTGCAGACCGATTTACCGCAAGGGGACTTATCTGGCCGCTGTTCTATACAGGCGTTTTCTTCCTTGTGTTTAATGGACTTTTAACCATAGTCTTTGGTAGAATTGAAAAGAAACTCGATTATTACAGGAGTTAAAGATATGGCAGTATTAGAAGTAAAAAACATACATAAAAGCTTTGGAAACAATGAGGTTTTAAAGGGCATTGATTTTTCGCTTGAAAAGGGAGACGTTCTTGTTATCATCGGCTCATCGGGAAGCGGTAAAACTACTCTTTTAAGATGCCTTAATTTTCTTGAAACGCCTGACGTGGGTTCTATTGCGGTAAACGGTGAAACTCTCCTTGATACGAGTGACAAGAATACACTCAGTGAGAAGCAAATCAGGCATAACCGCCTTCATTTCGGTCTTGTTTTTCAGCAGTTCAATCTTTTCCCTCAATATACGGTTTATGACAATCTTACTCTTGCGCCAAAGCTTTCGGTTAAAGACGAAATCAAGGCACTTAAAAATGAAAAGAAAAGTGTTGCTAAGGATTATAAATCCCAAAGATACGCTCAGATTGAGCAAAATGCAAATGAACTTTTAGAACGTGTCGGACTTACAGAGAAGGCAAAGGCATATCCTTGTGAGCTTTCAGGCGGTCAGCAGCAGAGAGTTGCTATTGCTCGTGCGCTTGCAATGAAACCGGATATACTCTGCTTTGACGAGCCTACCTCTGCGCTCGACCCCGAGCTTACAGGCGAGGTGCTCAACGTTATCAGAAGCCTTAAAACAGGCAATTCCACAATGATTGTAGTTACTCATGAAATGGAATTTGCAAAAAACGTTGCCGATAAGATAATATTTATGGCAAACGGCATTATCGAGGAAGCAGGCACTCCCGAAGAGCTGTTCCTCAATCCTAAAAGCGAGAAGCTTAAGGCATTCCTCAATAAAGCAATGGACTAAATATAACCGCAGAGAGCATCCTCTGCGGTTTTTCCATTAAATAGATTGAAAAATTGTGTCTGTATTGATATAATATCCATATGTATAATTACGAAAGATTGTCGGATGACATAACAATTGCAGTTAGCGAAGACCATACGTTCGGAACAGATGCCGTTATTCTGTCACATTTTGCCTCTGTAAAGCCGAGGGATAAGGCGCTTGATATGGGCACAGGATGCGGAATTATTCCGTTTTTATGGCTTCGAAATGAAAAAATAAATAACGTTTCCTGCCTCGATATTCAGCAAAATGCATATGTGCAAGTCTGCCATTCTATCGAAATAAACGGCATAGAGGACAGAATTAAGGCGTACAATTGCGACCTGCGAAAAATCAGCGAAGTGTTTAGTGCTGAGGAGTTTTCATTAGTCACTATGAATCCGCCCTACAAGCCTGTAGGCACGGGCATTGAGTCGCTTGGCGACAGTGCGCGTATTGCACGTCACGAGGTTTGCTGTAATATTGAGGATGCGGTTAAGGCGGCATCGTATCTGCTTAAGTACAGCGGCAGATTTTGTATGTGTCACCGCCCTGAAAGACTTGTAGACGCAATCGAAATTATGCGTAAATATAAGCTTGAACCCAAAAGACTCCGCTTCGTTCAGGATAAGGCGGGTGAACAGCCGTTTTTATTTTTGATACAAGGTCAGAAGGGTGCAAAGCCTTTTCTGCGGGTTGAGCCTCAGCTTATTATAAAAAAGGAAACTGGAAAGTTTACAGACGAAATGCTTGAAATATACGGCTCCTATGCCGATGGGTATGATAAATGAGCGGAAAATTATTTGTTGTAGGTACTCCGATAGGAAATCTCGGCGACTTATCTCCGAGAGCTGTCGAAACCTTGAAAAGTGTTGATTTTATTGCGGCTGAGGATACGCGGGTAACTCTCAAGCTCCTCAACCATTTTGGAATAAAAAAAGAAACTGTATCATATTTTGAACACAACAAAAAAGAACGCGGAGAAATAATCTGCGCAAGGATTTCAGGCGGAGAGAACTGCGCAGTCGTAACAGACGCAGGAATGCCTGCAATTTCCGATCCGGGTCAGGATTTAGTCCTGCTATGTCACGAAATGGGAATAACAGTTGAATCTGTGCCCGGTCCCACTGCATTTGCAACTGCGCTTGCAATATCGGGTATGAACAGCGGTCGCTTTACCTTTGAGGGCTTCCTTTCGGTAAATAAAAAGTCACGAAGAGAGCACCTTGAGGAAATTAAGGATGAAAAGCGTACAATGATTTTTTACGAAGCACCGCACAAGCTTCCTAATACACTGCGTGATTTATTAAGCGTTCTCGGTGACAGAAAAATAGCAATTGTAAGGGAAATCACAAAGCTTCACGAGCAGGTTATCAGAACAAGCCTAAAGGAAGCAAACGAGCTTTACGCTGACGGCAAGCTGAAGGGCGAGATAGTGCTTATAATAGACGGCAAAACGGATTTTGCAGAAAGTGAAATATCGTTTGACGATGCACTTAATATGGCAAGGGCACTCGTAGAAAAGGGTATGTCTGTTAATAACGCATCAAAGGAAATTGCCTCGCAGACACCTTTTAAGAAAGGCGATATTTACAAGGCGTTACTATGATTTGTTCAATTTGTCCGAGAGAATGTAAGGCAGACAGAGAAAACGGTATCGGCTACTGCGGCTGCGGTGACTGCTTTAAGCTTGCGAGAGCGTCGCTTCATTACTGGGAAGAGCCGTGCATAAGCGGTACTCTTGGTAGCGGTGCAGTCTTTTTCAGCGGGTGCAATCTTCGCTGTGCGTACTGCCAGAATTTTGAGATAAGCCATCAGTGCAAGGGCGTAGAGATAACAGATGACAGGCTCATAGAAATATTTGAAAATCTTGTTGAGCAAGGTGCGCAGAATATCAATCTTGTAAATCCCACACATTATGCTCACAGGCTTGCTTCTGTGCTTTCAAAATGGAAAAGTCCTGTTCCGATTGTGTATAACAGCAGTGGTTATGAAAGCGTTGATATGCTGAAAAACCTTGAGGGGATTATTGATATTTACCTGCCCGACTTGAAATACATCAGGGCAGATAAGTCAAAAAAGTATTCAAAGGCAGAGAATTATTTTGAAATTGCCTCAAAAGCACTTCTTGAAATGCGAAGGCAGGTCAGCGATTCCTTTGGCAAGGATGGTATGATGAAATCAGGAATGATTGTCCGCCATCTGATACTGCCTCAAAACACAAATTCTTCTCTTGAAATCATTGACTGGATTACTGATAATCTGCCTGATACCTACGTATCTTTAATGGCTCAGTACGTTCCTTGCGGCGATTTATCAGACTGCACGGAGCTAAATCGAAAAATCACAAAAAGAGAGTACGGCAAGGTAGTTGATTATGCGCTGAACAGGGGGATGGATAAGCTTTTTATTCAGGAACTAACATCAGCCGACAAAAAATTTATTCCTCAATTTGATTTTTTTGGCATAATATGATACAATGTACAAAATAAAATATTTTATGAAATGAGGTATTTCGAAATGAAAAAGTTTTTTCAGGAATTCAAAAAATTCATATTACAGGGCAATGTGCTTGATCTTGCAGTAGGTGTTATCATCGGTGCTGCTTTCAAGGATATTGTAACATCTCTTACCGACAATATTATTCAGCCTCTCATCAACTGCATCGGCGGTGCTGAGATTCAGGGCAGAATCCATTTAATCGGTGACAATTATATTAATTACGGTGCATTTATTTCTGCTATAATCAACTTTATCATTATGGCATTCGTTATCTTCTGCATCGTTAAGGCTGTAAACAAAATAATGTCACTCAGCAAGCACGAAAAAGAGGCAGCAGAAGAAGCACCTGCAACAAAAATCTGCCCATTCTGCAAAAGTGAAATCCCTGCTGATGCAGTTAAGTGCTCACACTGCGCATCAGATCTTACAGAAGAATAATTTACATATTTCAGCGGCATTATAGCGGCATAATCATAATATCAAGGAGATAATTATGAAGATAAAAGAATATAATTTTCCGTCAGCAACAGGTGTATGCGAAATCCACGGCAGTATATTTTTACCTGATGATAACGAGGTGAAAACTGTTCTTGCAGTTCATCACGGAATGGCAGAGCATAAAAAGAGATATCACGATTTCTTTCAATATCTTACGTCAAACGGCATTGCCGTATTTATGCACGATATGGCTAATCACGGCAAGTCGAATCAGAATAGCGAGCTTACAGGCTATTTCGGAAATAAAAACGGCTACAAATCTCTTGTAAAGGATTTTAAGACCACGTTTGATATGGCAAAAAATGCCTTTCCTGATAAGAAGCTAATAGTTATGGGTCACTCAATGGGATCGTTTATCGTAAGATGCTTCACCGCTTGGTATAATGATTCCCCATTTGATGCTGCCATTTATATGGGAACAGGCTCTGCAAATCCTATTGCCGCTATAGGCGACAAGGTGACGGCTATGGTCGCTAAGCTTTCAGGATATACAAGCAAGAGCAAGCTCCTTGATAAAATGACCTTCGGTGCTTATAACGATAAGTTTGAGAAGCGTACACCGTTTGACTGGTTGTCGCGCGATACCGAGCAGGTTGATAAGTACGTTTCAGATGATGAATGTGGCTTTCTGTTTTCTGCTCAGGGTATGAACGATCTCGTTAAGCTTAATATGTCTGCAAATACTGACGAGTGGTTTGAGTCCGTGCCAAAGGATAAGCCTATTCTCTTAATCAGTGGCGATATGGACCCTGTAGGCGATTACGGCAGGGGAATAATGGATATATATGACAAGCTTATAGCCACGAATCATTCTAAAGCTCAGATTAAGCTTTACAGCCTTGCAAGGCACGAAATACTCAACGAAATCAATAAGGACGAGGTTTACGAAGACCTGCTTTCTTATATAGAAAGCGTGTAATTTTCACCCTCGTCAAAGAGATGGGGACCACGCCGATGGTGGAGTGCTTTCCGCATAAATAGACAACGTTATGAACCGATAATTGTGTATTTTATACAATTATCGGTTCATATTTTTGTAGCATGCAAAATTGAACAAACTAAATATTTATGTTATAATATAATATATATATCTTAATCTAAGGTGTTACGTATGAAGAAGCTTATTTCAGTCTTTTTGGCATTTACTATGATTTTTACAACTGCATCATTATGCCCTTTCAACGTAAGTGCGTACGATATTTACGACGATGATGAGCTTACAAGTCTTGTGGAGGACATCCGTCAGGCTATGTATAACAGAGAACCTGTCTTTTCTGTCAATTACACCGTCAAGGATTCCTCAGTTAATATTGATGAAATACGTGACTACATATGTGAAGCAGTTTACGGTGACAACGAGCTTGCATACGGCGGCGACTACCTTCGTACGCTTTCTGACATTACCTCCAGCTGGACAAAGCAAGGTGATTCTTATAAAATCAATTTTGAATTTGAATATATGACCACGGCTGAACAGGAGGAGCAGGTAAATTATTTTTTGAATCTTTGGAACGATTTTTATATTAAAGATAATGAGCGTATCAGCAGTTCATCAGACGAAGAGAAGGATTTTTATACCGTAAAGACTATTTATAATTTCCTTGCAAAGCACGTAATTTATGACGATGAGGTTTATGATGATGACCTCAACAATGATAATGAAGCATATCCAAAGAATAAAGACAGATACAAAATTTCTCATTCGGCTTACGGTGCGCTTGTAGGCAACAGTAGCGACTTATACATTAAAGACAATTTATACAATGTCGATTTTGATACCGAAAAAGCTGAAGAATATCTTGATTTTGATGACCACTATATGAATGACAGTCAGCAGCTTTACAGAGTATACGAAATGAATCAGGGTAAATCTGTCTGCGAAGGATATACACTTGTATTTTACTATCTCTGCAAGCTCAACGGCATTGACTGCAGAATCGTAAAGGGTGCCTTTGAAGGCAACGAAGATCCTCACGCTTGGAATGAGGTAATGCTTAATGGCAAGTGGTACAGCGTTGATGCTACGTACGGCTCTCAGCACACACAAAAAATCACCAACGGATACACTCTTGTCGATTATAGCTACTTCCTTCGCGGAAGTAAAAACAAAAGCTTTTCAAAAGAAAATCATCAGCAAATATATGAAGAGTATGACCGAACAGACGTAAGTACGGACGATTATCACTTTGCCCTCAACGAAGACGATATTAAAAATGCCGAGGCAGTTGTCACAAGAAGCAGAGAAGGGGATACTAAGGACGACACACTCAACATTGAAAATTATGTTTTCATAGATAAAGATGAAAACGGCGAAAGCTTCTTTAAGTTCACGACTACTGACGGAAAAAATGAATACAAGAAAGTCAGCTTAAATGATGCTTTCGTATATTACGGCGCTAATGACGGCTACTTGTATTCATATAAAATCTACGAATATGCACAGGGCGTTGAATATAGCTGCAACGACCAAAAGCTTAAAAATGCAGGTGATTATAGCTTTAAAATAATTGACCCTGTTACTAAAAAAGAAATCACTGCAAGAAATCTGACTATAGCACCGCTTGATATGAGCGACACAAACTCTTATGCCGAAAATCCTCAAAAATTTGAAAATCCTGCGTTTTACACAGGCGATATTATCGAAACTGCGATTGAAGTAATTGACTCATCTCTTACAAAGCTTGTTGAGGGCAGAGATTACATAGTGTATGCCTATAAAAAAGGCGATGCATCAAAAACTCCCGTGGAGCTGAGGAATCATGGAGAATATATAATCAGAGTTGAATACATCGGCAATTATAAAGGCTATATTGAATTTGATTTTTCGATAATAAAGTATGAGCTCTCATCTTTAGCTGACAAGCTCATTGAGGTGCAGTACGGAATAGACCTTGAAAGCAATCTCGGACTTACCTTTGAAAGTAACGGTGTGGAAATTAAGCTTGTAAAAGATAGGGACTACAAGATTGAGATAAAAGGCGGCACGAATTACCTTGATGAAGGTGAAATAATATTTACAGCTCTTAAGGACAGTAAATTTCTCGTAGCAGATACTCAGAAAACTTGGAAATATAAAGTTAACAAAAGACTTAATCTGACTTCAACTTTTGAAAAAAACAACGTCATCAGCGGCGAAATTCATTCCTACACGGGTAACCAGATAAAGCCGACTTCATTCACTATCTATTACACCAAAACAGGCGGCAAAAGAGTTAATCTCGTAAAGGATAAGGATTACGTTATTACAGGCTACGGCAAAAATATTGATGCAGGTAAAGGCACTGTTAACGTTAAATTTATAGGTAATTATGAGGGCGCGGCTGCACTTTGCTTCACTATTTCAAAGCCGACCGCATTTACCGTTACTATTTCCGACCTTACTTATAACGGAAAAACCCAGACCCTGTCGCCGAAGGTAACCTATAACGGCAAGACGTTGAAAAAGGGTACAGATTATACCGTATCAGGCTCAGGTAAGGACGTGGGTGTATATACTCTTACTGTCAAGGGTATTAATAATTTTTCAAATATTACGGTTAAGAAAACATTTATTATAAAGGCGGGTAAAATTACCTCACTTAAAATGAAGTCGTCTACTCCATCTAAAATCGTATTGTCATGGCAAAGTCAGGGCAGTAACGTGGCGTATCAGATTTATGCATATGATACCGCAAAGAAAAAGTGGAGCAGAATTGCCCAGACAAAATCAAATAGCTGTACAGTTACGGCAGTTTACTACAATGGCAAGGTGAAGTCACTGGATGATGCCACGAATTATCAATTCAAGGTCAGAGCAGTTTTCAGTGTAAACGGAGAACCCCAATATGGCTCTTATGCGCAAATCAACCCTTGCACCAAGCCAAAGACTCCTACCCTCAAAAGTGTCACGAAAGGCAAAAATGCTGTTAAGTGCACTTGGTCAAAGAACACACGAGCTACAGGTTATCAGGTGATTATCGCAACAAACAGCAAATTTACTAAGGACAAAAAAACTGTTGCGATTAAGTCGTATAAGACTGTATCTTATACGTTCAATGGACTTAAAAAGGGCAAAACCTATTACGTGAAAGTAAGGACCTACAAAAAGGTCGGCTCAACTACTTACTATTCGTCATATTCCAAGGTCAAGAAAATTAAGCTGTAGAAAAAGATGCAACCTCAAATATACTTTGGGGTTGCATCTTTTTTTATGAAATCTGTATAATCTCATTGAAAACAGCAGTCATTTTTTTGCTTATTTTCAAATCAATATGAAGTGAGCCGAAATACCAATGCATATAATCAACGCCCAGCATAAGCTCCTGCAGGTAAGTGTTCAGCGGTGTGATGATTAAATTCTGATTCGTTTTCTGCCTTAATATATCCTTAGCAGACGTAGGTGGCTCATAAGTCAGAACGTAGTTAATGTTTTTCTCGGTGCTTTGAAGATTGTCAATGCCGTTCTTCATTTCCTCGCCGTTTGGAAGCTCAGCCTCCCACCAGCTTACACCTTCCTCACGCATCTGTGCATCATCGCTTTCTCCTCCACCCATGGCGAAGAAGGTCTTGCCCTCAAGGGTGAAAATTTCACCGCGCATAAGATGATAGATATTGTCGGCAATTTTGTGGGCATTTCCGCCCTTCCACCTGTACGGCTGATAGGAATTAAGAATGTCAAAGTTTTCGTGTGCGCCGTCAACAAAGCAAATCGTGTATTTTCTCTTTTTAAGCCACTCAAGCTTTTTCTTTTCAGCAGGGTCGTCCTTGTTCCAGATAAATCCAAAGTCACCGCATATTATAAGGTAATCCTTCTCGCCGAGCTTGCTGAGCTTCGGATTTTTAAGGCAGGAAAGATCACCGTGAGTATCACCTGTAATATAAATCATAAATTTCTCCAAAAATTATATTATATTCTCTTTAAATGCTTTCAAAAAAGTGCTACACTATTAATATAATGATTTTAAGCAAAGGTGTCAAGTCTATGAAAAAAACACTTTCTTATATTCTCACTCTGATGATTATTACAGTATCGGTGCTCTGTCTGCCGTCGTTTTGCGCATCAGCTGCCATGTACGAGCCTGATCAGAAAATCTACGCCGAAGCTTATATGCTCATAAATCTTGATGATGATTCATATCCCATAGTTGCCGAAAAAAATGCAGATAAAAGGCTTTATCCTGCCTCGCTTACAAAAATTGCAACTGCAATGGTAGTCCTTAATAACGTCAAGGATTTAAGTGCCAAAGCGAAGATGAGCCAATCCGCCTTTGATGCGACCTTAGGCACAGGTGCTCAGGTCGCAGGCATAACCGTCGGCGAGGAACTCACAATCGAGGAGCTTTTGTATCTTACTATGGTGCATTCAGCGTGTGATGCCTGCCAGATACTCGCAGAATACGTGAGTGGTTCAACAGCTGCGTTCGTAGAAGAAATGAATAAATGGGCAACTTCAGTCGGCTGTAAGGATACTCACTTCACAAATCCTGACGGACTTCATGACGACGAGCATTACACTACTGCAAGAGATATGTCGCTGATGACTATCGAAGCACTGAAAAATTCAACGTTTGACAAGATTTCTTCAACAACTCAGATTCAGTACAAAAATTATACCTTAGGCCACACAAATCTTATGCTTCAGCCGGGATATATCTCATATTATTATGAATATGCTCAGGGCATCAAGACAGGCTCAACCGAGGAGGCTGAATACTGTGTAATTACAAAGGCTTCAAAGGATGGTTACAACTATCTTGCAGTCGTTCTCAAATCCCCTCAGCAGAAGATTAACGGCGAGCCATACGAATCAAAATGCTCCTTTATTGATGCAAAGACGCTGTTTGAATGGGCATTTTCAAGTCTTAAATATACTACTATAGTCAAGGAAAATGAAGTGGTAGGAGAGATTGCCGTTGAAAACGGCAAGGATGCTGATACAGTTCAGCTTGTAGGCAAGGTGGACACAAACGTTATCGTTCCCACAGGGCTTGATAAAACTGCGATTATTTACGAAATGGTGGACAAGCCTGAAAGCATCAGTGCACCTGTAACAAAGGGCGACGATATCTGCAAAGTAAATATCATCTACGGCAATGAGGTAATTACGACAGTAGACCTTGTTGCGGCGCAGACTGTTGAGCTTTCAACTTTTCTTAAGGTGATTAACGCTGTTAAAGGATTTTTTGCTTCACCGATTGTTAAGCTGATAGCAGTAATTGCTATTTTCCTTTTCATAGCTTATATAGTATTACTTTATAGGAATCTTTCTAACAAAAAGAAAAAAAGAAAACGCAGACAGCTTGAAAGAGAAGATCGTAATTATGACGATGATGATTATCTTCCACCGCCTGCCCCCTCAAGCAGACGTTAAAAACATTGATGTTATTATCATTTGTAATTGCAGGGGAGGATGTTATCCTCCCGTGTGAAACTTTACGCTAACACAAAAAAGAACAGGAGCTTAACGCTCCTGTTCTTTTTTATCTTTAATTTGCTTCATTCTGCCATGGCCATGGGTCTTTAAGCCATTCGTCACTATTCAGTCCGTTAAGTGTCAACGGACCAAATTGCTTTTCGTATTCCTCCTTGGCAGAAGTATACTTCTTCTCAGCATTGTTAAAAAGCTGAATTGCTTCCGCATCATCAGGATGTGTATCGAGGAAAAGTCTGTATTCCTGCATAGCAAATCCGAATTTGCTTACTCTGCTCAGCAGCTTATCTCTGTTCATACCTTCTTCACCATCTTTCCTGTAAACGGCTTGTTAAGCTCGGGGAATATAGTTCCTTCGTTAAGACCTTTATCATATTCATAGGTTATTAAATTGGTTTGAAGCGGTATATATGCCATAGTCGGCTGAGGGTCAGCAGGAAGTGCCGTACGCCTTTCATTTTTCAAAAAACTCGGTTTAAATAAGTCAACGTATTCTTCCATAGTATCTCTCCTTTCTCTTTACATAATATGTCTTATAATCCAAATTGACAAAAACCATTAAAACTAAATTACATATAATGGAATAAGTCGTAAAAAATAAGGCAATCATAATAAAGCTGAGGTGCCGTAACGCAGTGTTGCTTAAAATTATCATTTTTTCGGCTGTATTTCAGGTGATTTCTGCGAGAAACCAATACTTCGTTACGGCACCTCAGCTAAAGAAAGAAGAAGTAATTATGAAGGTGATTTAATTGTCTATAAAACGAGGCGAAATATATTATGCAGATTTAAGTCCGGTCATAGGCTCTGAGCAGGGCGGTGTTCGTCCTGTTTTGATAGTGCAAAATGACGTGGGGAATAAATTTTCTCCAACTGTAATTGCTGCGGCAATAACTTCGCAAAGGGATAAAAATAATCTGCCTACTCATATAGAGGTTGACGCGCAAAGCTGTGGCCTTGCTAAGGATAGTGTAGTCCTCTTGGAGCAGGTTAGAACGATAGACAAAAGACGCCTTAAAGAAAAGATGGGCAGTCTTGACAATTCCTCTATGGGAAGGGTAAACGAAGCATTGTCAGTCAGCTTCGGACTTTAAGCAAAGCATATTTCTCCTAACTGAATATTATATACAAAGCAGGCAGAAGATACACCGTTTTCTGCCTGTTATTTTTTACGAATCCGTTATTTTTGTGTTGCTTTATTATCACGTTATTGATATAATTCTAATATATAAAAATATAGGAGAAGGACTATGTTAAAAATTGCACAGTTTGAGAAGGTTTCCTTTGAACAGTTTGAGAAGGATTGGCTCAAAAATTTCCCTGATACACAGGACGTTAAGGCAGTATATGACAGCATTAAGCTCCCTAAAAGAGCAACAACAGGCTCTGCAGGATACGATTTTTATGCTCCTGCTGACGTCGTATTTGAACAGGGCAAATCAACGCTTGTTCCTACAGGCATCCGCTCAAAGATTGAGGACGGCTGGGTGCTCTCTATTTATCCTCGTTCAGGTCTCGGCTTCAAGCACCGCTGTCAGCTTGATAACACGGTAGGCATCATTGACTCTGATTACTATAATTCCTCAAACGAGGGTCATATTATGATTAAAATAAGCTGTGACGCACACGACGTCTGCCATAAGGCTGAGGTTGGCGCAGGAGACGGCTTTGCACAGGGAATATTTACCCAGTTTGGTATTACGTATGATGACGATACCGAAGGTGTCAGAGACGGCGGCTTCGGCTCAACTACTGATAAGAAATGATTAATCGAATAAAAAACAGCCTGACAAATCCCGTATTTGCAGGTCTTATAGCAATTTTTTGCTGTGCACTGTGGGGCAGTGCGTTCCCTGCAATCAAGACGGGATACACTATTCTTGACATACAGGCAGATGACTACTTCTCGCAGATTTTATTTGCAGGTATTCGTTTTACCCTTGCAGGCGTTTTAACCATATTTATAGGAAGTGCTCTTGCAAAAAAGCCTCTTTCAGTAAAAGGAAAAAGCAGTTTCAAAAACGTTGCTATATTGTCTCTGTTTCAGACCATACTTCAGTATCTGCTTTTTTACGTAGGACTTGCAAGAACAACGGGCACAAAAGGCTCTATTCTAACGTCATCAAGCGTTTTCTTTGCAGTAATTATCGCAAGCGTAATCTTAAAGCAGGAAAGGCTTACCGCCAAAAAGCTTGTCGGTGCAGTTATAGGCTTTGCGGGTGTTGTGATCATTAATTTGCGCACGGGTGACGTCAGTTCCTCGTTTAGCCTTATGGGTGAGGGCTTTATGATTTTATCAGCACTGTCATATGCTGTGTCCTCAGTTCTCATTAAAAGCTTTTCAAAGAGCAGTAATCCCGTTGCACTGAGCGGTTATCAGTTTGTACTCGGCGGCATAGTTATGACTGTGACAGGGCTTGTGTTCGGCGGAAAAGTCGGATTCAACAGCGTGCAGGCAGTATTAATACTGATTTATCTTGCGTTACTTTCAGCGATAGCATATACTCTTTGGGGAGTATTGTTAAAATATAACGATGTTTCAAAAATCGCAGTATATTCTTTTATGACACCTGTTTTCGGATGCCTTTTGTCAGCACTCTTTCTTCACGAAAGTCTTGCAGAAAATCTTGTAAAAACACTTGTATCTCTTGCACTTGTGTGCACAGGAATATCGTTAGTTAATTTCAAGGAGAAAAATAATTTTAGGGAGAAAAAATATGAAAGCTAAAATGACACTTGCCAAGGAATTTAAAATAGGCGAGATTGACAAGCGAATTTACGGCTCATTCATCGAGCACTTAGGAAGAGCAGTTTACGGCGGTATCTATGAGCCGGACCATAAAACTGCTGACGAGGACGGCTTTCGCGGTGACGTAATCGACCTCGTAAAAGAGCTTAACGTTCCGATTGTTCGCTATCCGGGCGGTAACTTCGTTTCGGGATATAATTGGGAAGACGGTGTAGGACCGGTGGAAAACCGTCCTAAACGCCTTGATCTTGCATGGGGTACGACAGAGCCTAACTATTTCGGCACTAATGAATTTATGAAATGGTGCGAAAAGGCTAATACAGAATGTATGATGGCAGTAAATCTCGGAACGAGAGGACCTGAGCAGGCAAGAAATCTTGTTGAATATACAAACCACAAATCCGGTTCTGCGTGGGCAGATCTCAGAAAAGCTCACGGCTATGACAAGCCATGGGATATAAAACTCTGGTGCCTCGGCAACGAAATGGACGGCGGATGGCAGATGGGAGCAAAAACTGCTGAGGAATACGGCAGAATTGCACTCGAAGCTTCAAAGATGATGAAATGGACAGATGACAGAATCGAAACTGTCCTTTGCGGCTCATCAAGCAGAAATTCCCCAACCTTCGGCAAGTGGGAGGCTACTTCTCTCGATATTGCCTATGACAGTATTGACTACGTTTCTCTTCATCAGTATTACGGAAATCACGATGATGATACCGAGTCCTTTCTTGCACAGACCTTAGAGCTCGAAGAGTTTATACATACAGTTCTCTGTGTTTGCGACTATATCAAGGCAAAAAAACGCTCAAAGAAAACTATCAACCTTTCGTTTGATGAGTGGAACGTATGGTATCACTCAAATAACATTCCGTATGAACGCTGGTCGGTAGCACCTCCGCGCCTTGAGGATATTTATAATTTTGAAGATGCGCTTGTAGTAGGCTCAATGCTTATAACTCTTCTTCGCCATTGCGACAGAATAAAGATTGCCTGCCTTGCACAGCTTGTAAACGTTATTGCTCCTATATTCACTCAGACAGGTGGAGGAATTTTCAAGCAGACTATCTTCTATCCTTTCGAGCATCTGAGCAACTTCGGCAGGGGAGTAGCTCTTAATCCGATAATTAACTGCCCTAAGTACGATAGTAAGAGATTTACCGACGTGCCTTATATTGAAAGCATTACAACTCTCAACGAAGAAACTGATGAGATGACAATATTTGCCGTAAATAAATCTCTCGACGAGGGCGTTACACTTGACGTAAATCTTATGGATTTCGACGGATATAAGCCGATAGAATTTATTTCAATGGACGGCTATAAAAAGAATGACGTAAACAGTATTGAAAATCCTTTTGTAAAACCTCATAAAAATCCGCTTCCTGTTCTCGACGGTTCTCAGCTTACAGCTCAGTTGAAGCCATTTTCTTGGAACGTTATCAGACTTAAAAAATAAATTCTTTACATTAGCGCTTTAATATGATAAAATACTAAAATGATATTACTGTTTTGAATGGAGGAATTTTATGAGTACAGCACAAATCTGTATTATGATTGCGATAATTGCATATCTTGTAGTTGTAGTGGCAATCGGTTTTATCTACTCAAAAAAGACAACAAATGTCGGTGACTTTTACCTTGGCGGCAGAAAGCTCGGACCGCTCGTTTCTGCTATGAGTGCCGAGGCATCGGATATGTCAAGCTATCTTCTTATGGGTCTTCCCGGTCTTGCTTACCTTTCAGGTATTGCAGACGTAGGCTGGACTGCTATAGGACTTGCTGTAGGTACATATCTCAACTGGCTCTTTGTTGCAAAAAGGCTTCGTAACTATTCAGCACGAATCGACGCAATCACAATCCCTGATTATTTTTCTAAGCGGTATAATGAGAAGAAAATTCTTATGGCAATTGCCGCTGTAGTTATCATCGTTTTCTTTGTACCTTATACAGGTTCAGGCTTTGCTGCCTGCGGTAAGCTTTTCGGTACTGTTTTCGGTATTGACTACCATGTTGCGATGATTATATCAGCTATCGTAATCGTCGGCTATACAGCACTCGGCGGCTTCAATGCAGCCTCTATGAGTGACCTTATTCAGTCAATTATTATGACAGTTGCACTCATTATTGTTCTTGTTTTTGGTGTTTCTCAGGCAGGTGGCTGGGGTGCAGTTATGGAAAATGCAAAGTCACTCCCGGGATATTTTTCAATGAATAATACATATGATGCGGCAACAGGCACAAGCAATCCTTATACTCCGCTTACTGTTGTTTCAACTCTTGCTTGGGGACTTGGTTACTGCGGTATGCCTCACATCCTTCTCAGATTTATGGCAATCGAAAATCCTGAAAAGGTTAAGACCTCACGCAGAATAGCTTCTGTATGGGTTGTTATTGCAATGGCAGTAGCAGTCGTAATCGGTATTGTCGGTCTTGCAGTAGTAAACAAGGGCGTTATGGAGCCTCTTGCTGACCACGAAACAATTATTATTCAGCTTTCAAATCTTCTTTCAGGTAAGGGTATATTCTTTGCACTCGTTGCAGGACTCATTCTTGCAGGTATCCTTGCAAGCACAATGTCAACTGCGGACAGTCAGCTTCTTGCAGCATCTTCTTCAGCAAGTGAAAATATCCTCGGCGGAATTTTCAACGTAAATCTTTCTGAAAAGGCAAAGATGATTGTTGCTCGTTCTGTTCTCGTTGTAATTGCTGCAATCGGTATAATTATTGCTTGGAACCCCGATTCATCAATATTTGGTATCGTATCGTTTGCATGGGCAGGCTTCGGAGCAGCCTTCGGACCTGTTATCGTGCTCTCACTCTTCTGGAAGCGTTCAAATAAATACGGTGCTATCGCCGGTATGATTACAGGTGGTGTAATGGTATTTGTATGGAAGTTCGTAATCGCAGACCTTGCTCCGATTCTCAAAATATATGAGCTTTTGCCTGCATTCATCATAGGACTTATCGTAAACGTTATCGTTTCACTCATAACACCTGAGCCTGAAGAAGAAATCAAAAAAGCATTTGAAGACGTCAAGAATTCATAATTATATATATTGAAATAAACAAAAATGCTATCTGATAATTGGGACGACCTACATAACGAGGCAAAGGTTTTGACTTTCTGCTTTCGCACGTCTTAAGCAATGAAAAACTCCACTAATACGGCAAGTATTAGTGGAGTTTTTAT
>JAFLRZ010000028.1 GCA_022511225.1 Eubacterium sp.
TCTCATTATGAGTTTGATATATGATTTGCTTTTCTTCTTCTGTGCATCCAATCAATATTTTTATTTCGGAGTCTTTTTTCATCAAATCAACAATGCACATAATTGCATCTATCTTTTTTTCACCGGTTCCAACCCAAACGTCGATTCCTGCACCATCCATAGATGTTGTTCCTTTCAAATAACCATAATCAACTTTATAAACAAAATTGGAAAATCGAGGGTGAGTTGTTCCTTTTGGTCTGTCTATCACTATATCAGAGTTTTCGACCAGTTTGTCTAAAGCATTCCAAAATTCAACATTCATAGTCTAACCTCATTCTTGCACTTTTGCGTCAACAGACGGAATCCTATGTCATATGCGGCTTGTAAGTCCTTGGGGAAATGCGTTTCCCTCACTTTGCGTTTGTGTGCTTCGTTAAAGCTTCCTGCGGCAAATTTGGAATAATCCTCAAATTGCAAAGTATCGCAGGCGGCATAATATTCACTGCTTCCGCCAAGACGTTTCATAGCGTTTGCATACTGCTTCATCACACCGCGGTAAGCAGTATTTGCAAACACCTTCGGTGCATTCATCGTAAAGAAAAAGCAGGAGTTCACATTGCCGTGAAACAACTTTTTGCTGTAATCGTCATAACTCAGAAGAGAAAAGACAAGCCTCTCCATCAAGCAATACATCATGCCGGATACGTTACCGAGGTAGATGGGCGAGCCCATAAACACGGCATCAGCAGAAAGTATCTTGTCAAGAACCGGCTGTAAATCGTCTTTCCACATACATCGCCCTGTCTCCGCTCCGGCTCTTTTGCAGGCAAAACAACTCCGACAGCCTGAATAAGTAAGGACGCAGAGATGTATCAACTCCGTTTCTGCACCGGCATCTGCTGCGCCTTTTAATGCCTGTTGGAGCAGTAAATCCGTATTCCAGTCCTTTCGGGGACTGCCGTTTATCGCAATTGCTTTCATCATGTTACCTCCGTGTCAGTAGGCTTCGCCTTTGGTAATCCCATCAAAGGAATTTCATAACCGAATACCGCTGTTCCTTTGCAAGCTGCAAAAAGCTTATCTTGAAAGACCATCCAAACAAAGATTTAAGTCATATCAGATATTGCATTTTGTCACTTAATTTACAGGACTATTATAGCATACAAGAAGCTAAATTCAATAATTGCAGAATGAACTCTGCAAAAACTTAATTCGCTTTTCAATACTGTCAATAACTATCTTGCTTTTTGATGCCATATCAAAGCCGTGAATCGTATTTTTCGTTTCATTCAGAAAAACAGTATTACCGGCGGCTTTTAATGCCTTTGCATATTCCATTCCTTCATCGTGCAAGCAATCAAACTCTGCTGTTTCAATATATGTATTAGGTAAGCCTGATAAATCCGGTGCTTCTATAGGTGAAGCATATTCAATATTTTCAACATTACTATCCGGTAAATATAGCTCCCACATTTTCTTTGAAAGTCTGCTGTTCCAGATTGGAGTATCAGTATATTTATTCATTGACTGAGTCTTCATCCGCCTGTCAATAACCGGATAAATCAACATCTGTCCGCAAGGAACAATAAGCTTGTTATCCCTCGCCGTAAGAGTAACAGCAGCCGCAAGATTACCTCCGGCACTGTCTCCTGCAATAACAATTTTTGATTTGTCAATTCCTAAACCTTCCGCATTTTTCACTAACCATTTTAATGCACTGCAGCAATCATTCACAGGAACAGGAAATGAATTTTTAGTAGTCAGTCGATAATCCACCATTAACACCTTGCAGGGTGTTTTAACGCAGTATTCCTTAACAAGCTTATAATGATACGGTGCAGCTTTATATACGAAACCTCCGCCGTGGTAGTATATTACGGCAGGAGAAGTATTTCCGCATTTTTTCGGCTCATAAAAAAGTGCTTTTATGCTTCCGTTCTCAACGTCAATAGTATGCCTTGTCACATTAACATTATCATCGGAATGATTTATTTTAAGCAGCGCTCCCAAAATATATTCGGCAATATGTGCAAGGGGTTTAACGATAGGAAATGTCATTAGTCTGATGTATTTAAAATCTCTGCTTATTTCATATCTCATATTCTCACCACCATATTATATTAACTAAAATCAGTTACCGTATATGAATTTTATCCGTTCTGAATACTATTCCATCACTTTGATTAGGATACTGCTTGATTTTCGGCATAATTGAATTTTTATTATTCTTAATTATTTCTTCGCCCCAACTAACAACGTTTTTAATATATTCCCTTGAAAGCTCGGCTTTTCTGTGACCCCAAAAAATGCGGTATTCCTTGCTCATATCATAAAGCCATTTAGCCGACGGCAGCCATTCCTCAAGGCTCGTAGCACCGGGCATCTGCATCCAAAGAGCATCACAAACGTTATCGCCGCTGAACACAATATTGTCGCACTCGTCAATGAGCGCAATGCTTCCAACGGTGTGGCCGGGTGTATGCTTTACGGAAATTATTTTATTCCCCAAGTTGAAATCATAGCCTTCATCAATAGGAATCAGTCTCGTTTTATATTTCGGCTTTATTACATCTTTTGAATTAAAACCGTGTGCTTTAATGGCGCTGTTGCCGCTTAAAAACGCTTTTCGCATCGGCATGCTCATCTGCAATTTATTTATAGCCTTGCAATCGTCACGGTGAATATATATTTCTTCAAACTGTCCCGCTCCGCCGATATGGTCAACGTGACCGTGTGTTGCAACGACTACAATTGGCAGATTTGTAATTTTTTCACAAGCGCCCCTTAAATCGCAGAATCCCGTGCCGCAATCTATCAGCAAAGCCTTTTCCGTACCGACTGCCAAATAGCAATTCGTTCCGTCAAATTCATTTATCAAATATATATCGTCTGTGATATTAGTAATTGGTAATTTTTTATTTAACACTCCCGAAGCAGTTGCTTGAGCTGAATCCCCGATATTTTTTAACCTTGCCATAATTAACCTCAGTATATATTCTTTTTACTAAATTATAACTTCCTTTAGTTGCAATTTCAACTTTAATGAGATAGGAGTGGTTAAATTTTTAACTACCCCTACCTCAAAATTTGCAGACAAACAATATAAAACCCAAATTAAAAAACAGAACAGTAAGTTTGAATCACTGTCCTGTTCAACTAAATGATAAACTATGATTTGTATACCATTAATCAAAGCGCAGAAGATGGTAGATACAGTCGATCTTCTGATTTCTTTAGAGAAACAACATCCGATTTGGCATTTTACTCTTTTGCATATTTCAAAACGGCATTGATTCTGTTATCTCTTGAGCCGTTTACTGTATTTCTGAGCAATCTGTCCGCCATATAACGGTAAGGATCTTTCTTGTCCAAATTAACGTCAAGAACATCAAAAAACATATCACAGGCAACGATTTCACATCTGTCTGTAAAATTGATAAGATTTCTCAAAGCATCCTGCCGATAACCTCATTCAGCCTGTTTTCATCAAGCCTGAAATCTATAATGTTGGATGAAATAATAAATCAATACCGTAATAAAATTCAATAATGAATTATATTACGGTATTTTTTCAACTGTAAAGCGAATTTATTATATATTGCTGATTAAAATCACTGTTAACTATGCAATTTATAGAACCATTAACAGCGTTCCCGCCCCAATAAGGATACAACCAATGAGAGATTTCGAGGTAAACTTCTCGTGCAAAAATATAAATGCTAACACTAATGTGATTACAATGCTCAGCTTGTCGATTGGCACAACTTTAGACGCTTCTCCAATCTGTAAAGCTTTATAATAGCACAACCATGAGGCACCGGTAGCTAAACCTGACAAAATCAAAAACAACCAGCTCTTTCGGCTGATTTGCGTAATGCCGTTTTGTGTGTTTGTCAAAAACACCATTCCCCAAGCCATAAATACAACTACCAATGTTCTGATGGCAGTAGCCAGATTTGAGTTCACGCCCTCAATACCAACCTTTGCTAAGATCGAAGTAAGTGCCGCAAAAACTGCTGACAATATCGCAAGTATCATCCACATACTATATCGCCTCACATCAAATTTCCGTTTATCTATTTGTATACGCAAGATTATTATAGCACACAAGAAAATATATTCAACATTCGGTTGTATTGCAGAAACGCACAGCCCCATTTATTGATAACAATAACAAAATCAGGGCAGGAGATGAAAAATCATTACCTGCCCTGAGCTCTTTAAATTTTATTATGCTTAACGTAGGGTGACAAGATATGCGTTGAAAAACTCAGTAATTTTCTCAAAAGGAATAATATCCGTTCTGTCATACAAGTCGGTATGCACAGCACCGGGAATAATCATTAATTCTTTATTATCGCCTTTGAGTTTCTTAAAAGCATCCTTGCTGAAATAGCAGGAGTGCGCTTTTTCGCCGTGTATCACAAGTACGGCACTGCGTATTTCATCAGCGTATGCGAGAATCGGCATATTCATAAACGAAAGTGCAGAAGTTGTGTTCCAACCGCCGTTTGAGTTAAGTGAGCGTTCATGGTATCCACGGTTTGTTTTATAATAATCATAATAATCTTTTACAAAGAACGGTGCATCATCGGGTAATGGGTCAACAACTCCGCCGCCAAGCTGATATGAGCCGTTTTTATAGTCCTCGATTCTCTGTGCGTTTAATGATTTACGCAATTCATAGCGTGCGTCAGCGTCCATAGCATCAAAGTAACCGCGGGCATTAACGCGTGTCATATCGTACATAGTTGAGGAAACGGTAGCTTTAATACGGGTATCGTTTGCCGCTGCGTTGAGTGCCATACCTCCCCAACCGCAAATTCCGAGAATGCCGATACGCTCAGGGTCAACGTTTTTCTGAACAGAAAGAAAATCAACGGCAGCAGAATAATCCTCCGTGTTGATGTCAGGAGATGCCACATATCTTGGCTGCCCGCCGCTCTCACCTGTAAAGGACGGATCAAAGGCAATAGTAAGAAATCCTTGTTCAGCAAGACTTTGTGCATACAATCCTGACGACTGCTCCTTTACTGCACCAAACGGTCCGCATACTGCAATTGCAGGGAGCTTGCCGTCGATATTCTTTGGCTCGTAAAGGTCAGCCGCAAGCGTTATTCCGTAACGGTTATGGAAAGTCACCTTTCGGTGATTTATCTTGTCGCTTTTTGGAAAAGTCTTGTCCCAATTTTCTGTCAGCATTAATTTTTCATCAAGCATTTTGCTTACCTCCAATTAAGTATTTTCTGTTAATTTCATACACTAAATAGTCCAAACAGTCTATTTGCTTTTCGCTTTTATGAAGTGTGGCGAGAAGAACGGTCTTGTGCTTAGCAAGCTCGTTACACAGCCTGTTCCATTCGCCGTTTTGGGCAAAAGACAAACAGTATTTCGCCATATCTTCGCCGTATCCTGCATCAATTAGATTCTGATACAGCCTTGCTTGTGTATCTTCCGCACGTGCCATACTCGCCGCCTCCTTACAACTTTATTTTACTCACTCGGTTTAAATATGTCTAATACTTATAAAGAATGTTGTGTTATTCTTTACAGGAATAACATTTTACAGTATAATAAAACAGTAAAATCATTTGGAGGTGACCTGATGGAGATACGGGTGCTCAGATATTTTTTGGAAATAGCCAGAGAGGAAAATATGACACGTGCAGCAGAGCGCCTTCACGTGACACAGCCGACCCTTTCAAAGCAGATGAAAGAGTTAGAGGAGGAGCTTGGTAAAAAGCTATTCCGCCGTGGGAGCGCAAGCATTCACCTTACTGACGAAGGAATGCTGCTGCGCAAACGTGCTGAGGATATTCTTGATATGGTAGATAAAACTGCTGATGAATTTAAAGCTCTTGATGAAATTACAGGCGGTAACGTTTACATCGGCTGTGCAGAATCGTATCAAATAAAATATCTTGCAGAAATCATACATAAATTTCGTAAACGCTATCCCCTGCTTAAATACCATATTTTAAGCGGTGATACGGCACAAGTGGCAGAGCGCCTTGACCGCGGACTGCTGGACTTTGCTGTAATCGTTGAACCGCCGAATCTTCAAAAGTATAACTATATTGAACTACCTGTTTCGGACACATGGGGAGTTGTAATGCGCAAAGACTGCCCTCTTGCAATTAAAGGGGCTGTTACCGTTCAGGACTTGATTGTTTATGATCTTATTACTTCGCCTCAGTCACTTGAAGCCGATTTTCCAAGATGGTGCGGCGAGATGCTTGATGAGCTGAATATTATCGGAACAATCAATCTGTTTTATAACGGAACGGTTTTTGCTAAAGCGGGTGACTGCCTTCTGCTCACCTTTGACCGCCTTGCCGACACAGGTGAAGACAGTGAGCTTTGCTTCCGTCCGCTGAAGCCGACACTTAAATCGAAAATGTATATCATATGGAAAAAGTATCAGGTGTTCACTCCAATTGCCGAGCGTTTAATTGAAGAAATTAAAACTGCTTTTTGCGATGAAGGATAAGTAGATAACTGTATATTTTTAATAACCCCTACCTTAAAATCTTAATACTAACAATCTAAAACCTAATTGCAAAAAGAGGACAATTCGTAGTGAATTGTCCTCTTGCTGTCTGTCAACTATATTTTTGGTACAAAAATCAAATTATGATTAACGTTACTTTATTATATCGCCTTAAATTATAACATCAAAATAGTTTTGCAATTTCTCCAATACTATCAATAGTATAATCAGGTTTTTCGTTATCATCTTGTACAGTTATATACTTGGCAAAACCTTGTCTTACCCAAACTGTTTTCATTCCAAGCTTTTTAGCAGGAACCACGTCATTATCAATTCTATCGCCAATCATTACAGCGTTTTGGGGATTGCAATTCGCCTGTTCAAGAGAGGTAGTGAATATTCTTAAATCGGGCTTTGCGAAACCCAATTCAGTCGATGACGACACAACGTCAAAATATTTTCCTATATTCCAGTCGTCAAGTCGTTTCTGTGTTCCGGCAGATTGATTTGCAATAATTCCTAACTTATATTTTTGCGAAAGAATTTTTAAAGCCTTTTTTGTATCAGGATAAATCCGTTCTAATTCTTTCGGCCATTTTGGAATTTCAAAATCATAATAATTGCAAGCTTCCTTAATAGGAAAGGAATTTGTTTTTGCAAAATCAAGCACTCTTGCGTAGAATTCTTCAGCGTTTATATCGTTACTATTTATAATCTCGTTACATCTGTACTCATAGCACTTGCTTTCGTCAACTATGGTAGAGCCTATATCAAAAAACAACCATTTAATTTTATCCATCACACGCCCCTCCTCTATTTTTTATTATAACATGATGTCAAAATTGATTCAATATGCTTCCGGTATACAACCCTTACTGTCACTCGCCAAAAGCAGCAAAAAAGAGCGTCTTAAAAAAGTCATTAAAAATTGCGAAAAGCGTGGAAGCCTTTTATTACAGGCATTTTGGCAAAAAAAAACAGAGCAACTAAAATTGTATCATTTTAGTTGCCCTATGGTGTCTGAAACTTACAAAAAAGATGTATCGAGCAATTTTGTGTATGTATTTGAACCCTTTAATTCATATTGTATGTCTACAGAAAAATTGTGATTTGTAGTTATTTTTAGACAATTATCAATATGATTACCAAAAGAATGAAGTGATAATTATAATCTTACCACTATGTTTGTTATTAAATAAACTTACTGTTATTCACTAAATCACGATTTCTAATAAACATACACTCATTTGAATATGCTTTTAATATGTATACAATCTTTTTGTCTTTAGACTAAATATATTCATACCTGTCTATATATTTTGTTTGTTCAGGCATATGTCTATGTCCCGAAAAACAACAAGTCTGATATATAATTTTTCCTGTGTTTTTATTATTAGCCTATCGCAATAATGTTTGAAGAGTCGGTGATTTTTTCTGTAGAAAACAATGATTTCTTTGCATAATGAGTACAGTAAACCTTATACTGATACCCTTTGGGAACTGCTATAGTCTTTGTCAAAGTATATGAAGACGCATTATTGTATAAATCTTCATATTCTTTATATGTTGACCATGCCGCACTGCTAGAAGCTCTTCTCTTAATGGTTACTACTTTAAAGCCTGCTTTTACTACTTGTGGAGCACAAATTGTATCGCCTGCAATTAATAGATTTGAGCCACTACTTGAAATTGCAATGCCATAACTAACTATTAATCCGCTCGCCAAAGTAGCAACTTGATTGTTTGGATTCTGATAATATATATTATCAAATTCCTCCTGTGTCCAAGTTGCATCCTCCCAATCAGGTTCCTCTTCCGCAAATGCCACAAAACTGGTTTGGAAAACAAATAAAAGAGCTAAAGTAATTGCTAACAGTCTAACTATTGATTTTTTCATAAATGCCTCCTAAATTATATACTCTTTGCAATTTGATAGGCAGTTTCAAAATTCGAATCAAGAACTATGCTGTATTCGGCTTTGTCTACTGTATAATAAATGTAAGACAAATCATCTTTAGAAAACACAAGAATTTCAACATCATTTTGTTTTATGTATTCAATATCTTCAAAATCTAACGATATATTCCTTTTGCCGCTATAGAAATTATATTCATTATACTTTTGAATAGTAACACTTCCATCTATATTATCATTTGTAAAATCAAAATTTAATATAATGGCATTTGTATCATCCGTACGCAAATAATGAGATATAACCGATTCTTTATAAAAAACTATTTTTGGCAGTATCGCATTTTCTATTCCATCTTGTTCTAACTGACCAGCTATATCATCAACATATTCATTCGGTGAAAGATCAACATGAAAACAGTCTTTGTAAAATGCAACTATTCCATCCGGCACATTAATGTTCAAAAGTTTTGCACATACAGGAATAGTTATTCCAATAACTAAAGCAAAAATAGCTGCTGCGATAAGTATTTTGCCTAAACGATACGTTTTCTTTTGTTTATTCAATTTTTCTTCATCAACTGTATTCAAAGCATCTAAACATAAATCAATTAAATCTGTATCCATTTCTTCCGGAGATTTATCTAATTCATCATTTAATATGCTTTCAATCTCAACAGATGAGAGAATTTCTGATTTTGAGTTTAATATCTCATACAATATTTCTTTATCCATAATTATAATCTGCCTCAACACTATAGTAACGTATTGCCCGAAAGGTAACAAAAATTATTCATATTCTTTAATTTTTTCTTTTGCAAGCTGCTTAATCTTGCGTTTAAGTCTATAATGCTTTTGCTTAATTGCATTTTCCGTAGTATTTAAAATTTTTGCTATTTCCTTAAATTTTAGTTTCTTTTCATATATAAAAATTAATAGTGTCTTTTCTGAATCCAAGAGATCATCAACAATTTTATCTTTAATACTATTTAATACTTCATCGTTTAATTCGTGGCTGTCAAAATCCACATCATAAAACAGTTCGTGTTCTACACTTTCAAGTCTTATATACGTTTTCTTTTTTCTATCAAGCTCAGTATATTTCAATTTTATAATATTGTTTAATGTTCCACACAACCAAGCTTTTGGATTCTTAATCTCTATACCTTTTGAAATAGCATTGCATAATGCCAGATATGTATCGCCTATTACATCGTCGATTTCCGAAGGGTAACTTGATAGTTTATAATTGCAAATCCTTCTTAAAGTAGGCTCATACTCTCTCCAAAAAGATTCAGAAAGGGCCATATCATTTGTTTCCGTGTTCATTGTTATTCTCCGTATTTTGCAAGTGAATCTTTTAACGATATGATGGTATCCATTATTACAGCTTTTTGCTCGTTGTTACATCCACTGAGGATGTCATTAACAATGGAATCACTAATCGTTATATTGTTATTCAAGCTATTACACAGCAAATAATCAACCGTGCAATCTAAAGCGTTTGAAATAGCAACCAGAACAGGTAAACTAACTTTGGTGTTTGCATTTTCAATATTACTCATATGAGGAATTGATATGTTACACAACTCTGCTAACTTTTCTTGCGTAATGTTTTGTTTCTTTCTCTCATATCGTATTTTATTTCCGATATCTTTATAATTCACCTGCATTATTTTTCCACCTTAACTGTTATTGTTAAATTGTATGCTAAATTTATGTATCTTTTAATAACTTCGACAAATATAATATCTTTACAGTTTAATATATTCGACGAGTTTTTGTCTTTTTCTTGCTTTTTTGATTATTTTTACTGTGTATGTGTAACTATCGTTGTTTGTTATCATATGGTTAGTAATAAACAATATTATACTATATAGACTTCTAAAAATGTTTTTATCATTGCTATAAGTGTTATTATTTTGATTTTGAATTATAAATAACACACTTAAAGAATAAAATGAACAAATAATAACGAATTATATTATTGATAATGTCATCCTTTTTTGTATTATTAATATTTTTGTTTTATATACTGCACTACTGAATTAATTTACAATACTGCTAATGTATCGGAATGTTCCATATGACAACTCTGTTATGGAATCATTCTTTTCATCATTAAAACGAGAAGAACTTTATAGAACAAAATACCGCTTTGAAAATAAATTCAGAACGGCAGTGAAAAACTATATGCTATTTTATAAATTGTTTTTTATTTTATAAATTGTTTTTTATTATTTAATTTTCTATTTTTTTGAACTTTTTTAATCCAATTCAAATTGTACATCAAAAAACCTAAAAACCGCATAAAATCAAGGGGAAATAAAGAACTTCTATAGCTGTCAATCCTTTAGTGGTTCGGTTTTACTATAGGTACCAAAATACAATTTTTTGCTTTTAGGTTCCCTCATTATGCTGCCATAAAATAATGCACATTTATTTCAAATTTTTTGTTTATAAGACGAATCCGGGAAAATAAATTTATTGCATTTATATAATATAACAAAATGATTAAAATGAGTTAATATGCGCATTTTAGATAAATGTTACTTTCTCTATATTAGATTGAAGTGCTGGAGGAATTGATAGTATGAAAAAAATCATCGTATAAACTTTCGTATTATCTCACTGCTTATGGCAGCAGTGATGTTTTTAACTTCAATTAGCTATGTATCAGGTTGACAGCAATAAGGTTTGGTTCGGCGGCGAGGACCACAATAATAACCAATTTAACTTCCGTGATACTACGAAATCTGAATAATCCCCCTAATTAATAGAACAGGACAGTGGCATAAACCTACTGTCCCGTTTTTTGATTTTTAAGCTCATTTTTCTATATTTTTTGTACTGTAGAATATGTCGATGAAAATTCTTGACACAAAAATTATCAAATGCTAAATTAATAGTGTTAACATATATTTTTGTGTTTTAGTAAATATAAATTTAAGGAGTAGTAAAATTATGAACACCATTGAAGCGATTACAACCCGCAGAAGTGTCCGTCAGTTTTTGGATAAGCCGGTGGAAAATGAAAAAATTGAAGAAATCATAGCTGCTTCAGCTTTTTCTCCTTCGTGGAAAAACACACAGACAGTCCGATACATCGCTGTTGTCGATGCAGCGGCAAAGGAGATTATAGCAACGAAAATGCTGCCCTCTTTTAACGCCGCAAATGCGCGTTCCGCTCCGGTACTGATTGCTATGGTTACGCAAACAGGTCGCTGTGGATACGAACGTGACGGTTCGTTTACAACAAAAAAAGAAGATCGTTGGCAATATGTTGATGCGGGTATTGCGTGTCAAACTTTCTGCTTAGCTGCCCACGAGTTGGGACTGTCAACCGTTATTATGGGCATTTATGATGAGGAAAAGCTACCCGAATTTTTAGGATTAAAAGATGACCAGATTCTTACGGCAATCATTGCTTTGGGTTATGCAGCAAATGAACCAATTTGTCCAAAGCGAAAAAGCGTTGAGGAATTGTTGCGATATATCTAAGAATAATCCGCCATATATTCTAAATTTGTTACCAAGCCACAGGGTGCTGCTGAACGCTGCCAAAGAACTTATGGGACATTCGGACATATCGATAACCGCAAAAATCTACACACATATGGCAGACGAAGTGTTTAAACAGAACAGAAAACGTTTAGTAGAATACGCATCTTTTAAAGAGAAGAAGAAAGCAAACGCATAAAATTTTTAATAACCCCACCTCAAATTCTTAGCACTAATAATTTAAAAACCTCAATCAAAAACAGGACAGTGATTTCGACTCACTGTCCTGTTTAACTATTAGATATACTGGAATTTATATATGCTTTGCCTGTAAATGAAATGTGATAACGCTATCTGCACATGGGAAATCTATTTCATATTCATTTTTTGAGCCACGGCTTATGTAATTGCCACCGCAACGTACAATTTCACACAAAGTATATAGTATAGGCATTGTTTTCGGGCAAAATCCCGTTGGCACTTCATACTGGCAACGGAATGTATCTCCTTCTTCAATACCAAGTCTGCAATAATCTGCTTTTCCCGACATAACAGTAATGGTGAATTCCCAATCTTCATTAATCCATTTATGCATAGCTATTCCTTCTTTAAATTACAATTTATCGATTTATATTTACAAGTCTATTATAGCACACGAAAAGATTAATTCAATAATTGTCTGGACATTCGCACACGGGCTCAATTGTTGCGAAACGAATCTCTCAAAAATCTCTGAAGCAAATGGATTCTATTTTCCAAACAATATGTTATGAAGTTAATCAGGTTTTGTCTCTTCTATAGATTTATAAGTTATAAGCAGTTGTAGAACTTGCTCTGTAAAAAATATTACAAATTGTTACAAAATCTTTTGAAGTTGTATTGATTTTTTAATATAACTATGTTATTATTATGTTAATTTTATATATTTAAATATATGTATATGGATGTTATCAAGCTAGATTTATGCTTATGGCATTTAATTAAATGAGATTAACATATAATTCGAATAATAAAAGAAAAATTTTGATGGGAGAAGCAATTGTGATAAAAAATAATACTTCTAAGCATTTACCTAAAACTGAATATTTGTGTCGGTTAATCACGATGCTTTTGTGCCTTAGTTTAGTGTTGTCCGTATTCAGTGGTATAAACATTCCTGTAATTCGGGCATCTGATAATGCGCAAGCGGAAACTCGACAAGAGATAAAAGCACATCTTATGGATATGATCCGTAATGAGGACTGGGATCCGTATTCGGCAGATATGACCATTGAGGAATTCTATGCACTTATGGAGTTGTTTGATGAGGGAAAATTGCCACTGCAGTCTACACAAACAATTGCCACCAGCCGCGCCCTCAGTGCACAAGGATTGGATGAACCATCTGCCATAGCAGATGATACATATATTCCGCGTGAAAAATTTCTGTTTGCCGGACTCAATAATTATGTAAGACGAGATGGCTCGGATGATAATGCTTCTCCGCTTGATTATGACAATATTAACGGTGCGGTCGATGAGCCTGAGAACTATCCTGCCGGTCTTGACCCGTACAATTCGGGATATATGCGTCCACCGGCAACGACTTGGGACGGTATAGAGGTGACAGATACGAAAACCAACCGTGTAGTTCTCGTATCGGAAGATGCAAACGCCGATGATCCGGCTGTTGCAGGTAACGTAATTCAGGATTTCTTTGCAAAATACACAGGTTACTATATAAAACAGGTTACGATTGACGGCGCCAATATCAACGTTTTGGGCGTTATCAATCTGGGCAATAGATACATTTACTACTATCTCTCGGCTGAGGGACAAAATACGCAGGTAAGTACCACAACTCTGCCCGATGAAGCAAAGTTCATTATAGAGTATGTTCCCGTCGAGCATCAGATTAAATATCAGGTTAAACTTGAGGACGAAAACAACAGAGATATCACCAACGATATTCCGGAAAATGTTGTCTTCTACGGCTCCAACAGTCCTACAAAAGTTAGCTGGGTAAACAGCATCTTCGGCTCTTCTCCTCCTAAAAGAACAACTGACGGTGCATATTCCTTTGACGTTGTTGTGCCCTACGGCTATGAGCTTAAGATATTCATTAGTATAGATATGACGGTGGATATACCGTATGCAAGAGAAACGAACAACCAATCCTTCCATGTTGAGATTGATCACACCGGAACAAAAGAAAATGTACGTAAATCCTGGCTCGATGCATATACAGATTATTTGAAGGCAGAAGGTTTTATTACAGATGATGTTAGTAATCATATCATCGAAACATCGGACTCAAACGGTAATATCACTTTGAAATGGGCAGATGAGACTGACCCCAATGAAGATGCGCACAACAGTATTCTTGCAAGAATGACGGAGCGTATAAACGACTTCACACCACACAACAACGGTTTCCCTCTCGGAATGTATCCTAACTACACCGAAAAGGGAGATGGCGGATTTAAAATACTTCCAAACAAAAGTAACAGCCCTACTGAGCATACGATGCGTGAAACCTTCTACAACCACCTTGTAAAGGCAGACCGTACGATTACTGCTGTTTTGAAGAAGCAGGAAGACCCAACGTTTGACGTCAGCCGGATTTTGCAGTTATCCGATGGTGCGAAAAACCGCGGCTCCTCAGCTACGAAAAAGTTTGCATTTGACTCGCTCGATAAATATGACGAAGACTATGAGTATCATAATGAAAATGGAACGGCAGTCGGCGGAAAAGACGATCCTCTCACTCATGGTTCGAGCTACCCTAATATTCAATCCGAAAATAATGCATGGGGCTGGGAAAAAGAAACCGGTGATTCATTCAGAGGAAAACCGCAGAATATGGTGTATGACGAAAAAACCGGCACCTACTCCTATACGTGGTTTTTCCAAACAAACAGTGGAGAGGGCGGTTACTACTTGGATGCATTTGAGGTCAACGGCATACCCGTAACGATCCCATTTTATCCTAAGTATAACTGGAAGGATTCATATGTATTCCAAAACGGAACGGACAAAGCCGATGAAAAACACCCATACTATACAGAAGTCACTCTTGCTGACGGCGCAATCCTCAGATTAGAATTTTTGTTAGGTTGGGGTAGTAGCACGCCACAGCGCCATTACCGAATCACTGTTACAGGCGCGCGTTCCAATGTTGTCGTTACAGGCTTGAATTTGATGACAGGCAACGGTGCCCCCGAATTTGTTACCTACAACTTAGTTGGTGTATATTCCGACCAAGACGGATACAGCCAGACCGCACCTGCAATTGAATATTACAGTAAGAAAAATAATTGGACCAGAAAAGCGCAAGCGAATGTTATTGTCGATAGTGATAATCTCGGCATTTATTACGACAACGGTGATTCAAAGTATCACGGTGCCAATATCCGCTTCAAAATTACCACCGGCTACGGCAACCCTTACTATATGTGGACGAACCGTCACGGCGATGTGATCGAGGATCAATCCTCGGTTGAATTAGACGATGAAGGAAACATAACGTCTTACAATTCCCTTAAATATTTAAGCGATGTAGCTGAGGGCACACAGCTGGATTCCCGCTTTATTTATGACGGCGGAGACGGCTATTACTACATTCGCGTTACGACCCAAAAAGACTACAGATTCGCCCTGCTTACTCTTGTTGCCCGCACGATCAAATACACGGTGCGGTATACTCCGGATTATGATAACGGCACAGAAATATGGAACGGTTTCGTTTTGGATTCCAAAAACGGATTGGAGAAGCTCACGCAGGATTGGATGGACAATCATCCAAAAAAGAACGGCGAATCAAGTAACATCGACATTGATAATATGCCATACTACGTACACAATCCGAAAATTTGTAATTTGTGGGAAATGGCAAAGGATTCAACCGGAAATGTTCCGCAGGAATACCAAGACATCCTGCATCAATATGACGATAATGACGGTCCTTACTACGATCTGATTTTCAACACTATGGCAACCATCGCCAGTGATTCATACGGCGCAATCCGCCCGAAAGACAAAAACAAAAACTACACGTTCCAAAACTGGATACTTGTTGGCGAGGACTTCACTCCTGTAAAAGATGAAAACGATAACTACATCCAATTTCTTGGAGGTGCGATAGACCTTACCAAGTATTCAAATTACGCTGTTAAGCACGTCGCATTCGGAAATGCAGATACGGATATTCACGTTCTTCGTTTAATGCCCGTTTGGAAACATATAGAAAACCCATTTACTTACAACGTTGTTCTTAACTGGGTAGATAACTTAGGGCAGCTTCATATAGAAGACTTCAGCGAATACTGGGATGAGGTTGTTACAGAGATGACCGTAAGCGGACAGGTTTACGTTTTCCTTAACAAAGATGCAAAACCGCTGCGTGACTGGATAGCAAATCACCCCACCTACACCTTCTGGAATGACGTTAACAACGCCACTACAAAAGAAGAAATCGAAAAAGCGCTTAAGGAATATATTGAAAACGGCGGTGACAATGATAATTACGATACAATTTTAGAGTTCTTATCAAAAGGAACAAACATTGATGATGAAGAGCCCGAATGGAGCGAGGTATTTGAACGTCTGGGCAAAGACGTCTTTATCGTAAAAAAGGACGGCGGCGAAATTAGTATTTGGATGTACGAAGATAAGGCCGGTCTCGTGTTCCGAAAGGAAGTTAAGGAAGAACCGTTTATACCTGATGATGAGTTCTACTTCACTATTACAAACGCACGCGTAGGAGAGAACTATGAAAATCCTCTTACCGGAAAATATAAGGCATATCCTCAATTTGTCTATGATGAGGACGGAAATCCAAGAGACCGCACCGACGATGATGCATGGCTTGTTGAATTCAAGGACGGTGAGATTGTAAGCATAGACGGAGATGCAAAAGTCACATACTTCACACTGCAAGACGGTGACGGAATTGCACTGTACGTTTCTGACGGACAATATACCGTTACTGAACTTGGAAGCAAAAGCGGTAACTCCTATAGAACTTCGGTAACATATGCCTCCACAGATGGCAGCGAGGCTAAGGAAGATTGGATCATACCGGAAGACGGACAACTGCTGGGCAGTGAAAAATCAGTCAATAATTCCAAGGAGGGTATTAAGCAGGTTAGCGCCACCGTTAATTTTGAGATCGGTGAGCAGAATGTCGTGCAAACGCTGACCTTCACCAACTCAACCCTTTCAATGCGCATCAACTGTGAGGTAATGGCACCTGCCGGAAATGCTCTTTGGAAGCATAGCTTTGGATACCAACTGAAATTTACCCTGCCGGCGGGCGAAACACCGCTACAGGATGCTGAGGGTAACTATTACTACAATGTGACTGCCTATCGGAAAACTGTGGATAAAGATGGCAACATAAAACATATCGCCTCCTCGGGTAAACTCCGAATGATGCCGGAGACACAAACTGATGCCCATACTCTTGGGAATTTCATCAGACCGTTCGACGCCAGCGGCGATGTCTGGTACGGTGCCCTTGATAGCAACAGCTCCGCATTCACCCTCAAGGATAATGATTACTATGTAATTGTCCTGCCTGCGCCGAGCGATTCAGAGAGCACGATAAGCTACACTGCCATCGAAACCAAGCCGACAGACAGCGAAACTTGGCATCTGGACGGTGAAGAGTATTCCAGAAGCGGCGACCTTAAGCTGGGTGTTCAGGCAGTGGAAACCTATGTAAATACTGTGAACGATCCCAGCATATATGTCACCAAGAGCGTTGTCAGATCGGACGGCAAGCAAGACAACAACTCGTTTGCATTCACCGTGACCCTGAGTGACACAACATATAACGATGATAACTTTACAAACGGTGTTGCTACTTTCAGTCTCAAAGACGGCGATAGCAAGTTTTTGGTGTTGGATATTCCAGCTGACGGAAGCGTGACATATACCGTCACGGAAGAGTCGTACAGCGAATATACCACGACTTCTACCAACGCTTCCGGAACCATTATAGATGGTTCAATGATCTATGTAAGTTTTGTCAACACGCTGATTGCTCCCGATTCCAGTTACCTTGTTATCACTGAAACGGGCGGCAATCCGAGTGAAACTTTCCTTTATAAGATTACCTATAAAACTACTGATGGGGAAGAAGGAGAGTTGATTGTTTCCGTAAAAGGCGGAAGCTCAACTACGATCAGCGTCCCTACCGGAGATTACGTTATAGAGGAACTGCATGACTGGTCTTGGAGATATGAAAACGAAAAAACGGTAGGAGATTCTCCTCGGGACGAATGGACTATTTCTTCTGACTGGATTACAGCAAAGAGAGCTCTCAAATCAGCAGAAAAAAAAGAAGTCACCTACTATCATAAGCTCAATGGCAAAACTTGGCTCGGCGGTGAGAGCAGCAATAATAACATTTTCGTCGTTTCTTCAAGCGAAGAAAGTAAAAATGTATCATCACCATATTCGTGGTTTATGGATATAATTGATTCAATCGTTCAAATATTCCGTTAAACACAGCACTTATCGAATATATATAAAGGACGGAATGCTGAATGGGTGTTTGTGAGATACAAAAATCACAAGTTGCCGTATGACGAAAACACATAAATTCATAACAACTCCTACCTTAATTATTTAATATCAGCAATATAAGATCAAAAATAGCAATCACCAAGGTTCGTTTGCCAAGGTGATTGCTATTTTAATTTTATAACGGAGTGTCCCACACTCAAGGTTCTCCATATTAATTATAGAATACTTAATGCGCTTATCAATACTGTCAATAACTATCTGACTTTGTGAAACCTGCGGTTTTAAGCCGAATCTTAGCTTTTAAGTCTCTGACAACCGTATTGAGTAATTTAATTTTAGTGTGAATATAAAATTAACAACCCACTAATTAATAAAAAAGAGCAGAACAAAAGTTAAAATATTGAAAGGCAACGGATTATTTGCTTTGGATAGTGCGCAAATCGGTCTTTTGCTTTTCTTTTTTATTTCCTCATTATGTCGCAATTTCATAAAATAAATATATATTCATTTAGAAATTTCTATTTATAGGACAAATTTGGGGAAATAATCCTATTGCATTTATTATTATTATATTTTATAATATAATAATTAAAATGGTTTGGTAGACGCATTTTAAATAAATATTGCTTTAACATATCAGATTGCGTAAAAATCAAATAGATTCGTAGTCTTAGCACAGAATGAAACGCAGGAGGAAATAGATGGCTATGAGAACAAAACATCGTATAGATTATCGTTTCATCGCGCTGTTTATGGCAGTAGTGATGTTTTTAACTTCAATTAGCTTTGCCAGCTCTTTAATACCTATAGTGGCAGAAGCCAGCTCCAATATCAATTTGGAGAATGCTCTGCACTTTTACATACGCCACTGGCATTCGTTCATTGACGATGAGGCTCTGTATCAGGGAGACAGCAATGACGGCGACAAGGATAGATATTTCGTTCTCGTTGAAGGCTATATCAATCCGATAAAAGACGATAACGGTAATACCTCTTACGAGTTCTATATGGTTAATCAGGACTCAAATGCAGGAAGCAGCGAGGACAACCCAAAATATTTTAAATACGGCGACGGAAACGGAGAGAACGAGTTGGATTTCACTCTATCCCCCTACATAGAAAGCCTTGACGAAACAACCGGCACCATCGCCCTCTCGAAGAGACCGCTGATGGACGGCAACGATGCCTTAGAAAAATACGCCGGCTTGGCTATCTCCACAGGGCGCAGAGCGATTACGGAGACGAACGACGGCACGATAGAAATTACATACGACCCATATATCCACTTAGTTAAAGGCCACGCGTTTTATACTTCCTGGCAAATGATCGTAGACGGAGCCGCCGCTACCACCGTTGACGGCGATAACGAGAAGCTTGAACACATGTTTGATGATGAAACTGACACCGCCAGCGTTTATACGTATATCGATAATATTACTGATAGTGAGGGCAACTCTCACCAAGCCGGCGAGCTCGTAATGTCCAAAAGCGACCAGAATAAAGTTTGCGTGAGCAAAGACGATCTGCCGGATGGCGTGAACGAGGAGGATGTTCAACTTTCCAAGTTCTACAGCACCCTTGAGGGTCTGCACACGGATAACACCATTAAATCTGTGGGAGACGGCAGAACCTTTATTTCAAATCTTGAAGCGTGGTACGTTGAAGGTCATGCGCCGGAGGTAGGTATGGTGCTTGACGCTTCGGGAAGTATGGTTGTCCCCGTCGATGATCCGACCCCGATTCATTTGGATGAAACGGAAATCAAAACTCTTGGCATAACTCAGCTTACCACAAACAGCGGCAGCTGGGACACATATTTTCTCGATGATGAAACACTTGACAAGATCCTCAACCCCCGAAATTCCGATAACTCTATGGTAGGCGTAAGCGGCTACAACTATTTCGTTTCCAACAAAGACGGTTATGCGCCCCTCGGCTACTGGGAGGGCTCTGTTCAGCCAGTGGCGCAGCTGACGTTTACAAATGATTCAAGCGGCAATACCCCGCGCATTCCGGATAAAAGCGGGGTGCTTCGATCCTGGCTGTATGACAGCATCACAGGCACTCATGCAAGCAGGGTAAACCCCCAAGTAAACCTGAGCAACCTGAGCGGTTCATATGAGTTCAAAGAGGTGGAAGTTGAGGACTGGCCCAAGGGCGATCTCAAATTCAGCGGGAGCAACGGCCTTCAGTTGGCGCATTCGAGTAACCATTCCGGCGTCCTGCTGGATAAAACGCCCTCCGGCGGCAACTTCACCCTGACCTTCGAGCTGATAATAAATGCCACCGGTAGTGGGCAGATAGAGGCGCTGTACATCGGCTCTATGAATAGCGAAAGCAGCAACGGCTATTTCAGACTGTACTACAATACGGCAACCAAGAAGCTGTATGGCAGTCAGACGAGCAGCGATGACGGCACGCTCACAACGAACAGTACTATTGCCAACGTCGCCGCAACCAAAAAAATAGTAACATTGGTATTTGAAAACGCGGATACCGGAAACGGAACCGTAACCACATATATAAACGGCGAGGAAAGCGGAACCGGTGTGCTGAACACCCCCATTACGGAACCCAACATCATCATCGCGGGTGTCGAAGGCAACTACAGTGGAGGAAACGGTGACGATCTCGACATCGACACCTTCATGCTGTACGACCTCGCCCTGTCATCGAATCAGGTCAAGGAGATCCGCCCCACCAACACCATTCCCACCATCGCCAAGAGAGAAGACCGCAGAACCCTCGCCTCTATCAATCGGAAGAGTATTCCGAACTACGGAGATTGGTCTTATTCAGCGGAGCTTTCCCACACGCAGGCGGGCTGGTATTTTATTACCCATGCCGGTCAATATGATACTCACTATAACGAGATCGGTACCGGCAAGCGAATGTACGGCGTTTCCGGCGGCAGCAACAACAATGTAACGTTTACAGATACGCTCTCGTATCCGAACACTAAAATAAGCAATGATACCGGATATTCCTATAAGAGCACTCAAGACGAACCAACTAAATTCTACGTGGACGGAGACGGCTATCTGCGCTGTTTCTATCAATCATCTTCTTCAAACATCAATAATGAAAGCACCGCATGCTCCTACGTTTATGAGCTGGCCGACTCGCAATACGTAAGAACGGAGGTTCTGAGACGTGCCATAGGTATGTTCGCTACCGATCTCAACGCCGAATCCCCCGCCGCAAAGGTTTCCGCCGTGCGCTTCAGTACGGGTTACATTAAGCATGGATATTATGATTCGCGAAACAATCTTGTATTTAAAGATGCTTCCGGTAAGTGGGTTCAAAACAATGGTAGTGATGCTGTTGGAAATGTCAGCAAATTTACTGACGATCTCTCCAAGCTGCTGCTGCAGGACTGGACGAACGATACGATAGAAAGTACCGCATTTCTCTCTATGAACTACGGACAGGACTCAATAAACGAAGGCAATACTAACCATGAGATCGGCGGCGCGAGGGCGTATACTTACAGTACCGCCCACCATCTGCCGCAGTACAACTACGGCCTTACCGGTTCCACCGCTACATGGAGCGGTATTCAGTCCTATATCAATACTCTGGAGGAATATGCCGATCAGGATTCGCCGAAATATCTGATCATCTTTACGGACGGCAAGGATACTTGTATAGGTGATAACAGCAAAGTATATATTAAATTAGGTAAGGACGCAGAGGAAGAAACTGTAAAGGCAAGTGAGGCTTCCGGAAAGCTTACGGACTACCTGAAGGGAGAGGGCTACACCATCTTCACCGTTCTGTTGGACGGCGATAATATGAGAGGCACTGAAGATTTTAATGAAGCAAAGAAATTTCTTACCGGCCTTTCCGGCCCCGGCAAAATCGAAGGTGAAAGTGACGAAAACTATAATAAGAGAAAAGCAAAAGGAACTTATTTCTTCTCACTAAACGAGAATGTAGATGAAAGAAAAGATATGCTCGCTCAGGATAATTACGGAGACGGAGCTACATATTCCGATCTGACTGATGAACAAAAAGCAACTGTCGATGCACAATTCAAAGCGAATTACACTGCCACGGACATTCTCACGGAGATATTCACGGACGAGTTACTTGGTGAGATGGTCAGCGCGCTGGAGGGTTACACGGTTAAAAGCTATATCGATCCCCGCTTTGATCTGCAGGCTTCAGACGGCACCGTTTGGCATCTGAACGCGGGCGGTCAAATAGTTAAGGGCGATGGCTCGGGAACGAACGGCAAGATCACCGTAAATTCAACCAGCAAGACTAAGTTCAAGCTGACCGGCGATATGAACGCGAACGCGAAGGAGCCGTATCTTCGTTATGACACGAAAGAGGATATGTACTACCTTGAATGGGTGAAGCAGACAATTCCCACAAGCGCCATTGGTGCAAACCGCCTTGCGATATGGAACGCGCTGTACACCCTAAAGGCTAAGGATGATTTCATCGGCGGCAACGCGATCCTTACAAACGGAAACAAAGCGAGTATGAACTGGGTTTATCACCCCGGCGATCTTCCGCTTGATGATGCTGCAGACGTGGCAGACAACCCAAGCGCAGCTGAGACCCATCCATTTGGCTACGACGCATCCTCCGGCACGAATGATGCGAAAAAGGAATACGAGAAAGATGAAAACGGCAATGAGACCGGCGTAGTGACTGATGGGTACCCTTCCAAGGGCTTCCCTCGTGTAACGGCAAACGTTAAGCTGTTGGACATTATAACAAATGACCATAACGATAAAATATTCTTAGGTGAAGCGATCTCACCAAGGCAGCTTCTGACACAGATTGAGGATGAATATATCACAGATTCTTATTATCTTGACTACATTAAGAGATACGCATATCAAAGGTATCTTAATACAGAAGATTCTGAAGCCAAGAAAGAAATGGAAATGCCGCTTCTTGATTTGCTTACCAAGTGGCTTGAGATAGATAATGAAGGCGTGCATCAAAAGGAATTTTCACTTCCGTATTCGTATCTGCCGAAGGTCTATTATGACGACAACGGAAAAGTTGTGAAAAATGGCGAGTCGTACTACAACAACACAGGTACAGCGTTACATAAGAAAGACGTTCTGGGTATTCTGACATACAGATGGGAACAGCTTAATCCTGAGCCTGATAACCCTATGGATCCGATTACAGACTTTGTTAAGAGCGATACTGACCGAGTTGTATATTCACTCACGGTTGAGTATACTCCGTTTAAAGTTGGTGACACCTTAGACATCCTCAATTCAGCGGTAAACGTAGTCAGCGAATCTCCTAAAAATGAAATAGCAATTGCCTCTATAGTGGGAGAAGATAGTAATATTAAAACCCGTGCAATTACTAACGACGGAAATTTAATCTTCGCTAAATATATTCCGATTGTTTCTAAGAAGGATTCTGAGGGAAATTATGTTTACAAGTTAGATTTCACAGAGGATTTCGGATTTGACAGAGAAATGTATCTAAACGGTGATCCGGATAATGATGAAAGCTTCTCACTGATTAAAGAAACACAGATAGTACCGAATCCTGATGACCCTGATAAAACCATTAAGGCTCCTGTCTATCAGTGGAACAAAGACTATAAGCCTGCTGTTCCCGATGTTGAGCAGTTGATTTATCCGAAAGAAGAGACAGAAGACACGCCTGAAAATCCGGAAGTTAAAATCCCTGAAGATGGCTCCTCCGGTGACTACGGCGACGCAACGTTCCTTAATAACGGCAGAACGCTGACAGCGTTTTCAAAAGAAACGTTGGACGTAGCAAGTGGCGGTATTGCTCTTGAGCTTAAGATGCTCATTGGTGAGCTTGAAGAGCTCTATGAAAATTTGAGCAAAGCAAGAACTGATGAAGATAAATACAAGTTTACGTTCACGTTAGACGGTAAACGCAGCTTTACAGACACCGCTATCGTTGAAAAAATCAAGCAAGAAAAGAAAAAGAACGGAGAGATCTGGAATGACTTTGACGAGAATTTCACAATCACCTTTGAACTTGATTTTGATTACGATGATGATGACTTTGATAAATTCAGAGCAGAAGCAGATGATGACGGCTATGTAAGTATCTATGCAGTGTCAACCAGCATTGTAACTGAATTCAACAATGAAGCTTGGATTAGTCCGGAGCTTCCTATCGGTGAATATGAATTTTCACTTGATGATATAAATAACAAGTTAATTGACACGCTTAAAGAATATATTCATTTTGGTACGGTAAAAGATGCTCAGGATGAAAGCTTTAAAACTGACTATTTTGACGATGACGTGCTCAATGGACTTCATACAAAGTATAGCGGTACAGATGGCAACGATAATCCGTACTGGGGTGATACGGAATATAAAGACGAGAATCGCAATACCGTAACCGATTATTATGATTCTGCTGAGATAAACGACAAAAACATTGGAGATTACAAAGCAACTGCGACAACTGAAAGCGAAACCGATACTGTAACCTTCTATATCGGCGTCAATGAATCATCTGCATCAAGCAGTATAAACGCTCGTCTTGGCATGCTTGTTTTGTCAACAGGCAACACACTGTTAACCGTTAAGGAAATAGGCGGTAAGTCAACTGAGAGCTTTCTTTATCAAATCACCGGTACAACTTTGGGATACATAGAGATTGAACCTTTGATTGTATCAGTACAGGGTAGTGATGGAATTGGAGCTACAGTTGAACTTCCACCGGGAAAATACGTTGTAACAGAAATTTCAGACTGGTCATGGAAGTATGACAACATAGCAACCTACGGTGATCCCGGTCAAGTGTGGACGCTGTATCCGGATAATTTAAAACAAGCGGATACCTCATTGCGCTATCATCCGGAAGAATTGCAGCACAAAACTGTCACCTACGAGCATGATCGAAATAACAAGGTTTGGCTCGGCGGCGAGGACCACCACAACAACCATTTCAGTTTTCTTGATACAGAAACGGAATAAAACACGAATCAAAAAAAGACAGGACAGTGCTTCAAATTGCGCTGTCCTGTTTTTTCTTATTTCAAAGCCAAATTTTCTTTCTCTGTCTCGGATTAACAGTTTTTAAAGTAATACTCCTCTGCTTAAGGGAAGCAAAATATGTCGATGAAAAATTGTTGACACAATTATTTTCTACTGCCAAACAGTATTTTTGATGAAGGTCTTACACCGAATGAATTTGTAGTGTACTCATTTTTGACTAAAGCCAAGGATAAGAAAAACAGAGCTATTGGTCAATGCCAAATATTGCTCACTACTGTGGTATATGCGATACAACTTGTAGAAAGGCATTGTCATCACTTAAAGAAAAAGGCTACATTAATATTTCTGAAAGATACCGAGATAATGTAATATTTATACGGTCAACAGAATTTAATGTACCCCTACCTCAAAATTTGCAGACAAACAATATAAAATTTATATCCAATAAGAATATGTTGCTTCACCTTTATTTATAAATACCTCAAGCGCTTTTTCGTCACGAAGTATATGGACACTTTCCACAGCCCCATCATAGCACAATTTACGAGGTTTTTTTGAGCCGTGCATTATTACTTTATCCTTACAAATTTCTACTAAGTTATCCTCACTGCTCAGCAGATGATATGCCTCTGAGACAGGGAATAAGTGAATTTTGCCATTAACTATTTTTACCTCTCTCGGAATTGTCAATGCACCTGCAAATGTGGCTTTTGGGTGTGGTTTCTTTTCCCAATTATAAAACCATCCAATTAAAATTCTTCG
>JAFLRZ010000029.1 GCA_022511225.1 Eubacterium sp.
GACGGATCAATTGTGCTCATATCTATACAGATTTTGCTTTCATCAATATAAGGCAAAAGCTCAGTATAAACAGCCTTAACATGCTCTGATTTAGGCACCATAGAAATAATAACGTCAGCCTTCTGAGCAAGCTCAATATTATTTTCACAAGCCGTTGCGCCAAGCTTTTCAAGCTTTTCAACCTGACTTTTATTTATATCCGAACAATATACTGTATCATTATGCTTTTTAACAATATTTTCGCACATTGACTCGCCCATAATGCCGAGCCCTATAAATCCTATTTTCATTAATCCTGCTCCTGTGTTATCGTATTATCCCATGCATTTTGGAATTTCTCCAAACCATAATCTGTAAACGGATGGTAAAAACTATCCTTATATACCTGAAGTCCTGCCGTAACAATATCAGCACCTGCCACAGCACAATCAACAAACTGCTTGCCTGTTCTTACTGCCGCACATATTATTTGTGTCTTGCCGTAGAAGCCGTAGTTTTTATAAATTTTAACTATATCCTCAATGTACTGCCTGCAGTCCTCACCGCTGTTTTCCTTCCAGCCGATAAACGGCGAAACAAAAAGAGAATTGTTTTTAGCTGCAATAATTGCCTGCGATGCAGAAAATACAAGAGTAAGATTTGTTCTTACACCCTTTGTTTCAAGGATTCTTGCTGCCGTAATTCCTGCCTCGGTACACGGAATTTTTATACAGAAATTCGGGCACATTGCCGCTATTTTTTCGCCCATTTCAATCATATCGTCGGCATCGTCAAAATGAGGATTTATTTCTACAGAAATCGGGAATTTGTCCCATCCCTCAATTCCCTTTTCCTTAACAAAATCTGCAAGCTCTTTTATAACAACAAAAAACGGCTTGCCCGAATTCATAATGTGATTTGGGTTTGTGGTAATACCGTCAATTCCAAAGGTATCGTATGCCTCACGGATTTCATCAATTTTTGCACTGTCTAAAAAGTATTTCATAACTCAGTCCTCCGAAAAGTTAATTTAATAAATCAAGCACATTGCCTGCGCTTTTACGAATAAATACAGGTATTTCACCTATTTTTGCGCTGATTTTATACGTACCGCCATTATATTCCTTTTTGCTCCAAAGATGTATCCATTCATCGTCGGGCAGATAAACCTCGCGAATATCTGCACCCGCCTTTATTACAGGAGCAACAAGAATATCCCGTCCGAGCATATACTCAAAGCATTCTGTATAAGCCTGCCTTTCGTCGTAATAAAAGAACAGCGGTCTGACAACACCTACACCCTTTTGAGCATTATATTGGACTGCCGATTTAATATACGGCTTTAATTTCCTGTGAATTTGCGACATTTTTGCGCTGTGCTTTAATACCGCTTCGCTTGCATCAAACTGTGCGTTCAAATCAGGATTTAATCCCTCGTGGCTTCGCATAAGAGGTGAAAACGCATTCATTTCACACCAACGCATATAAAGCTCCTCACTTCTTTTTAGATTAAAGAACGAAGTGTAACCGCCAATATCACTGTGCGAAAGTCCGAAGCCGCAGCAGCTTAAACTGAGCATAGCAGGAATAACCGACGGCAAGCCGAAATCAACTGAAAAATCGACGTGATTATCGCCGTTCCACATCATAGTAGAATACTTCGGTGTACCGGAAAAGCCTGCTCTTGTGAAGAACATTATTTCACCAAGCTTATCGGATTCCTCAACTGCTTCCCTGTTAATCCTTGCCCATACGGCAGGCCAAGTATTGTGTACAATTTCAGGATCTTCTCCACTGTATAACACACAGTCGGTCGGCAGATATTCTCCGAAATCTGCCATCCAGCCCGAAAAGCCTAAATCAATCATATTTTTCTTAATTATATCCTTTATCCATAAGCACGCATCAGGATTAGTCAAATCAATCATCGCCGCAGGGAAGGTAGTTATTGTAACGTAATAATCCCCGCCGTCTTTATTTTTAACGCAGTAACCCTTTGCGCTTGCCTCTTTGTACAAGGGCTTTTCTACTGCCAGAAAAGGATTGATATATCCAAGCACCTTGATGCCTTTATTATTAAGCTCTTTTATCTTTTTATCAAGCTCAGGGTATAATTCTCTATCCCACTCCCAGTTCCAGTAAAGCTGTTTTCCTGCCGCAGTTATTCGTCTGCCTTCCCAGTCCTGTATCCATACACCGTTTACCGCAATACCGTTTTGAAGAGCGATCTCAAGCTTCTCCATCATAGTATCAGTACCGCCCTGAATACCGAGAATATATCCGTCATATACCCAATCAGGCAAAGCAGGTTGTCTGCCGATTACGGATGAAAGATTAGATAAAACGTCCTCAAAGCTTTCACCAAAGCCGATATAAAATGGTGCAATTTCATTTATTCTGATTCTGTGATAGCTGTCATTTTCAAAATCAAACTCACTTTGTGCAGTCGCGGTGCTATGGAAGAAGTATTTTCTTGAGCTCAGAAACGTTGGCTGAGCATAGTAGGTTTCATATTCAGAAAATTTCTGCTTTTTCTGAGTATTCTTAATACCGAAAATCTGTTTTATGAGCTTCTTTGCAATCTGAACGGCATTTATGTGCTCTGCCACCCAGACGTTTACCTTCTTTGATCTAAGATTAAATTCGCTGAAAACCTCACCGCTTCCATAAACAAATTCATCTTTTATCGCAGGAATATCAAAGTACATTCTGTTATAATCATCAAGACCGTCAAAGCTAAATAAAAGCTTATTGCCGTCTATAATTTCTGCTTTGCATTTCCCTTCATTCAAATCAAGCTCGGCACTATTTGGTGAAGCGTTAATGCTCTTCACTATTAATTCCTTATCAGACAAAACCTTTTCTTTTATCTTAAAACTGCCGTGACTCATTTTATATGAGCTTTCACTGTTTCCGACATTTAAAAGTCTTTGCCCTGTTTTGACGCTAAAAATCGATTTGTTATTTAAAAATATGTGAAAACCATCATTTTTAACAGCAAAAGAAAGCATTACACACCTCTGTTTTCAGTTAATTAACCTGTTAATTATAAGATAATTATACAACGCACAATCGCTTATGTCAACGAAACGGTACCGAAAGTTCAAGCCTGATACACACGGATTTTTATGGCTTGGCACCGTATTACGTAAGCATATGGCAGAAGCAAAAATTGTTTTTCTGAATATATAGTTGCATATAATCAAGAGTATCAACATTACGAATAGCTATCAAACATTTCACAATGTAATACTTTACTTTTTTGTAAAAAGTATGATAAAATATTTTCAAGAGAGTATTGTTGAAAGAAGAAAGTGTATGAAAAAGGTATTTGTTGTATCAAAAACACATCTTGACTTAGGCTTTACAGACTACGCAAAGAGCATAAAGCAAAAATATCTTAACTCTTTTATACCTGATGCAATAAGTCTTGCAGAAAGCGTTAACACAAGTGATAAAAAATATTTTGTGTGGACAACAGGCTCCTGGCTATTAAAGGAAATGCTTAACAATTCAGATAAAACTCAGCGAAAAAAGCTTGTAAATGCAATTGAAAACGGCAATATTGCGCCGCATGCAATGCCTTTCACAACCCACTGCGAGCTCCTTGATTATGATACCTTTGACTATGGACTTTCTATTGTCCGTGAGCTTGATGAAATCAGAGGCAGAAAAACAGTTGCAGCCAAGATGACCGATGTCCCCGGTCATACAAAAGGAATCATAAAGCTACTTGCAAATCACGGTATCAAGCTTTTACATATCGGTGTTAACGGTGCTTCTGCGATTCCCGAGGTACCGGAATGTTTTTTGTGGAAAAACGGTGATTATGAGATTGTTGTCATTTATTCGGGTGACTACGGCGGAGCATTCAAGAGTGATTTTATGGAAGAGGTTTTGTATTTTGACCATACTCTTGATAATCACGGTGCACCGTCACCGCAAAAGGTTATGGATAAGTTCAACATAATCAGGTCACAGTTCCCCGATTATGAAGTAACTGCCGGCACTTTGGACGATTTTGCCGATATTATATGGGAGCATAAAGATAAACTCCCTGTTTTTGAAGGTGAAATCGGTGACACTTGGATTCACGGTGCCGCCACTGACCCATATAAATCTGCATCACTGCGTGAGCTTATGCGACTAAAGCGTAAGTGGCTTGGCAATGGCAGTATGCAAAGGAACAGTGATGAATATATCGGGTTTACAGATGCTTTGTTATGTATTGCAGAGCATACCTGCGGTATGGATTCAAAAATGCACTTTGCGGATTACGAGCACTATCTTAAAAAGGATTTTCAAAAGGCAAGATCTGCAGATAACGTGAAAGTTCGTCATCTGTTTCGTGAATTTCCTCAAAATTTTATGGTTGCTGTAAATCGCGCCAAAGGAGATTACAAAAACGGCTCTTACAGGAAAATCGAAAAAAGCTGGCAGGAACAGAGAAATTATATAAATGTTGCGCTTTCATATTTGAGTGAAGAACATAAAGTACAAGCTGAAAAAGCATTATCAAGGCTCATTCCCGTTTCGCCTATTGAGTTATCGGAAAGGGATAATGCCTGCAAAGCAATTACCTGCGGCGACTGGAAATTAGAGCTTAACGATAAAGGCGGTATAGGCAATCTTTTTCACGGCGACGATGAAATAACACACAAAAATAATGAGCCGATTATTGAATATTTTTCGTTTTCTGGCGACGACTACAAATACTGGCTTAGTCATTATTCAAGAAATCTTGAAGAAACTGCAAAATGGGCACATGGTGATTTTGCAAGACCGCTTCTTAAGTATGCAGACGGGAAATATCCTACAGGACGCTTTGCTTATTCTGTTGATAAAATCGCAGTTATTGACAGCAATATAATTGCAGTTAACCTTAAATGTGATAACAAGCTTTGTGACGAGCTTGGCGCACCAAGGCTTGTGCAGATAATTTATGCACTTAATGATGACGGCTTAAAAATAGACGTTTCTTGGTTTGGCAAAGATGCTAACCGCCTTACCGAAGCAATTTATATGCATCTTTTCCCTGCAAACAGTAATATTAAGCTTAGAAAAATTGATGATATTGTTGAGCCAAATTCAGTTGTATCAATGGGTGGAAGAAATCTTCATTCGGTATTTGATACAAAAATCGAATGTGCCGACAAGCACTATAAATTTACAAATTATCATTCACCGCTTATATCAATCGGCAGGGGCAAAATTCTGCAATTTGACAATAAGCTTGAAGATGCCAAAACAGACGGTATTACGTACGTTTTATATAACAACGTCTGGGGTACAAATTTTCCTCTTTGGTATGAGGATAACGCACATTTTGAATTTGATATAAAAATTGATAACGAGGCTTAATAACAAGTGAAGAAATTATTAATTTGTTCTATACTCATATGCTCGCTGATTATTTTGACCGGATGCGTGAATAACGGTGCAGACAATACCATAAGCATACCGTCCCCGCAGACAAACACAAACGAGCAAACACAGCAAACTATTGTGCAGGAAGAAGATAGTATGTTAAAGATTAAAATAGTTATCGGAAGTGAATCTTTTTCTGTAACTCTTTATGATAATGAGTCAGCAAAGGCACTTATAGATATCCTCCCATTGACACTAAATATGAGTGAGCTCAACGGCAATGAAAAATATCATTATCTTGATAATAGTCTGCCGACAAATTCAAGCATACCTTCAGGAATAAAAGCAGGAGATATTATGCTTTACGGCAGTAATTGCCTTGTGCTCTTTTATGAGAGCTTTTCTACATCATACAGCTACACGCCTATCGGACATATTGACGATCCTGCAGGACTTGCAACGGCACTTGGAAATGATAGTGTGCAGGTGACTTTCAAATCATTCACGTAATACTTTACAGGAGTATACTAAATTATGAAAAACTTGGTTTTTACCTAATGCGTATGCCCTCAGCATTTGCCTATTATCAAAAACATCAGGACAGTTTAAAAAGACTTTAATCATTCAGGAGGAAAATAAAATGGATAAGAAAATCATTCAAACAGCAGGCAGAGATCAGCTTGGCGATTTTGCGCCGGAATTTGCACATTTTAATGACGATGTGCTATTCGGTGAGAACTGGAACAATCATGACATTGACCTGAAAACCCGCAGTATTATCGTAATTTCGGTATTTATGGGTCGAGGTCTTGCAGACAGCTCATTAAAATATCATCTGCTGACCGCGAAGAAACACGGCGTCACCAAAAAGGAAATTGCCGCTATCATCACCCACGCAGGATTCTATGCAGGATGGCCAATGGCTTGGGCAGTGTTCAACATGGCAAAAGAGATATGGACAGAGGACGAGCCGGCATTGACCGAAAAAGAGAAATTTCAGAAAGAGATATTTTTACCTGTTGGAGAGCCAAACCCTTTCGGACAGTTTTTCGTTGGACAGAGCTATCTGGCACAAGTGTCCGAAACTCAAGCTCCATGCTTCAACGTGACCTTTGAGCCTGGTTGCCGCAACAACTGGCACATTCATCACGCAAAAAGCGGCGGCGGACAGATGCTTATTTGCATTGGCGGTAGTGGTTGGTATCAGGAATGGGGAAAAGCTCCGGTTCGTATGACACCGGGAACCGTAATTAACATTCCGCCTGAGGTCAAGCATTGGCACGGTGCGTCAAAGGACAGTTGGTTTGCCCATCTTGCCTTTGAGATTGAGGGCACGGATACCTCTAACGAGTGGTGTGAGCCTGTTGATGATGACGCTTACGAACAGTTGAAATAGGGATAATTCCATGAAAGCAGCTACAAAGGTAAAGGAGGGATAAATTTCCCTCCTTTACTTTTAGCTGATGCTATATTCATTTTATATTAGCATTACAACCGCATTTTTAATGCTTTTTTCGTTTTACAAAAATTAATATAAGTACAAAAATAATTACAGCGCTTACAATAAAAACAATCGGAAGTGTTATGTCGGTATTTGCTTTATCTGTAATTTTCACAGCTTCATCAGCTGATTTAATCATTGTCTGAGCAAGCTCAGGGAAATACCACTCTCCTGTGTTTCTGTTGTAAAGTCCGTAGCATTCTGCTCCGATTTCTTTTTCTATGTTGTTGTCCCACACAAGACACGGGATTCCATATTGTCCGGCACATTTTACGTAATATTCTGCCCAAGCACAACGATTATCAAGGTTATCTTTGTTGACTGCACCGAATTCTCCCATAATTACAGGAATACCCTTGCTTATGAAAATTTTATTGAGATTCCTGAAAAGCTTATCAATCTCCTTTTTATCTGCTTTACTAAACTCGGTAGGTCCGTTTGCATCCATTGCGAATGAATACGGAATATATGCGTGAATGGAAACAATGATTCTGTCATCGTCAGGGAGCTTCATTTTTTTGAGAATAGATGTGTTGCTGTTAGCAGCATAGTCGGGAATTAAAATATGTCGGTATTCGTTATTACCGCCTGTCGTGCGAATTGCTTTTACAATTGCGTCATTAAGAGCGTACACAACTTCACGTTCCTCAGCCGTTCCGCCTAACCACTCTTTTTCACTGCCCTTAGCACGAGGCTCATTCATTGTTTCAAATAACAATCGCTCGTCATAATCCTTGAAAGCATTAGCAATCTGTACCCAAAGGTCAGAAATCTTTTTGATATTAGCCTCATATGTATTCTCATTTTCAACACAGGCGCCGATGTCAAAATAGTCGTCATCATGGTGTGAATTGAGAATGACGTACATACCGTTATTATAAGCGTAATCCACAACCTCTTTTACACGCATAAGCCACTCGCCGTCTATTTTACCTTCTTCGGTATGGATTGACCAAGTTACGGGTATTCTGATTGTATTGAAGCCCATTTTCTTAATATCGAGAATCATTTTTTCAGTAGTTTTAGGATTTCCCCACGATGTTTCGGATTCAAGTCCAACCCCGTCCCACGAATCAAAAGTATTGCCTAAATTCCAACCGATTTTTATTTCTTCAAGAATTTGAAAAGAGGTTTTGTCCTTATCGAAATTGACCGTCGATTCTGACAAACTTTCTGCGTTAGCTGAAATGCTGAAGCTTAAATAAAAGCTCATCATCAGCACTATTGCCAAAAGCAGTGAAATCAATTTTTTCATTATATCGTTCCTCCTGAAATTAATTTTATATTAAATAAGAATTTGATACTATTATAGCGTATGTGTTTATCTAAAACAAGAATTTCTGTTGACCTTGTTAAATAATAGTGAAAGCGGAGTGAAATTCACTCCGCTTAATTTATTGAAAATACTCGGTAATATCAATAAAGATATAAAAATCTTTTTCTTCGGTAAGACTCTCTTCGCTTTCGTAGATTTCGGAAGTATACACGGTATCAAGTCGAAACTCGCTTTCAAAAAACTCTTGTACGCAGTAGTAGACTTCTTCGCTGTTCGGGTAACCAAATACAACGATTCGAACGGTATAATTTTCGTCCGTATAGACTCGTATCGGATTCCCCGAAGGGAGAGGCTGAGCGGCAATATTCGCACCCCTTAATTGATATTTGAGGTAATCAATACGGAACATCTGCCTACCGCACTTTCCTGCAAAACAAAATGTTGCAATTAAAGTCAGCGTTTCAATAACACCCATCACAGCAAACAGACTCCAATCGACTTTGCCGAAGTCGTACATCTCCTTGCCATCGGTCAAAAGTACTGCAATAAAGATATTTATAAACATCAAAGCAATTCCGCCAAAAACCCAAAACAACTCCTTTTTTCGGGCGGCTTGTGTTGCTTTCAATTCAATGAGCACGTCGTCAGGTGCTTTTGATTCAAATTTAAATGTTTGCCGACGTATTGCAGAACTTAATTCCCATGAGTTTTCAACCCCCATAATCACATGGCGCTTGCCGTTTTTAAGCAGGATCGTAAGTGTGTTGGTTTGCGATAATACAAAATCAACGTCTGAAATATCACAGTTAATTGTACTAAAGTAGTTATATCTGCCTTTGATATGTCCATCTTCTATGTAAAGATAAGCCTTGAAATTAAAGAGCATAAAAACTATGCCCAATATGCAAAAAACCGTTCCAAAAATAACGCCTGCCAATATACCGCCGGTTGTTGCTTCACTATCTTTATATCCTATATAAACAAATAGGCATATTAAGAACAATCCGCAAAGCAGGCATATAATATTCAAAAAAGATTTCTTTTTGAACGTAGCTTTGATCATAATTTCACCGCCTTACAATTATTTTACCACAATTGTTTATTAAAGTAAATTCAGACAGTATAAATCTTCTCGGTTTACAAATACTAACATCACGACTTAAATGTAAAGGAGATTTATATATGAAAGCAACAGGTATTGTGAGGAGAATTGACGATTTGGGAAGAATTGTAATTCCCAAAGAAATTCGACGTTCATTTCGTATTAAGGAGGGTGACCCTCTTGAAATATTTACCGATGCTGAGGGAGAAGTGATTTTTAAAAAGTATTCACCGATTGGTGAGCTTTCCTCATTCGCAAACCAGTATGCAGAGGTGCTTCACAAAAACGGCGGACTGCCTATCGCAATTATGGATAACGACCACGTTATTGCGGCATCAGGCATCAGCAAGAGAGAAATTTTAGAGCGCAGAGTTACAAAAAATCTTGAGGAGCTTATGGAAAACAGAGCAATTCATATTGCGACAGACGTTGTGCCGAGTATGAACGCTATTGAGGGCTTTGAAAGAAAGGCGAATATTGTATACCCTATCATATACGGCGGAGACGTCAGCGGTGCAGTAGCCATGATTGAGGATGAGGAGCACCAGCTTCCAACTGAAACAGACATAAAGCTTGTTCAGGTAGCAGCAGCATTTCTTGGAAAACAGATGGAATAAGACTGAATTAAGCAGACAGAAAAGGCTTGAAGATATCTTTAAGCCTTTTTTGTTGCGCAGCGTTCTTTGTGCAATTTGTACAATTATTTTAGTAATTCTTTGTGCAATATGGCACGGTAATAGAAAGTGCAGAAAAGGTCTTGATTTTTAATCTCGTAAGCATATAATGTCAGTCAAGAGAGGACAAATACCAAAGTGTTCAGGAAGTTTGGATTATGAAACACGTTAAAAATGAAGCATATTCGTACGTCAAGGATATGTTTGTTCAACACAATATGATAAAGCGCATTGTTCTCTCCTTTATCAGCATTATCATTATGGGTCTCGGCATTTCATTATTCTCTGTTTCCGGCTTTGGTGTTGATCCTTTCACATCAATGAATATGAATATAGCAAGCACACTCGGCATAGGCTTCGGCACATTTCAGTTAATTGTAAACGCAGTTATTCTGCTGTACGTTGTCATTGTGGCACACAGAGGTTTAATTGGTGTAGGAACGGCATTTAATATGGTTGGCTGCGGTTATGCCTGCGAGTTCTTCCAAAAGCTCATTGAGCCTATGGTAAGAAATCATTTTATTCTTGCGGTACGTGTTCCCCTTCTCGTTGCAGGAATAATAATTCTGTGCTTTGCTTGTTCATTATTCTTTACGGCAAATATCGGTGTGGGTCCGTACGACGCACTTGGCTTTATGCTCAGCCGCGGAGTTAAGCTTGATTACAAGTGGGTAAGAGTAATTACTGACATTATAGTAATTCTAATCGGACTTGCAGTAGGCGGAGGAATCGAAGCTGTTATTTCACTTGATTTCTCTCTTATCAAAAATATCGGACTCGGCACTGTGATTACGGCATTTTGCATGGGACCCCTTATTAATGTTTTCAATAAGCGCGTATCATCAAAAATCTTCAACGTTGATTACGAGGACTTAAGCCGAAAGGTGGCATTCTTTATGATAAAGGGTGCTATGGTCAGAAACAGTGTACCGCTTCACACCGTTAAAATAAAAGTTAATCAAAGCGCAGACCCATATACCGTATCATTCTCAGGCAATCAAGGATGAGGGCATCTGCTTTCAGCCTTTTAACATACATCGTATTTACCCCCATTTGAAAACAGCTTCTGATTTTTCAGAAGCTGTTTTCATTTCGTTTATAAGATACTCCGCACACACAACGATGCGGTCACCGTTACCTACAGAGAAATTATTTTCAATACAATTTCGGCTCAGTTATGCCCTTTTTCAAAAGTATAAACACCCCATTCGATTGAATGGGGTGTCGCATTATTATTTATTAAGATTTCCCTTAACCTCTGAAAGAATGTCTGAAAGCTCTTCAGGAAGAGTGTCACCGAACTTAGCATAAAGCTCTTCAACACCCTTGAGTTCTTCTTCCCAAGCATTCTTATCTACGTCAAGGATGCTCTCAAGATCAGCCTCAGTCATATCAAGACCGTCAATATTGATGTCCTTAGCATATGGAAGATAACCGATAGCAGTTTCCTGAGCATCTACCTTACCGTCGCAACGGTCGATAATCCAATCAAGAACACGAAGGTTATCGCCAAAGCCCGGCCATAAGAAGTTACCTTCGTCATCCTTACGGAACCAGTTTACGTTGAAAATCTTAGGAGCCTTGTCAGCATCAAGAGTTTCACCGATTTCAATCCAGTGCTTCCAGTAGTCACCCATATTGTAGCCACAGAATGGGATCATAGCCATTGGGTCACGGCGAACTACACCAACTGCACCTGTTGCAGCAGCAGTAGTCTCAGAGCCCATAATTGAGCCTACGAATACACCGTGATTCCAGCTCTTTGACTGATATACAAGCGGAGTGAGCTTAGCTCTGCGTCCGCCGAATACGATAGCAGAAATCGGAACGCCCTGAGGATTCTCAAACTCGCTTGAAATACAAGGGCAGTTAACAGCAGGAGCTGTAAATCTTGAGTTTGGATGAGCACCCTTTTCTTCTGATTCCTGACCGTTCCAAGGATTGCCCTTCCAGTCGATTGCGTTTGTTGGCGGATTCTTGTCAAGACCCTCCCACCAAACAGTATTGTTGTCGAGGTTATGACAAACGTTTGTGAAGATTGTACCCTGCATTGTTGACTTAAGCGCATTTGGATTTGACTTCATATTTGTACCCGGTGCAACACCGAAGAAGCCGTTTTCAGGGTTGATAGCATAGAGTCTTCCGTCAGGACCTTTTCTGATCCAGCTGATATCGTCACCTACGCACCATACCTTGTAGCCTGCCTTTTCATATCCCTCAGGAGGAATAAGCATTGCAAGGTTTGTTTTACCGCAAGCTGATGGGAATGCAGCGCAGATATATTTAATATCTCCGTTTGGCTTCTGAAGACCGAGAATGAGCATATGCTCAGCCTGCCAGCCCTCGTTTTTACCAAGGTATGAAGCTATACGAAGAGCAAAGCACTTCTTACCAAGAAGAACGTTACCGCCGTATGCTGAGTTAACTGAAATAATAGTGTTGTCCTCAGGGAACTGGCAAATCCATCTGTTCTCAGGGTCAACGTTACACTTGCAGTGCATACCGCGTACCCAGTCATCGCTGTCACCAAGACAGTCAAGAACAGCCTTGCCGATTCTTGTCATAATGTTCATATTAAGAACAACGTAGATTGAGTCTGTAATCTCAACACCAATCTTTGAGAATGGTGAGCCTACAGGACCCATTGAATAAGGAATGATGTACATTGTTCTGCCTTCGTATGAGCCGGCAGCAATGTCATAAAGCATCTTGTAGCACTCTTCAGGATCCATCCAGTGATTTGTAGGACCTGCATCCTTTTCATTCTTTGAGCAGATGAGAGTTCGATCCTCAACACGAGCAACGTCGTTCTCTGCTGTTCTGTGAAGATAGCAGTCAGGAAGAAGCTCTTCGTTAAGCTTAATCATCTCGCCTGTTTCTACTGCTTCTTTCTTAAGAGCATCAATCTGCTCTTTAGAACCGTCAATCCAGACAATATTTGATGGCTTAAGAAGGTCAATCTTCTCATCAAGCCAAGCAAGTAAGGACTTGTTTGTTGTAAGATTTGTTTCCATACGGTATTCTCCTTTAACTAAATTATAATTGCAATAACAAACAAAAGTTTAACTAACTTTTTGCCATTGTAATTATACCATTTTCTGCCTGAAATTCAATAGCTGTGTTAAAAATTCATTAAAATGTAACAATAAGCATACCCCTGCTTAATTACTTTTGTAGCTTTTATCAATAGGCATTGTTGCATAGGCATTCAGGCTTTCATCGGACTTTACTCCGCTGATAAATTCATAATAACCCTGAGAGGCAATCATAGCCGCATTGTCGCCGCAATATTTAAGCTCGGGAAGATGAAGCTCCCATTTATGCCGTCTGCAGAGTGACTGAGCCTCTGCTCTGAGCTTTGAGTTAGCCGAAACACCGCCTGCAATTACTATTTTGCTGTAGCCGTAATCCTGAGCAGCCTTTTCAAGATTTTTGATAAGGCAGTCAACAACGCTCTTCTGAAACGAAGCGGCTAAATCGGCAGTGTTAATAGTTTTTCCGCTTTGCGAGGCATTATGAACTGTATTTATCACGCAGGTTTTAAGTCCGCTGAACGAAAAGTCATAGGGACTTCCCGTAACCTTTGGAGTCGGGAACTTGAATGCATTTTCATCACCCTCAGGGCTCAGCTTATCAATGCTCACACCGCCCGGATATGCAAGACCCATCGTTCTGCCTGCCTTGTCGAGAGCCTCGCCTGCGGCATCATCTCTCGTTTTGCCTATAATTTCAAAGTCGGTGTAATCCTTGACGGCTACGATATGCGAATGTCCGCCGCTGACAATAAGGCAGAGAAACGGCGGCTTAACGTTACTTGAAATATAGTTTGAAGCAATATGCCCTCTGATATGGTGAACAGGTACAAGCGGTGTACCTGATGCAAGCGAAAGACCCTTTGCAAAATTGACACCTACAAGCAGTGCGCCTATAAGACCCGGAGCATATGTAACGGCAACGGCATCAATATCTTCCATAGTGCAATTTGCCTGTACGAGTGCCTCTTTAACGACACCGCTGATGCTTTCAGCGTGACGTCGCGAGGCGATTTCAGGCACAACACCGCCATACAACTTGTGCTCCTCTAATGAGGTAGCTATTACGTTTGATAAAACAATTCTTCCGTCCTCAACGACTGCTGCCGCAGTTTCATCGCAGGAGGATTCTATACCTAAAATTTTCATAAATTATTGTCCTTTTCCAATACTATCAACTGAATATGCTTTATCTACTTTTATATTATATTTTTTGATATTATTTTGAATTATCTGCATTTCTTCATCATTTGGAACACCAAAATCATACCACTCATCATCAAACTTAAACGCATATGCAGTCCCGATATATTCGTGATAATCACCATCATCGTAGGTTGCTTCAATTTCACATATTTTCATATCCTCAAAGGAATATTCCTGCTTTTGCGAGAAGACATATTCCTTGTAGATAACAGAATTTTCAGTAAAGCCGGCGCCGTTAAAGCTGAACATACAAATAAAAAAAGCAAATATTAACAGGCATCCTCCTACAATAGTAACATAAGCCAGCGGAGAATCTGTGGCAGATGAATATAACGTCTGCTCTATCTGTTCATAAGTTTTGCCCTTTGCTATCAGCTTATAAGTCTTGGGAGGGAAAAATGAGAAAAAAACCACACCGGCTACAGCACCAAGAAATACACCTACAAATACAGTTATATCACTACTGCTGCTCCTTGCCACGCATTCACTGTATATCTGAGCATCGATATAACGAAAAGCTACAGCAAATATGACAGCAAAAACAACTGCAAACACAACATACGGAATTGACATAATAATTTTAGCTGAAAGAGGGAGCTTTGATTTTACAGTTCTTTCCTTTTCTGCCTTTTTAAGCTGAGAGCGAGACATATTATTAAGGACCCTGTACGCTCTTTTGGGATAGCCTTCATCAAGTCTGCCCTTCTTAAATTCAACAGCAAGCTGCTTTGATAGCTCATCATACGATGTTTTATTGCCATAGAAGATATAGTCAAAGTCAGCTGCTTCTTCAATCTCTGCAAGCGAGCCATCATATTCATCAGAAGCATAATTGTCATAAATACTTTTTACCCGATTTTGTGAAACGGCTATACTGCTGATTTCGCTATAATACTTATTGGTAGCCTCCATAATACCGTTTAGTGCCGTTTCAATATCCTCTTTAATAAGACAATTATCATAGGTGTAAAACGACAAATCGTCACTGTCAACCTCATTGAGTATATCAACAAAATGGCAGAGAAATTTATTACCGTTAAACTCCAATTCAAAGCAGGTATTAATTGTATTTTCGCCAAACAAGCCCTTGCCAATATGATAATTCACATACTGACGGAAATTATCATATTCAAGCACGGCAGAAAAGCCTGCCATATCCTTCATATTATAAAAGGAATAGCTTTTTATCAGTCTGTTTTGTGAGTAATAATTTGTAAAATAATCTTCAAATATCGGTATCACAAGCTCCATTTGCTTGTTATATAGTTCCTGTGACACTTTTGAAACACGTTTTTTCATTCTGTTTCCTCCGGGTACATTTCATGCAAAACGTCAATATTGTCTATCTCTTTTATCTCCTTTTGGTAGCGATAAGCAATATCTTTTATCATCTTATCAGTTTCGTTAAGCTCGTCACATTCGTCAAGCAGATAATAATTATCTTCCCACAAAATTGCATAGCACACGCCCTCAAATTCTTCATAGTCATCTGCAGAGCCTTGATGAATTACCCGAGCAAATTCAACGTCATCATATTTTTGTACATCATAGCTTGTGGGGAAGTAATAAATCTTAAAGTAATCGTCAAAAAAGCCTATATTTATAGTAGCACCGAGCAAAAAGAAAACCGCCATAACCGCTGCACCTATTGGTGTAAGGACTTTATTAACGATCTTATCAATTTTCGTTTCGCCGTTCATATCCTTGTAAAATGCCCTCGCATATCCCTTTACATCATCAGTGCACAAAGCTATACTTATTTTTCTCCCTATCGTAATAATAGGCAAAATGCTAATCGTAATAGCAGCAGCCACGGCAAGAGTCACTTGAACAGGCACTCCTAAAAAATATTCATCAAATGGAACGTATGCTCCCGAAAAATTCACCTTGTAGCTAATGAGCACAATTGCCGTAACTACTGCCGCACAAGCCAAAAAGATAGCGGAATTAACCTTTATGCGAATGCGGCGGAATATCTTGTCTGATTCATTGCCTTGTGAGGATGAATACTTGACATCGTAACCGTTCCTGAGATACTGCAAAAGACGCTTTTCATATAGCAAAAGCTCGTCATCCGCCTCTGCCTTTTCAAGCTTCTTAATCAGTTTTTCCTTAGTCTTTGCCGTTGTGGTACGATATATAATATGAGAAAAATCAAATAAATCGCCTTCAGGTATTTCCTTGCCGTTTGCTTTTTTCTTATCATCCTTACACTGCCATACAAGACGTGGCAGATACTCCTGATTTCCAGCCTTTTTTATATCATAATAGTATTTATAAATTGCACCGGTAATTTCAGAAAGTGCTTTAACAATACTGTTTTCATCTATGCAATGGTTATAAAAATAGTAGTTAAAGTCCTTTATATCAAAGAGATTAAATATATCATATATTGAAAAATGCTCGTCACTGTTTTCGTATACGAAGTAAAAATCAATGTCAAAATCAGGTAAGAACTTATTATTGAAATATTTGATTACAACAGTAAAATCATTGTACCTGATAGTACATTCGAGTGAAAAATCATACTCATAGCTTTCGGGCTCAAATTCCACAATGCAGGATTTTTTAGCAGCGTAGTCCTTGAGATATTCCTTGAATATTTTTGCACATTTAATTTTTAATTCAGTTGGTTTTTTTATTTTCTCTTTCTTGTTTTTCATAATTCTTTATTAGCTAAATTTCTCGTCATAATAATTGCATTTTCGGTTGGGTTGGTGTAAAACTTCGGTCTTATGCCGACGTTTTCAAAGCCCATTTTAGCATAAAGGCTTATTGCAGGGGTATTGCTTTCGCGCACCTCGAGCGTAATGAAATCCATTTCGTTTTTCATCTGCTCGGTGATAAGTGCCTTTGCTATTCCCTGGCCTCTGTATTCAGGGAGTACTGCAATATTTGTCACATATCCCTCACCTGTAAAAATCTGCAGTCCCATATAACCGACTGCCCTGCCGTCAATATCTGCAACCAAAAAATGAGAGGTAACGCTATCTATCTGCTTTTCCAAATCCTCCTTGCTCCAAGGATTTGAAAAGCAGAGCTTTTCTATCTCATAAACATCGTCAAGATATTTTTCAGTAAAAACTTTAATTTTCATAATTATTCTCTTTTTCGTTAAATAACTAAGAATTAATCAAAAGATTTTTTCGTATGGCAAGGCTTGGCAAAATCGCATTGACGGGAGCATACTCAGGTATGTGACCGAGTGGGATTTTGACTATAACGCAACCAGACGGAAAAAGATTTGATTTAGTGTGCATCATACCACGTATCACCTATCGAGCCGTCTGCCCTTAATAAAACTTTCATCTTACACGCATTTTCCATTTCCTCGGTTACGATAGCAAGTGCCTTATCTGCCTCTTCGTCAGGTGCTTCAACGATTAGCTCATCGTGCACCTGAAGTATAAGCCTTGATTTCATATTTTCATCCTTAAGCCTTTTGGAAACCTTGACCATTGCAATCTTGATGATGTCTGCAGCAGTTCCCTGAATAGGCATATTCCTTGCAACTCGTTCGCCGAAGGTGCGAAGCATATGATTGCTTGAGGAAAGCTCAGGCAAATATCTCTTTCTGTGAAACAGTGTTTCGCTGTACCCTCTGTCCTTAGCAAGCTCAATCATATCTTTCATATATTTATCAACACCGCTGTAGGTTGCAAGATAATTGTCTATATACTGTTTAGCCTCCTTGTTGGTGACACCGATATCCTTTGCAAGCGAAAAAGCACCGATACCGTAAACGATACCGAAATTAACTGCCTTTGCAGAGCTTCGCATCTGCTTAGTTACCATTTCGACAGGCATATTAAACACCTGTGAAGCTGTAATTGTATGAATATCCTCGCCGTTATTAAAGGCTTTTATCATCACTTCGTCATTCGCAAGGTCAGACAAAACTCTAAGCTCAATCTGGCTGTAATCAGCATCAACAAGCTTTTTACCTTTGCCTGCAATGAAGAATTTTCTCATTTCTCTGCCAAGCTCGGTACGAATCGGTATATTCTGCAGATTCGGCTCTAATGACGATATTCTGCCTGTTCTCGTTTCAACCTGATTAAAGCGTGTGTGGATTCGACCGTCCTCCTCTATCACCTTGAGAAGTCCGTCGCAGTACGTTGATTTGAGCTTTGAAACTGAGCGGTATTCAAGGATTTGCGATATTACCGGATGCGCATAAACAAGTCCCTCGAGCACCTCCGCATTAGTCGAGTAGCCTGTCTTAGTTTTCTTCTTGCACGGCAGTTCTAAATCCTCAAAAAGAGCCACTCCAAGCTGCTTTGGTGAATTGATATTAAACTCTCTGCCGACGCTCTCATATATCTGAGCCGTAAGCTCGCTTATCCTTTCACCAAGCATTTTGCCAAACTGCTCAATACCTTCTCGGTCAACCTCGAAGCCTGCATATTCCATCTGTGCAAGCACGGCTGAAAGCGGGAGTTCAATGTCCGTAAGCAGAGCCATTTCGTCTGCTTCGCTGAGAAGCTTGTTTGTTTTGTCAAACAACGGTTTAAGAGCGGCGGTGAGTGATACAGTTATATCCTTTTCGCCAAGAGCGTTAAGGTACTCGGGAATCGGCACGGAATATTCAACACAAAGATGCTCAAGATCATAATTACTGTCGCTCGGTCTGAGCAGATATGCACTGAGCATCAAATCACCGCAAACGCCCTTAAGCTCCACGTCATACTTGCAGGCAAGGCGGTGTAATTCCTTAGTGTTATAGCTATATTTTTTTGTGTTCTCATCAGCAAAGAAATTACGCACAAAATATGAATATTCAGGTGTTTCACTTGGCATAACGATAACTTCATCATTAAAGGAAAAGAACAAATCCGTAATGCTTCCGTCAATGACAACGGGGTAAAAATACGTGTCCTTACCGCGAACTCTGTCAAGAAGAGAATCGGCATTATCGCAAGTAAGCATCGTGATTTCTCTCGGTGCGGTTTCTTCAAGCTCATTCTCTGCCGCTTTATTAGGATCAAGGTCGAATTTAGGTATGAGTGAAAAGAGCTCGAGCCTTACAAACTGCGAAACTGCTCTTTGCTTGTCCCCCTCGCTGATTTTATAGCTGTTAATATCAAGGTCAATCGGTGCATCGGTACGGATTGTGCCGAGGTCGAGCGAAAGGTACGCATTTTCCCTGTCATTTGCAAGCTTTGCCCTGACACCTGCTTTAACATCTATTTCATCAAGATTTTCATAAATATAGTCAATAGTGTGAAAACGGTGAATGAGGTCAAGTGCAGTCTTTGCGCCAACACCTGCTACACCCGGTATATTGTCTGAGCTGTCACCCTGAAGCGCCTTCACCTGAATAAGCTCCTGAGGGGTTACTCCGTACTCATCATCAATTGCCTTTTCCTCATAAACATCTGTAACAGTTTGTCCCATTTTAGTGCGTGCAAGAAGCACCTTTACTCCGCCGTGAGCAAGCTGAAGTGAATCCCTGTCACCTGTTGCAATAAAACATTCGTCACCGCTATTACGGCAAACCTCTGCAAGAGTGCCGAGAATATCGTCAGCTTCCCAGCCCTCTCTTTCTATGGTGGCAATTCCGAGATTTTTAAGAAGCTCTTTTAATATCGGCATCTGCGAGCGAAGCTCGTCCGGCATACCGTGTCTGCCTGCCTTGTATGCATCATACATCTTATGCCTGAACGTAGGTGCGTGAACGTCAAATGCAACTGCAATGCAGTCGGGGTCGCATATATCTTTAAGTTTAAGCAAAATATTAAGAAAGCCATAAATAGCGTTTGTATATTCACCTTTTTTAGTGGTCAGAAGCTTTATTCCGTAAAAAGCACGGTTTACAATGCTGTTGCCGTCAATAACTAATAATTTCATACAATTTCCTCTGAATTAAGTAATATTATAACTGATATAGTATACCATATATTAACTATATTTACAACTCAGGCAAGCTTATTTTTGTGCGAGGATACGTCAAGTATAAGAACAAAACATCCTATCACCATCAACACTGATAAAGTAACGTTGACGCTGAAAAAATTTACAAGTCTTTCACTGCCGTTCGAAAATACCATTTGTTCCATAGGAAAAATCAGTAAAAGCAGTTTTAAGACAGCATAGGAAATCAGAGCCGAAAGCACCCTGAAAGAAAAAAAGTCAATAAATTTCATCTTCGCCGATGCAATAATCGGTATGAGCTGAAAATGAATACATATGCCACCGAAGGCAAGATATGCCGCTAAGGTCGGCAAATCAAAGCTTTCACAGCATACGCCGTTTGTGATTTCAATAAGCGGCATAAGTCGGCTTGAAATTGATGAAGTGCAGTTTAATGCAGAAAAAACGACGATGTATGCCGTAATATTCAAAACAGACGAAACTGATGAGGAGGTGGCTGAGCTTAACGCATTGCCAAAGCCCATTTCCTCACAAAAAGAAAACGGCTCATATTTAATTCTGCTTTCAGAAAATGAAAGAATAAAGCCTAAAATAACTGCACTGACAGCATTAGCAGTAAAAAGAAGCACGCCCGCCTTAAGGCTTCCGAGCGTAATCGTACCTACAGCAGTAATTATAAAGCCGCATCCGCCGCAAAAGTTAAAGCGCAGAAGTCTTCTCGCCTGTCTGACATCTATATCGTCATTATTAAGCAGCTCCTGTGTTATCAACGCACCTGTCGGATATCCGCCAACTAAGCCGAAAATTATTGCACTTGCAGTATTTGCAGGCAGATTGAAAAGTGCCACTGTAAGCCTGCCGAAAAGCTTTGTTATCACATTGTTTGCTCCGCTTTTCATTATAGTAAGAAAAATAATAAGAAGCGGAAGCAGGCTCGGTATAATCGTGTTCTGTGCAAGCGCAAGACCGTTTAATGCTCCCTGCTTTGCCGAACTTCCCATCGCTACAAAAATAACGGAAATAGATGCTAACAAAATAAATGAAATATAGTTATTTATATTTTTTGCATTTAACTTCACTCTCATCACCAAAGAATAAATATGAAATTACCGCATAAAAAATACCCGCTGTATGTACTCACACAGCGGGTATTGATATTTATTTTACCTTAACCGATAATGCCGGAACGAACGTATCATCTGACTTTTCAAACTCAACTGTAACAGTGTCGCCCTTGTTTATAAGAAGAACTTCCATACAGTCTGTTACCTTAATGTAGTAATACTTTCCGTCAATCTGCAAGTAGTAAACGGTGTTGCCGTCATTAACAGACGTCTTGATTGCACTGACCTCACCTGTTACGCTCTGCACCTTTTTCTCAGGCTTTGGAGCATTTACATCAGGCTCTGTTTCGTCATCACTGCCTGCTATCTGTGTTTCGTCAATCATAACGTCGTCCTTGTTGACTACGTCGCCCTTTGCTTCAAGTGCATCAATGTATCCTTCAAGAGCATTGTTAAGTGCGTTTGCGTCACTCTTTGCAGTATCAAGAAGTCCCGTACCTACGATAGTTTTATCCTCAAGATTTACGAAAGCATAGCCTTTGATTGTGTTACCGTTTGCACAAAGCGACATAAAGTAGGTCGGTGTGCCGTCAATACCGAGAAGAATCGGGAAGGTTGCAGAATATCCGTAGTTCTGAACGGCATCCATTGCAGACTGTCTTGCAGAATCCTCCATAGCACCGGCATTCTTGTAATATCTTGCCTCTTTCGTTCTCTGATTACAGAGCACGAAGCCGAAGTTTGACGTATCTGACTCGTCAGATGTTACGCCGGTGTATACCCATACGTCATCATCCATTGCAATGTTACCGCTTCCGTTAGAAGCAATATTTACGTCGTTCTGGAAAAAAATCGAGTTCCAGAAACCGTTTTGAAGTCTTCCATGATAATTGTACTGCTCAAGAATAAGGCTTTCACTGTATACTACGTCAATCCAGCTCAGGCTCTTGTTATCTCTTACTTCATCAATAGTAAAGTATTCGCTTTCGCCTGTAAGGGCATCTGTTTTGATTGCGCCCTTAACGTCTGTACCACCGAAAAGGCCGATAGTTTTATCAAGAACAGGTGTAATCCAATACGGATAGCCGTCATCATTTATTTCAAAATTCGGTGTGTCAAGCAGGTAGGTAGGATACTGGAAACGAATGTGACGGATAAGCTTTTCATTAAAGAGCTCCGACGGTGAATACTTAATTCCGCTTCCAAACTCATCCATACAGTTTACAGCCTTAACCTTTTGGCTTACAAGGTCAATATACATATAAGCAGGCAAGCCGTTTTTTGTGTTATTAACCCACTTAAAGAAGCCTGCGTATTCAAGATACGCAACTCTTACGGGCGAGTTATTTACGTTAATCTGGGTAGACGTGTTTGATACTACGTACTGGCTCTTGTATTCCGAAAGAGAGCCGAGCTGCTGGTCTGCAAGTGTGTGAGCAGTTGAAGCATCAAGTCTTGGTACCTCATCATAGCTTATGTCTGCAAAATCAGTTTCAAAGTCTGATTCCTCAATAGTCATAAGATTACTGTATGATGATGCTCTGAAGAGCGTAATACCGACAACGTAGCCTACTGCCATAATCAAAGCAATTACGATTATAATTGCAATTGGTACTACGCTTTTTTTCTTAACGTATTCCTTGCGTTCAATCTTCTTGTTAGCTCTGCATACAAAGCTGAAGGCTGCAATGAAAACGATAATTAAGGTTATTACGTAAACAAAAAGATTATAGTCGTGAATGTTAAGTGCCGGAAGCATCATATAGTACAACGCACCGCCGGCTATGACAGTTATCAGAAGCGAGAGCAAAATTCGAATAGGAAGTTTATCAGGCTTCACCACTACCTGCACCTCGTCACTCTTCGGCCACTTGATTTTTTCTTTGAATTCATTGATTACCTCGTCGGCATCATAATTCATATTAGGCATTTTTTCCATAGATTATCTCCTATCTACAATATATCATTATGATTATACTATAAATTTTTGATATTATCAACTAATTTATTATTACATTTAATAACTTAGTTCAAGACAAAAAAACAGCTCGGAAATTCCGAGCTGTCAGATATTCACTTAAATTAGTTTGCTCTCTTAATACCCTTCTTCTCCATCAAATACTGATCAGATGCAGGATAGTGGTTTTTGTAAGTAATAATAAGAGAAGCACTCTTATCCTTGATAACTGCTATGGATGCGTGTGTTACTGCAATGTGAGCGAGCATATTGTAATCAGCTTCGATGATTTCCTTAGTTTCTGTATTAATCTTAACTGTTACAGTACCACCCTTGTATGTAACCTTAACGTTATCAAGAGCATCGCCCTGGGTGAATGAAATCATATCAATGTCAGCAATTACACCGCCGATGTCACCAAGAACCTCGAAGAAACGGCCTGCAGAGTCATCGCCACGTGTGCTCATCTCGCCTGCTTTTGGCTGAATAATCATTGTGATAGTGCCGTCACCGTTATCCTTGATGTTAGCATCAAGAATATCTTCAGCAGTTACGCCTGATGTTCTGAAGTCATGATCAGCCTTCTTGTTTGCATCTTCTGAGTTATTATCCATATCAGGATTTCTATTGTAGCAAGGAACAAGACCGTATGTATTAGGCTTGAAAAGACCGCCTGCAATACCGGGAACAAGGTTGTTGATAAGAGAGTTTGACTTACCGTCAATCATAACGTCACCCAAAACCATATCCTCATCGCCGAGAAGCTTATAGAATGTAGCCTTTGAGCCGTCCTCCTGAATGTACTCAGCAGTAAGCGACTTTGTATAGTCATATGCCTCTACGTAGTACTTAGCAACGTCCTCGAGAGATTTAAACTCAACTCCGCCGTATGTACCTTCCTTGAATGATTCCTCAAGAACAACCGGATCATCATCTGAATTAACCGATGCAGCCTCCTCTTGGTTCTGCCAGCTGCCGTCCTTAATCTCATGAATAGCTTTGATTGCTCCGCCTGTTACGTAATTAATCTTAGCACAACCTGCAAATGAGGTAGCGATAAGACCTACTGCAAGAGCAATACTCAGTCCCTTTTTCACAAATTTGTTCATTTTAGGGTTCCCCTTTCAATATTGTACTGAATGTACGTTAGTTTTATCTAAAACATTACATATAAAATTTATATTAAAATTGCCAAAATGTCAATAGAATTTTAAAAAATATACGATTTTATTTTACATTTACGATTTTTTGTTGAGATTTCACGCACATAATGATATAATGTATTTAATTATTGACTTGGATACAATTCTTTTTTGAGGAGTTTTATATATGAGATGTAAAAATTGCGGTACAAACAATGATGACAACAGATATATCTGCGAAATATGCGGCTCACCTCTTTACGACGAGGAAGAGATAAGCGACACAAATGACAATGACGGTACAAGAGCATTTACCCCTGTAGGCGACGGCAGAAGTCAGCAGACAGACGTACAATCGGTGAATGACAATCAGGGCAGTAACAAGCAACCTGATGATTACAGCAAGTCGGCTGAAAAGAAGAGCATTATCGTCATTGCGATTCTTGCAGTAGTTTTAGTAGCAATTATTGTGTCGGTAGTCCTCGTTGCACAGGCAAAAAAGGGTAACGTCGATCCATCGGAAACCAGCTCTTCAACCTCAACAACCGAAAGCACATCTAACTCTACCACTCAGCCCACTACCGAGCGCACTACAGAATCAACAACCAAAGAAACAACAACAGAGTCAACTACCAAGCCTACTACAACTGCGCTTAAAACCTATTCTATTAAGCTTATCAGTAAGGGCGGAGGAACCGTTGAAGGTGCAGGCACTTATGAGGACGGCTCAAACGTTACAATAGTTGCAACCCCTGACGGTGATTATGAATTTGAAGGTTGGTACAGCAACGGTCAAAAAATAAGCAGTTCTACGGTATACAGCTTCACCGCTACTGAAAATATCAGTATTTCAGCAGTTTTCAATGAAATTACAACAGCCGAAGAGAAAGATGAAGAGACCGAAGTACTTGACGGAGGTCTTGAATAGTGAGCAAGGGGGAACAGGCAAGGGAATTATTCCTAAAAGGATTTAATTGCTCGCAGTCTGTTGCACTCGCATTTGCTGACGAAATGAAGCTCGATAAGGAGCTTATCGAAAAGCTGACTGTCGGCTTTGGAGGAGGTATGGGCAGATTAAGAGAGGTTTGCGGTGCCGTATCAGGTATGACCTTCGTTATCTCTGCTCTTTATCCCGAAAATAAGGCATCTGTCTACAAGCGTGTTCAGGAGGTTGCCAATATGTTCAGGGAGCAGCACGGTTCTTTGGTGTGCAGAGAGCTGCTTAATCTGAGCATAACGGGAGCAGACAGTCCTGTTCCATCACCGAGAACGCCTGAATATTACAAAAAGCGTCCTTGCGCCGATATAGTAGCCTCTGCCGCAGATATACTTGAAAACTACATCAAATCAAATCCTATTTAAAATAATGAAAAAAAGTATTGCATTTTACAGCTGAATGTGTTATATTAGTCAAGCAAAAAAGCACTATGTGCAATACGCGCCGGTAGCTCAGTTGGATAGAGTGTTTGGCTACGAACCAAAAGGTCGGGGGT
>JAFLRZ010000003.1:0-130996 GCA_022511225.1 Eubacterium sp.
GCGCACCAGACTGGGGGTCTGGGGGCCGCAAGTTCAAGTCTTGTCACTCCGACCAGTAAGAGCAGAGATATTCTCTGCTCTTTTTTTGTTAATTTTAATCTGTTAAACCTGTTTAAATCAAATATAGGTTAAAATTTGGTTTTGAACTGAAAGTAGACTAAATATTTTTGAATTGGAATTGACATTAGAACACTTATTTGGCATTATTGGTACAGGGAGGTAATAATGTGAATAACATTGATTTTGGAAACAAGATTTATGAGATAAGAAAGAAAAATAATCTGTCGCAAAAAGAGCTTGGAGAAATGCTTGGCGTTTCAAACAAAGCTGTTTCGAAATGGGAAAACGGAGAAGCAATCCCCAAAACTGCAACAATGCTGAAGCTGGCAGAAATTTTTAAGGTAGATGTAAATGATCTCTTAGGCTTTGAAGAAAAGCAAACTGACTATACAGCAAAAAACAATGCAGAAATGGAACGGCTTAACGAAGAAAATGTATTGCTGAGTTCAAAGCTCGCTGAATATGAAAAGAGTAGAAAACGTACACTTTTGATATCTGTTGCTGTGTGTGCAGTTGCCGTTGCTTTTGTAATACTGATTTCTTTAACAATCAAAACAGACAAAAATATTAACAAAAGCATTAAGGACGCAGGCAGTGAAGGTACGAAGATTGTTTTTTCAGATAAAACGTTTGTTGTGCCCGATTCTTTTGAAAAATATGCCATGGAATACATTTATGGCGGTTCTGAATATACAGACGAAAAGTTTGCAACATACTTTGATAAGGACGGCAAAGAACATAAGGTTCTCGTACAATGCTGCTTATATACGGAAAATGTTATCTTAAACGTAGATAACAAACGATATTTCTATATTAATGATAAAATTTCAAATGAAATCCTCGCTGTAAAAAATATCGATGAGCTATGGTTTGCTGAGGAAACTATAGTAAATAACGAGAAATTTGGTATTGATTTCTATTATAATGATGATAGTGGCAGTAAGGTTATTGATTGCTTCGTCAACTATTATAAGAACAAAGGCAAGCCCGTTGACAAGTTAATTACCAAATCTTTTCTCGGGAATAATCCTCGAAGGGCAACAGTTTATATAAACATACCGGACAGCAACATCAGCTTTTCAGAGCTGGCTCTTGGTGAGTTCTTTATGGATAATGACAAAAATGTATATTTTTATGATTATGTAACTGCCTGCTCATATTTCGTAGAAAAGGAGTTGAGTGATTATGTCTACAAAAACTGAAAAGCTGAATGAATTAATCACTCAGCAACAAAGCTTATTAGACTCAATAAAAGTTGAAGCCGCTGCATTGGATTCTCAGCAGCTTGCAAAAGAAAATGAATTCCTGAAATCGAGCTATGAAAGAAGTCTTCAATCTGAAGCACAGTTGAAATCCGAAAATGAAAGCCTAAAAAAAGATCTTTCAACTGCAAAGTCGGCATTGTTTGCACGAATGGCAAATGAAAAGCTGTCTGTTTTCAAAAGCACTCAGCAAAGGCTGGAAAAAGTATACTATCAGAATGATGAAGGTCTTGAAAGTCGACTTGATGTGTATGAAAAAAATTGCAGAGAAAGCCTTGAAAAAGCAATCAGCGCCATTGAAAAATACGGTACGGATGAATTCGAAGATATACTTTCTCAATTAAACGAGCTTAAGTTAGAAGCTGAAAAAAGAAAAGCAGAAATTGAAAGCTTTCGCTCTGCTCAGATGCAGGAAGTTATAAAAGGAAACTTTGAAGAAGGTAATAAGCTTAAAAATGAAGCGCTTACCGATGCAGAAAAGCGTGTTGCTTTGAAGCAGAAAAACATAGAAAGCTTCATCGGTCTTAATATTCTTGGTAAAGCAGGTGTTCTCCTTTTCATTATCGGTATAATAATGCTGGGCAGATTTGCTTACGTTCATCTGTCCGATATATTCAAGGGTGGCTCAATTTATCTTCTCGGTATTGTTCTTATTTTAATCGGCGAACTGTTTTATAAAAAAGAAAAGACTGTGTTTTCAACAACACTTATCAGCGGTGGCGTTGCAACCCTCTATGCTGCGACGGCAACCTGTTACTTTGCTTTTGAATTATACAGCGTTAAAATTACATTTATACTTTGCGTGGTTATTACGGCAATAGCAATTTTCCTTTCTAATCAGGTGAAAAATCAGGTCGTCTGCGCCTTTGCAGCAGTGGGTGGTTATCTGCCTGTGGTTGCATTGTATATGATAGGTTATAACAATGCTGCAGCGGATAAAACATTTCTGCCTGTTTCCTGCATATACTTCGTCCTTCTTGCAGTTGTGTTGTTTTTTCTTAGCTACAACAAAGAATGGCATATTGCTCAATTTATCGGCTATGGTCTTCATCTGGTGGCAATCGGTGGTGTCATCGGTTGTTCAGCCGCAGTGAAAACACTGCCCGGTTACGCTTATGCATTACCTCTTTCAGCGGCCTTTTCTGTTGTTTCCTTTGTAATCTATCTCTTAATGCCTTCTTTAAAAATATTTAAAGGCATACCGCTCAGAACCGGCGATTCAGTGCTTCTTGCCTTGAATACCCTTAGCGGAGCTGTTTCGATCGGCGTAGCAATGCAGAATGCAGTAAATAACGAAAAGCTTGCCTCATATCTGACCGGTGGAGTGTTCCTCGTATTCGCGCTTGTTTATGGTGTACTGATGATGCTTACAACAAGAAAGGACAGTAATGAATCCCGCTTGTCGTCAATTATCACTTCCGGCGGTGCATTAATATTCTCAATGCTGATTATTCCTTTCATGTTCGGAAGTGAATATGCACCGATAAGCTGGGTGGTTGAAGGCGCTGTGCTTGCTATAGTCAGCATAAACAAAAAGCTGAGAATTCCCGAATATGCAGGTCTGGCATGTATGCTGCTGTCTATAATCTGGTCGGTTGTGTTAGAACTGAATTATTATTCAGAAGTGCTTTATGTTATCACAATAGCTGTGATTTCTGCATGCTTCTGGATATATTCAATAAGCGGCCTTTTAGTAATAAAAGAACAAAAAATCAACAGAAAAATTTATTACTTTACCGAGATACTGTCTGTAATACTTACAACTTATTGCATTTGCTTTGCATATTTCTGTCTCCGAAATCATCCGTCGGTAACAATATCGTCCAACTTCCTCGATACTGCAGTTATTATACTTGTTGCCTGCGCAACAAGCTTTAGTATAAGGTTTGGAATATTAAAAAACAAAGCTTCAACTATTTTCAGCAATATTATCGGGATTCTTGCTTTGCTTGCGACCTTTGTAATGGTAGATATCGTCAATAATTATAATGATGCAATCTCATATTACGGTCAACCTGCAGAGGCAAAATGGCTCGAGGTAATAAACATAATCGTTCTGATTGTAATTAATATAGGTGCTGAAATATATTTTGCCCGTTCAGTTCTGGATTTAATAAATCGTGCAGAAGGAGCTTCGTGGATTTATACTCTGGCAATTTCTGTAACATCTCTTGCGCTGATTACGGCAACTATAATGAACCACTTTAATGTTGAGTTTTCGAGCGTAATTATCAGTGCACTTTATATTGCCGTTGCGTGTGTTCTTCTTGTAATAGGTTTCAGAAAGCGCTTTACCGTTATCAGAACAGGTGGACTTGTGCTGATATTATGTGCTTTTGCAAAGCTTTGCTTTGTAGATACCTTTAATCTTAATTCGGGTTGGAAAATTGCTGCATATTTCGCTTTCGGTGCAATTCTTATCCTGATTTCATTCTTCTATCAACGCTTTTCAAAAAAGCTTGAATCAGAAGCAGCGAAGCTTGTTGAATAATATATAATTTTACACAGACTAAAGTAGTTGTTCCCATTTTTCAAAAAAATACGCTATATATGTGAGAGGATATTTTCTTTAATAAAACTTTACTAAAGTTTATGATGGAAGAGGTGTTTCCGATGTACTAAAATATTAATGCTATATTAATATGATTCTTCATTTTATAATCAGTACACAGGGGATGTTCGTTCTGTTATAAATATTCTATGCTAATGAAAGGGGAATGAATTATTATGAAAACTGTTTTAAACAATTTAAAACCATTTATCGCCTATTGGGTTTCTCTTGCTGTTTTCACAATTATTAGTTTATTTGAAGCCTTTAGTTCAAAAAATTTAATTATTGTCTTTTTTGTGGTATATATAATTTCAGGTATTCTAATAGGCTGCACTACTGATATAAAAGAAATACGATTGGGAATAATTCTATTTGAATTACAATTAATAATATGTGCAATTATTTTTTCTATAAATACAGTATCATCCGGGTTGAATACTTTTGCTTCAGCAGGAAATGTGTTTTATTCAACTTTTTCTGAAAACATAAACAATGTTTTTAGTTTTATTTTATCTGTTCTGCTTCCACTTGCATTATTTGGAATCGGTTTCGGTTTAATTGAACTGAAGAACAAAAGAAAAAGTATATGAATATTCCACAAAAGGAAATTCTTAAAAAATAAAAGAGGAAGCAATTGCAAGAAGACTTATTCATCAATCCGACTTCGTTGCGCTCATCGACCGTTGGAGCTACAACAACGTGACGTCAGTCGATAACTATGACCCGTCTGCCAATTTCATTATCGTAAAAAGCAATTACGCAAATACGGTGGTAAGGCTTGATGAATATATTTCAAAAACGTGAGATAAAAATAAAACTGACATCTTTTAGCTGAGGTGCCATAACGAAGGTTTACAAACCGAAGGACCTATTGTCCTTCGGTTTGTTTTGTGATATAATTTTGTTGAACAGATAAACTGGAATTTATGAAGGAAGAATAGATATGAAAATCAATAAAAAAACTTTTCTCAGAATCATAGGCATCACCATTCCTGCGCTACTTGCAACAATGTTAATTGCAATAATATTGACACAGGTTGTTTTTACGATAAAGACATCACCAGTCAATGTCGAAGGTGTTACTTGGGATGCTACGGATACCATTGAATACATCGTTGAGCGCTTTCGGGCAGAAACAATGTTTGATTATGAGCACGTTTGGTCATTTAATGGCGAGTTGCCCAGTGATGACCCGAACGATTTTATAGATCTATACTGTTGGTTTGAAGTGGAAAACACGGGATTTATAGATCAGTACACCGTAGACGCAACTCTTAAAACGCTGAAAATTATAGTGAAAACATCCTGTTTGTAACAGATGCGAACGCAGTGGTGACAACTCGTGTTTGGAGAAGATCATCAGAGCGGGCGTGCATTATCCTACAGGTCTATATCGGAAATCTCGACGAGAATCAGATTCGGGAACTGATCAGTGGACTCACCTTGTCGGTAGAAGCACAAGGTGACTATTTTGGAACAAAACACAGAACCGTATCCTTTGACACATGCGATAATGTTTCCATTGAAAATGTGAGAAGTAATACATACGATTGATGAAGTTATGTATTTTATTAAGTAGACAAATTCCAGTTTGTTTAGCAAATTATAAATATAATACCATAGCGAGCATCGGATTTTGACATACGTAATTCATATAATTAAAGAAACCACAAACATTTTTGTTTGTGGTTTACTTCGTTAATGCACCTACGCATTACAGATGTCAGTTTTGTTTTGTTATATCTTCAAAACAGTATCAAGTGCGGCATTCGTTGCATCGGCAATTCTGCCTGTTTTATCGGCGTCTCCGATAACGTACACGTTTTTCATTTCTGCTTTGATATCATCATATATGCTCTTTTCACTTCTTACTCCGAGTGAAAGCACAACTGCATCGCAGTCGGCAAGCTGGGCAGGAGCGTTTTTCTTCGTGCCCTTAGTTTTAATCTTATCGGCTGTGATTTCAGTAAGCATTCTGCCTGTATAAAATTCAACGTTATGCTCCTTAAGCTTAGGTATAACGTCGTCTTTATGCTGCATCCAAGTGCCCGGTGCAATTTCATCTGCCATTTCAACAACGAAAACGCTGTTATCCTTGCAAAGAAGCTCTGCTGTTTCAAGTCCCGTCATACCTGAGCCTATTACGGCAACGCGCTTATCCTTAAGCGCTACCTCACCTGTCAGAATCTGATCGGGTGTGTAGACGTTGTCAAACTCACTTCCTGCAATGCTCTTTGGCTTAACAGGTACTGCACCTGTGGCAAAAATAACTGCATACGGATTATATGATTTTATTATATCTGCCGTAGCTTCCGTATTGAAAACAAATTCGGCACCGTTCTTTTTTGCCGCTGTTTCAAGGTCTTCGATACACCACAAAAATTTCTCTTTATCAGGAGGAGCCGCTGCAAGCAAAAGCTGACCGCCTGACTGCTTGCCCTTTTCAATTACAATCGGTTTAAATCCTCTTTTGCCAAGGAGCTCTGCCGACATAAGTCCGGCAGGTCCTGCACCGACAATAACAACAGTTCTGCCGTCACCGTCCTTTTTAAGCTCAAGTGCCTCTCTGCCAACAAACGGGTTAACAGAGCATTTACCATGACTGCCCTTATAGGCATTATTCATCATACTTTCAATGCAGTAAAGACAGCATATGCATCTCTTGATATCCTCGGGTCTGCCCTGTTCAACCTTTTGAACCCAATGAGGATCGGCAATAGTCGGTCTGCCGAGCGAAACGAAATCCTGTACGCCGTCTTTAAGCTGACTTACTGCCTGCTCGGGACTTCTGATAAGATTTGCCGCAAGAACGGGGATGCTGACGTTCTTTTTGACCTCAGCCGCCATATATGCTCTCCAGCCGCATTTGAATGAGGTAGGCTCAAGCCAGTAATTGAAGGTGTCATACGCTGCAGAGGAAACGTCAATCGCATCAATTCCTGCCTGCTCAAGACGCTTTGCCATCTTAACACCCTCTGCAAGATCATACCCCTTGCCCTTTTTGCCGATAAAGGAATAGCATTCATCGACTGTAAGACGAACGATTATAGGAAAATCCTTACCGCAGCGCTTGCGAATGCCTGCAATTATTTCAAGTAGAAATCTCATTCTGTTTTCAAGACTTCCGCCGTATTCATCAGTTCTCTTGTTAGTGTTCGGGCTAAGAAACTGCTGAATAAGATAGCCGTGCGCCGCGTGAAGCTCAACTCCGTCAGCACCCGATTTCTGCACTCTTTCGGCTGCATCAATGAATTGATTTATGAGCACCTTGATTTGCTTGGCAGACAGTGCCTTGTTTACGCTGTCTGCAAAATAGCTTCTTTCGCATTTTGAGGGTGAAACTACTCTCGGGACAATATGCTTTTCCATAAGCACCTTGCCTACAGGAACAATCGTATAGAGAAGCTTGTTGTAAAACGGAAAGGCTTTGTCCATACCAATGCTCAGCGGAACAGTACCGATTAACAGACCGAGATTCTGTCTGCCCGGATGATGAAGCTGGATGAAAAGCTTTGCTCCGTGCTTGTGAATTCTGTCGGCAAGCATCTTAGCAGAGTCAATATTCCTGTCGTGGCTCATAGAAAGCTGACCGAAAGCAGATGCACCTGTTACGTCGTTTACTCTCGTGATTTCCGTAATAATAAGTCCTGCTCCGCCCTTGGCTCGCTCCTCGTAATAATCAGCCATTTTTTCGGTAACAGTGCCGTCAAACTGACCAAAGCCCATAAGCATAGGTGCCATTACTATTCTGTTTTTTATTTCAACCTTGCCTATTTTCATAGGCTCAAAAAGCTTTTTATAATCCATTCTCAGCCCTCCGAATTATGTTACCTATTATTATACAAAAATAGCCGGGCTAAATCAATAGACAGATAAATTCAGGTATTGTAAAAATTTACTAAGCAAAAAAATATAAATTTTTTTAAAAAAAGTGTGACATTTTTACTTTTTTGTGGTATTATTATATATACTTAAAACCAAATCGGAGGAATCATAATGAAAAAATTACTTTCAATTTTATTATCAATCTTGATTATTGCATCAGCTGCAGCAGTAAGTGTAAACGTATTTGCAAACGGCGATGTTATCGAAAACGTTCAAGATTGGGAAGACGATGCTTCAACAACGTCAACGACAACATCCACTACAACTACAACAACTACTACAACTACAACAACTACTACAACCGCTCCTGCTGAAGAGCCAACAGAAGATGAACCCACCACAGCAGAAGAGAAAACAACAGAAGCAACAGAGCCTGAAGAGGAAGATACAACAGCTACAACAAAGACAACTACTAAAGCTCCTGACAAGAGCATGACTTCACCGGGTACAGGCTGTGATTTCTAAATAATACATAATAATAAATCAAAAACAGCTTGGACTTAAGTTCAAGCTGTTTTTTGCTTAAGTGCAATATTTAACGGGAGGATGATATCCTCCCGTTTTGCTGTTTATGTAATTGTTACTTAAGAACCTTGAAGTCTACCTTGCCGATTTTAGTTCTCGGAAGCTCGTCGATAAATTCAATTTCTTTCGGTACAGACCATTTTGAAAGATTCTGCATACCGAAATCAACTATCTTTTTCTTCAATGCCTCATCGTCGTCAGTATCAAACTTCTTGTTCTTAACAACGAAGAGCTTAAGCTGTGTCTGACCCTCTTCGCCCTTGCCGATTACGCAGCAGTCATAAATCTCTGCCATTGCTCTGTACGCTTCCTCAATAAAGGAAGGATATACGAGGTAACCGCTGATTTTGTACACTCTCTTAAGACGCTGACGATAGTAAATATCGCCTGTTTCCTCCTCGATAAAGCACATATCACCCGTATGGAGCCATACCTTGCCGTCCTCGTGCTTAACGAGCACCTTAGCAGTTTCCTCAGGGTCGTGGTAGTAGCCTTCCATAAGAGTAGGACCGTAGATGCAAAGCTCACCGTCCTCGCCCTTGACCTCCTCGGTAGTACCCGGCTTAACGGTCATTGCCTGAATATTATAGCACGGAATACCGATACATCCCTGAGGTGCTTCTCTTCTCGGGTCTGTAAATGAGCAGACTGTTACGCACTCTGTAAGTCCGTAGCCGGAAACGAAATGGCACTTTGCACCGTTTTCCTTAAGAAGTCTATCCATTTTTTCCGTAAGAGAATACGGTACAACGTCTCCGCCTGAGCCGATAAGCTTCATATTAGACATATCGATTCCCTTGAGGTACCCTGCCTTATGAACCTTTTCAAAGAAGTCCGGCACGCCGAATATATAGTTCAAGCCGTATTTTTTAACGGCTTCTGAGCACATTTTAGCATCAAACTGGGGGAAGAGAGCCTGAGGCATACCCGTGCAGATTGATACGTTCATACAAAGCGCAAAGCCGAAACCGTGGAAAACAGGAAGAGCAGTAAGCATAGCGTCTGTATTGGCATCTGTTTTTGTTTCGAGCACGGTTTCAACAACATCAACAAGCTGATATGAAAGATTGTTTATAGCCTCGTTGCAAAGCTGTACACCCTTTGGATTACCTGTTGTGCCGCCCGTCATCATAATTGCGGCAACAGCAAGGGGATCTGTGGCAATTTCAACCTTTCCGCCGTCGTCAAGATACTTCTTGCCTTCTTTAAGAAATTCCGTCCACTCAATATTCTTGCGTACGTCTGTTGCAGGAGCAGTCTTGCCCTTAATCTTTTTCTTATATACCTGATTTGCTATGAAGCCGTACGGTGTCTTGGGAAAATATCCTGCCGTCTTACAGCGAACAAGTGTAAGATTTTTCATTCCCTTAAAGGATTTTTCGCTGACGTCAAAGCAAAAAGCAAATTTTGCTCCGACAAGATTAACTGCATACTGTGCCTCGTTTGCTACGGAAAGCGGATGAAGCATTGCTGCGACAGCACCAATTTTGTTTACAGCGTAAATTGCTGTAATACACTGAGGCATATTAGGTGCGCAGATGATAACTCTGTCGCCCTTTCTGACGCCGTTAGCAAGAAGTGCTGCTGCACAGAGGTCTACCATTTCCTCTGCCTTTTTCCAGCTGATTACGTTGTTGTAGTAGTAAAAGCACGGCAAATCAGCACGCTGAGCGGCAGAATCTGCAAACTTTTCATACATAGTTTTTCTTACGTCGTATTTGTTTGTGTACTCAATCATAATTAAATCTCCCAACATATTGAACATAATGCGCTAAATTGTGCATTATCTGTGTTGTAAAATTATAACAGAACATTAGGCTAATATCTACGATTTATAACAAAGTTTATCTTTATTTAATATTTGACTTTTGATTCATATGTGTTATTATATTTTTATGTTATTATTTTTTTAACTACTAAAAGCGAGGTTAAATATGGCATATAAAATAAAAAAAGACCCTATTAATCAAATACCTAAGGCACAATTTGTTTTTTGGATAATCGTGAGAATATCTATGATTATATGTGCGGCTTATTCCTTCGTGCACGGCGATTTGGTAATGGGCTTTGAAAGTGTATTCTGTTTTATTTTTACACATTTATGGGATATGTTTCAGATTTTCGGAAACGGAAGCTTTATAGAAGAAGTACCTCCTCTGAGCCAGACAATGCTGAATATTATTATTTTTGTCGGAATCGTTATCGGCTCATATCTCGGCTTTTTTGACAAATTATGGTGGTTTGACGATATGATGCATATGCTTTCAGGAGTAGTATGCGCCGTATTTGGATACGATTTCGCCGTTATCATTCAGCGAAAAAAGGGGCAGTGCGCCGCAACACTTGCCGCAATATTCAGCCTGATGTTTGCTCTTTCAATTGCAGTAGGCTGGGAGTTTTATGAATTTGCTATGGACACTCTTCACGGCACTAATCTCCAGCTTGCAAAAGAGGGCGCAGAAACGGCTATGTTCGATTTATCCAAATATAACAATGAATACGGCTACGTCGGACTTGTTGACACTATGACGGATTTGATAATGAATGCCATCGGCGGTGTGTGCGGAATGGTATTTATGATTGTTCTGAGGAATAGAAAGAAGAAGTCAAACCCTTAAAAATGACATAAACACTCAAATGAATTTCCTACCCTCTCTGCTCTGTCGGCGCGTGTACAACGCACACTGCGCCGAGGGAGCAAATTTTTTTATATTATATAAATTCTGTAAAAATCTGTTTTACGCTCGACTGTGGTGAATACTGCCAGAAATCAATATGATTATCGTCTATGTAATACTCTATCGGCTGAGGTGCCTCCGGCTTATCAAAGGCTTCAACAATTACAAGCTTTATTTTCATTTTGTCCTCTATGATAGATTTAACAAAAACTGCAACCTGCTGACCTACGGAAATATCGCGAAGCGGCTCTGCAAGTCCTGCAAGATTCGGAGTGAGCTCTACGAATACACCGTAATCCTCAATGCTTCTGACAATTCCCGTAACAGTTTCGCCGTCGGTAAACCTGTCTGCATTTTCTTTCCATGTGCCTAAAAGCTCCTTTAGTGAAAAGGTCAGCTTTTCAGGCTCTTTTTTTCTTAATACTACTTTGATTGTGTCACCCTCGGAAAGTCTTTCTGACGGGTGGCTTATTCTTGATACAGAAAGCATATCAATCGGTATGAGTGCATTAATGCCCGCACCTATGTCAATAAACGCACCGAAGCGTTCAAGGTGTGTTACCGTTGCATCTATAATATCCCCGACCTCAAGCTTTGAGAGAAATTCATCAATACACCTTTGCTGAACCTGTCTGCGAGAAAGCAGTGCAATATAATTATCGTATATGTCCTTTTCAAAGCCTGTTATTGAAAAGCAAATCTTTTTGTTGACCTTGGAAATCAGGGCAATATCCCTCGTAGTACCCTCTTCAATACCGACTGCACCCTCAACCCGCGGAATAATTCCCCTTGCGGCACCTAAATCAATATGCATATTGTGCTCTCTGTCACACAATAGCACCTTGCCCTCAATGATTTCCTCGTTTATCATTGCCTGCTTCATTTCTTCAATAGTATTAAACCTTTTACACAAATCCTTGTTGTTCCCCTCCGGGTAAAATTTCATAACATCACTCTCTTTACGTTAATGTGCTTATACGTTAATGTATTTAAGTATATGCGTTCGGAAAAATAATTATGATATTTTGTATTTTTACTAATAATAAGTATATAGTTCATTGACAATTTTGCAGTTTGTTGATATACTTAAAAAGTAAAATTGTCGATTGTTAAATGAGGGTGTCGAATATGAATAAAAACAGAGTACAGGTAAAAATATGTGGTGCAAGCTACACTATTATCACAAACGATGACAGTGAATACGTAGAAAATCTTGCAGAGCTTGTAAGCGAGGAAATTCGAAGCTGCTGCAATGCAAATCCATCTCTTTCTACAACACAGGCGGCTGTTCTTGTGGCTCTTAATCAGGCAGATGCATGCAAAAAGGCTTCTGCTTCCGCAGATAATCTTCGTGCACAGATTAAGGATTATCTTGAAGAATGTGCAAGATCACGTATGGAGGTTGAGGTTTCAAGACGTGAGGTTGAGCGTCTGAGCCGTGAAAACACTGAGCTTCGTGATAAGCTGTCAAACAGAAATTGACATAAGGACACTAACTATTTATGAAATTTGAGATTTTGGCTCCTGCTGGCAGTATGGAGTCGTTAATTGCCGGTGTACGAAGCGGTGCTGATGCAGTTTATCTCGGTGGTAAGCTCTTCAGTGCCCGTCGCAATGCCGGCAATTTTGATAGTAACGAGCTTTGTGATGCTGCAGCATACTGCCACGAAAGAAACGTAAAGGTATATCTTACGCTGAATATTCTCATTAGCGATGACGAAATGGAAAGCGTATATCACGCTGTCAAGGATGCTATGAAGGCAGGAATTGACGGCTTTATCGTGCAGGATTTGGGAGTTGCCAAAATGATAAGAGAGCATTTTCCTCAGGCAAGGCTTCACGGCTCAACCCAGATGAGCATAATGTCGCCTGCCGGAGCAGGAAAGGCTAAGGAACTTGGCTTCAGCCGTATCGTTCTGCCGAGAGAAATGACTCTTGAAGAAATAAAAGAAATGCAAAAGAGCACTGATTTAGAGCTTGAAATATTTGTGCACGGTGCACTTTGTATGTCTGTATCAGGTCAGTGCTATCTCTCCTCTATGCTCGGCTCACGAAGCGGAAACCGCGGACTTTGCGCTCAACCGTGCAGACTTCCTTTTACGGCAAAAAATGACGGCAAGGAATATGCGCTCTCGCTTAAGGATTTAAGCCTTGTCCGACACCTTAAAGAGCTTGACGGCATTATGTCTTTAAAAATTGAGGGCAGAATGAAGCGCCCTGAATACGTTGCAGCTGCCGTCACAGCCGTAAAAAGGGCAATAAACGGCACCTTGACCGAGGAGAACACTCATCAGCTTCGCAGTGTGTTCTCACGAAGCGGTTTTACGGACGGCTACCTCACCGGCAGGCGTGGCAGTGATATGTTTGGCATAAGGCAAAAAGAGGACGTAGTTATGGCAAAAGACGTGCTTAGCAAAATCAGTCATACTTACGACAACGAAAATCCTCTTATACCGATAGATTTTGAGCTGATTTGCAGAGAAAATCAGCCGACAAGCCTTACGTCATCTGCACTCGGCAGAAAAATAACTGTCACCACCGATATTCCCGAAAAGGCAATAAACAAGCCAATGACTGCCGAAGGTCTTTCGCAAAGACTCGGCAAACTCGGAGGAACTCAGTTTTATCTTAACAACATCAGCGTTGAGCTTGACGAGGGGCTTATTCTGCCCGTATCAAAAATCAACGAGCTTCGCAGAAGAGCAATCGAGGAAATTGTAAAAACAGAAAAAAGAGAAATCATAGCAAAGCCGTATACACCTGTCAGCTCTGCATCAGCCAAGAAGAATATCAAGTACCTGACTGCAAGCTTTCGCTCTGCAGAGCAGATTCCCGACAAGCATCCGTTTAAGCACGTGTTTATACCGATGGATTCCTCGCTTGAGGATTTTGTTGATAACCGTGCAGGAGTCGTTTTGCCGAGAGGTCTTTTCGGTATCGAAAACGAAATGCGAAATCGGCTGGAAAAGTTAAAGAAAGCAGGAGTATCAAAAGCTCTTTGCGGTAATATCGGCTCGTATACACTTGCTAAAGAGCTCGGTTATGAGGTGTACGGAGATTTCGGGCTTAACGTTTATAACTCCCTGACGGCACAGCAGATTGATAATCCGATACTTTCCTTTGAGCTGACAACTACGCAGATTGCAAATATCAATGCTGAAAATACAGGCGTGATTGTCTACGGCTCGGTACCGCTTATGCTCACAAGAAACTGCCCTGTAAAAAGCAGTATCAGCTGTTATGAATGTAATAAAAACGGGCACCTGACAGACAGAAAGGGCATAGAATTTCCTGTAATATGCAGTGATTATCCCTGTGTCGAAATTCTCAACAGTGTACCGATTTATATGCTTGATCGAATGAATGAGGTCAGTGCAGACTTTGCTCACTTCTATTTTTCAACCGAAAGTCAAAAAGAAGTTGAGAGAATAATGGATTTATACAAAAACGAAATCGGATATGACAGAAAATATACAAGGGGTCTATATTACCGACAGCTTAAATAAGGAAGATTAATATGATTATACTTGCATCAAAATCACCAAGAAGAAGGGAGCTTCTTTCTCTCATAACAACAAATTTTGAGGTTAAGACTGCCGACGTTGACGAGGCTCTGCCAAGTGGAATATCACCAAAAGACGCAGTAGAGTATCTGTCAAAAATAAAGGCTCAGCCGTTCAAAAACGGCACGGATATAATAATAGGTGCAGACACGGTTGTTACACTTGATGAAAAAATCCTCGGCAAGCCTGAAAACGAGCAGGAAGCATTTGATATGCTCAGAATGCTCTCAGGCAGAGAGCACAGTGTTTTTACAGGTGTAACGATAATCAAAGGCGAAGAAGAAACGACCTTTTCCTGCGAAACAAAGGTAGAATTTTTTGAGCTTTCCGATCGGCAGATATGGGATTATATCGCAACAGGCGATCCTATGGACAAGGCAGGAGCTTACGGTATTCAGAACGGCGGTGCACTTTTTGTTAAAAAAATTAACGGAGATTATTCAAACGTCGTAGGACTTCCCGTCAGTTTGCTCAATATATATTTAAATAGTTGAATAATTTTGTCTATTTATCAAAAGTTGTCTATTATAAAACTTTTTATGTTTAAATACCTTGAATTTCATAACAAAAAATGTTAGAATCTGTTTAAAGTTTAGAAATTGTTTATAATTTAAATTTTCACTGTCAGTATTTACTATAAAACCATTAGACTATCAACCACTACTGAAAGGAGAACTTATGGCGGCAGATTTACATTGCCATACAAAACTAAGTGACGGTTCAGTTGGTATAGAGGATTTAATATCAATTGCACAAAAAAGCGGAATAAGCACTATTGCCATAACGGATCACGACTGTCTTGCAGGTATCGTCAGGGGTCAGATTATCGGCAAGCGCTACGGTGTTGAAATAATTTCAGGCGTAGAGCTTTCGGCATTTGACTATGATGCAGGCAAAAAGGTACATATTCTCTGCTATCTCGCCGATACCCCCAACAGGCTTGAGGGACTTTGCAAAAGAACCTCTGTAGCTCGCAAAAGAGCAGGGCAGATAATGATGCTCAAGGTTGCGGCACGCTTTCCGGTTTCAACCGACTTCATCATTAACCACGCAACAGGCTCAACAAACCTTTTTAAGCAGCACATTATGCACGCTCTTATTGATGCCGGATATACTGACGAGATTTTCGGAGAGCTTTATTACGCATTATTCTCGCGTGAAAGTGAGACTAATCTGCTTGCTCCCGTAAAATATCCTGACGTAAAGGAAGTTATAGAAGAAGTACACGGTGCAGGCGGTATTGCGGTGCTCGCTCACCCTGTTATGTACAATAATACGGAAGAGATAGAAAAGTATACAGAGCTTGGACTTGACGGAATTGAGGTATGGCATCCGTCGGCAAGTGATGAAGATATCGAAATGCTTTCAAAAATATGCAAAAAACAAAAGCTTCTTATGACAGGAGGCTCGGATTTCCACGGTATGTACGGTGACAAGGCAGTAACTCTCGGCACTTGCACTACACCGGATGAGCATTTAGATAAGCTCAAAAGCTACAAGGCAAAGAAAAAGAGGGCCGAGCGAAAGGCTCAGCGAGAGGCAGAAAAGGCAAAATCCGATAATAATGAATAACAAGATTAAAAAACACCCATTGCATACTATATGCAACGGGTGTTTATGTTTTGAAAGAGCAAAATTTCCCTGCGATTGCAGGGGAGGCAATATGCCTCCCGTTTTGGAGGGATTCGTTATACGTTTTACACTTATAAAAACTGTCTTACATCAACAGAAAGCCTATCCTCTATGTCAACAAGACGAGAGGCAATATTTTTTGACTTGCTGTCGGCACTCTGATACTGATTAAGGTATCTCGAAAGAGATTTAACGCCCATATTGCAGCCGTCCGTAATCAAATCGGCTATCGTGTTGTCTGAGCCGTCAAACGCCATTTTCATATTCGTTTTCATTTTGCTCATGCTTTTTGCCATAGGGCTCGGCTCTTTGCCGTCATCTGCGTGCTTAATCAGGAGCATATCAATCTCCTCCTGAAGCTTTTGGTGCTGGCTTTTACTGTCACTCAGGAGCGTCTTGAAATCGTAATTCTGAACATCATTAATTACGTCATCAATAGCAGAAATGCCCATTTTAATTCCTGAATCACATTCTCTGAGGAGCTTTACTGTATCTCCGTCTGCGCCTGTTTTGTCTGTCATAATGTCACGACCTTTCACTTTAATAGTATTATTATTAACCGAAAATTTCATAAAATTAAAAAATGATCTGCGCAATTATGACTTAACTTGATTTTGTCATTATTTTGAAGTATAATAAGACGAATTATACTATTACAAACAGAGGTTGTTATGGAAATTAAAATATCGCCGTCCGTTCTTGCGGCAGACTTTGCAAATCTTGAAAGCGAGCTTAAAAAGTGTGAAAATGCCGAAATGATACATTTTGACGTTATGGACGGTCACTTCGTACCGAATATATCAATCGGAATCCCTGTAATTGCGGCGATGGACAAGGTGTGCGATAAGCTGTTCGACGTTCATCTTATGATTTCGCACCCCAAAAAATACGTAAAGGCTATAGCTGATGCCGGTGCGAGCATAATTACGTTTCATGAGGAGTGCGATGATGACACAAATGAAACGATTGACGAGATACTTGCCTGCGGTTGCAGGGCAGGACTTGCAATAAAACCAAACACCCCTGCTGACAAGGTTTATCCGTATCTTGACAAGCTTTCAATGGTGCTTGTAATGACAGTCGAGCCGGGCTTCGGCGGTCAGAGCTTTATGGAAAGCACTATGCCGAAGATTACGCAAATAAGAGAAAAATCACCACAAATTGATATTCAGGTTGACGGCGGTATCAACGCAGAAACCATAAAAACTGCATCACGTGCAGGAGCAAACGTATTTGTTGCCGGCACGGCAGTATTCAGGAGCGAAAATCCGCAAAACACTATAAATGAATTAAAGGAAAATGCAAAAAGCATATGAAAAAGAAACGCTTTTACAACAATAAAAAGCGAGGACAAAAATGGACTGAAGAGGTCAGGGGCAGAAAAATAAATTTTGCCGACAAGTACATTGATGACGGCAGCGGCTCAAATAAATTTGACAATAAGCGTCCGACAGTCAAAAAGCTTGTTTTTACGAGGGATAATTTCGAGAAGCTTCTCAAAAGACTTATCATTGTCGTTCTTTCGCTTTGCATCATCTGCACGGGTTACGCTGTTATGGATGTTCACATTCAGCTTAATTCTATGCCTGACGATTTAGAAGCAGAGAACGATCTTGCAAGCATAAACAATATCGAGCTTAAAATCAACGGGGTATCTATCGTTCCTTTATCTATGGACGGCGGCGTAATGCTTGAAACTGTAATTGACGAGCTGTCGCACAATAAATACTCAAGCGCAGTGTTCGACCTTAAGAGAAGTGACGGAACAATCAGCTATCTGAGTAACCTTGCTACTATAGAAACGTACGGTGCAGTATCCTCCCCTGCAGGCAATATGGAAAAATCAATCCGGACACTCAAGGAAAATGACGTTCTGCCTGTTGCGAGAATCTGCTGCTATAAGGACAATATTGCACCTCTTGCCGACCCGTCAGCTGCGCTTTACAAGGGTGGCTCGGTGTACGCCGACGAGGGCAGCAATACGTATCTTAATCCAAACAGCGACAATGCTTATTGCTACATTAAGGATATTGTCGAAGAAGCAGTTAATATGGGCGTGTCAATCTTTGTGCTTGACTGCTGCGATTTGCCCGAGGCAGTTGACGGCAACTATGACGACGGCTTTGAAGCACTGTCAAAGAAGCTTTACAATGATATCGGCAGCGGCATAAAGCTTATTGAGGAAAAGCAAATTACCGTAAACTCGAAGAGTGCCAAGTCAATCACAAAGGAGCTTGAAGAAAAGACCGAGCCGAATCAAGGCAACGTAATATATTACATTACGTGTAAAAACGAGGAAAGCACCAAGAAGGTCCTTGATAGTATGGGGAATATCAATTATATCATTGCAAAATAATCTACGTTAGTTGGGTAGGGTGACGTTATGAGGAGAGCCATTAAAATACTGCTTACGGCACTTTTGGTTGTTATTACAATAACACCTTTTTCGGCTTCGGCTGATGACAGTACCCGACTTCCCCGCTTAACGTCAATCAGCTTCAAAAATGCTGTAATCGACCAGAAATTCAGCAGTGACAATATGACCTACACTGTAACGCTGATTGATAATTCAGCTTCTCCTACTCTCGAAAGCTACAAGCTTGAGGGTGACTGCGAGCTGTTTATAGACTATAATTACAGCGAAACGAAACAGCAAACAGGTATAACTGCCACTATTGAATATCCTACAGGCAGTACAATCTATACCTTTACTTACTCAAATCCTGCCGTTTTCACGCCAAACTCCAATAATCACCTTGCTCAGCTTAATTGCAATTATGGCGAGCTTTTGCCCGCTCTTAACGATAACGACACGAAGTATAAGCTATACATACCGCAGGATTTAACGAGGCTTTCTATTCGCCCTGTCCCGCAGGATACTAATGCGTACTGCGCTCAATCTCCTATTGACATAACGCTTAATGAGGGGCAGGAGCTTGTGCTGACTATAGACTGCATTGCATCAAACGGCAGTGTAAGGCAGTACGAAATATCCGTAAGCCGAGCCAAAAAAACTGTTGATGAGGTAAAAAAAGAAATCGAGGAACACGGAACTGCATCTCTCATCAGGGGTACACGGTTTTATGAAAAGGAAGAATTTTTCATAATTTTATTTTCCGCTATCGTCGGCATAATAATACTTATACTGCTTTACTTGTTTACGAGGCGAATTATTATTAATCCGTATGATCCCGAGGAAGTGCCGTTTTTTGATGAGGCATAGAGTTGTCCCAGACAACGAAAACTTTAAGGAAAGGAGATTTGTTATGAACATTGAAGAAATGACATTAGAAGAAATTACTCAGAAAATCTATTCCTTATTTAATGAAAAAAACTATTCTGCTATAAAAGAAATACTGATTGAGCTTAATCCTGCCGATATAGCGGCGGCGTTTGACGAATTTCCGATTGAGACGAGAAACCTGATTTTCCGTCTGCTTCCAAAAGAGGAGGCGGCAGAGGTTTTCGTTGAGCTTGAGGTTGATGCTCAGGAGGCACTTATCAGAGCATTTTCAGATACAGAGCTTCGTGAGATTATCGACGAGCTTTATCTTGATGATACTGTTGATATTATCGAGGAAATGCCTGCAACTATCGTAAAAAGGATTTTAAGGAATACAGATTCTCAGACAAGAGCATCAATCAATACGCTTTTAAAATATCCTGAGGACAGCGCAGGCTCAATTATGACAACCGAGTACGTCAGCCTGAAAAAAGACAGTACTGTTGAGGATGCATTCAAAAGAATCAGACGAACAGGTGTTGACAAGGAGACTATTTACACCTGCTACGTTACAGACGAGTCAAGGCATCTGATTGGTGTTACAACCGTCAAGGAGCTTTTGCTGCACGAATATGACGATTTGATTGAAGATTTTATGGAAACGAACACCATATACATCAACACCCACGATGACAAGGAAATTGCCGTTCAGCTTTTTGACAAGTATAATTTCCTTGCACTTCCTGTTGTTGATATGGAAAACAGGCTTGTGGGAATTATCACTGTCGATGACGCTATGGACGTTTTGCAGGAGGAAAACACTGAGGATATCCATAAGATGAACGCTATCGTGCGTACATCGGAAAAGCCGTATCTTAAAATCGGTGTTTTTGAAACGTTCAAGTCAAGAATACCGTGGCTGATGCTTTTAATGGTCAGTGCAACATTTACGGGAATGATTATTACCGCATTTGAGGATAAGCTGTCTGTACTGATTATTTTAACGTCATTTATACCTATGCTTATGGATACAGGCGGTAACTCAGGAGGCCAGGCAAGTGTAACAATTATCCGTGCGCTTTCGCTTAACGAGATTGACCTCAATGATATTTTCAGAGTAATCTGGAAAGAGATACGCGTCGGCATTTGCTGCGGTCTATCACTTGCAGCCGTAAACTTTGCTAAGGTTTGGATGATTGATAAGCTGCTGATCGGCACGGAGGGAATAACACTTAAAGTTGACCTTGTAATCAGCCTGACACTTGTTATTGAAATTATTTTTGCAAAGATTGTCGGCTGTACACTCCCGATATTTGCAAAGAAGCTGAAGTTTGATCCCGCCGTTATGTCATCACCGTTTATCACTACGATTGTTGATGCTCTTTCTTTGCTGATATACTTCTGGCTTGCAACTGCAATTCTTCACATATAGCAAAACGGGAGGATAATATCCTCCCCTACAAGAAAGCAATGATACTTCTGATATATTGTAGGGGAAGCAGCCTGCCTCCCGTTCCAATTACAAAAACGAATTTTGTATCTTCTCTAAAAACTGAACGCCACGAACGAAATGTTCGTGGCGGTTTATTTTATATTGTTCACATCTTACCATATACCATAAAAAAATTTCTTTATATTATCTGCATCAGGATAATTTATATGGTCAATTAAATCTATTACATTATCAACATCATATTTTACATCAATCGGCTGTATATCAACTTTTGACTGTTCAATATTTAATATACCGCCCCTCGCTATGTTTTTGTCCTGCGCAGGACAACCGAGTGAACCAATATTAATATACAATCTGTCGCCCTTGCAAATATTTCTGTTATGGTCGTGCCCATATAAAATAATGTCACTTGTAACATCGGAAAACATTTTTTTCAAATCGTCTTCGGAAGAATTGGCTTTATTATTAACATAATGCCCTTCTCTGTCCATGCAATAATGCATAACAGATATTTTAAAACCCTCACAAATAAATTCCATCTTATATGGTAAGCCGTTAAGAAATGAAATTGACTCTGCCGATAACAAACTATGCTCCCATTTATGATGCTTCATTTCTTCAAAGCTCATATTTTCATCGTTTGGATATTCATTTGGCATTCCTTCAAGTAAATACTTTTCGTGATTTCCGCGCACCGCAATTAAGTTTGGAATTTGCATCATATATTGAACAGTTTCCTCAGGACACGGTCCGATTCCAATTATATCCCCACAGCAGATAATTTTATCACATTCTAATTTATTCAATCTTTCTGTCACTGCTTTAAGTGCTGGCAGATTGTTATGTATGTCTGTAATTATTCCAAATTTCATAAAGTTCACCTTCATCTGAAAATTATTCCTGATTTATCTTATAATTAAATGATGATGTATAAAACAAGCCGACAGGCAATATAATCCGTCGGCTTGAAATACTTATTATTTCTTAATGTAAAATATTGCAAGGGTGCGGGGTCCGCAATGTGAGGAAATCGTGCATCCTGCATCGGCAGTAATTATTTCGTTAAAATCCTTCGTTCCCTCGATAACTCCCTTTGCAAAGCTTAAAATCTCCGGCGGAATATCACCGCTGTTTGCAATAACAATGCGTGAGGTATCAATCTTCTTCGTGTCCTTAAGGCAGTCGTTTATGTACTGCTTATAAACAGTGTCCATTTTGCCTCGGTATTTTTTTGCTACGTCGAGCTTTCCCGTACTCGGGTCAACTGCGATACTCGGCTTAATACCAAGCACGTTGGCACCGAAACGTTCTACACCCGAGCATCTTCCGCCCTTGTGAAGATATTTAAGGCTGTCGAGAATAAAAGTAGTTGAAACCTTTGGAACAAGCGAATTAACCCTGTTTGCAATTTTCTTTGCATCAAATCCCTTTTCTCTTAAATCACAAGCCTTAAGCACAAGCAGTCCCATTGCAGTACAAAGCGATTTTGAGTCTACGCAATATACATCGTCGAACTCTGCTGCTGCGATACGGGAATTCTGATAGCTTGATGAAATTGCAGATGAAAGCCCGATATGAACAACTGACTTGCCCTGCGATGTAAGCTCCTCAAAAAGCTCAATATAGCTTGAGGGAGGAACTGCCGCCGTTTTAGGAAGATCACCCGTCTTTGAAACGTAATCGTATATATCATTTGGGAATACGTCTACACCGTCAAGGTATGAGTTTTCCCCAAGCAAAACGGAAAGAGGTGTGATTATTATACCGTATTTGTCAATTATATGCTTTGGTAAATCGCAGGTTGAGTCTGCGGTAATAACTACTTCTTTCAAAAAGAATCCCTCACAATATTATTAAGCTTGTAATAATATATCATTTGCAAGTCAACTATTCAACTTGAGTCCATTAAAATTAATACTTTTTTTATAAATCGACAATCAGAAATAATTTTATCCAGCAAAGCTTATTGATAAATCCTTAAGCTCAGCCTTGTCATAGCTTTTATCAAAAGTAATTGTAAGCACCTCCTTGGTGCCTGCTGTGTCAACTGAGCATTTATAACCTATATCATAGTTCTTTTCGCCGTCAAGCTTCGCTGTTATTGTAAATCTCTGAGTATTTACGATATTGCTTGCAAAGGTGTAATTTTCTTTTGCGGTAAGAACAATGCCGTCCTGATTAAAAACTATTGAGTCTAAAAACTTAATCTGACTGTCAAGCTCTGAAAAATATCGGCTTTCGCTCTCGTTCATAGATGAAACGTCAAAGCTGTTTTCAATCCAGTCGATAATATGAGTATCCGAAGCAGGTGACTGACTGAGATTAGTAAGCGAAGTGCTCCACTTGCTCTTTGCATCTTCCCGCGGGTCGGCAACTCTTTTGTCGTCCCTCGGAATAAACACTATCGTGTTCGGTACTATAGAAAAGCCTGATTTGTCATCATATGCTACGCTGCAGCGAATAAATCCGATTTCCTCAACCAAATCGCTTTCCTTATAGCTTGCAAGCACCTGAATATCAAGTGTAATATTCCCCTCGTCATCAATGCTGTACGTACCCAGTCCCTTGCTCCATTTATCAAGCGTATAATATTCACCGAGCTGAGATTTTGCGGCAGAGGCATATCCTGAATACTTATTATCGGTAATTCCTGTTTTTTCGTCGTATTTAATCTCTTCGCCCTTGTTGTTCATTGCAAACTGCAGAAACTTTTCACAGCTCTTAAGCTGCGTAAACTCGCAGGTGATATAGTTTTCAAACGTATATTTCCACAAATCGCTGCTAGCCTCTCTGTAGCCTAAATAGCTTTCTCCGGTTGAATTTTTTTTGCGCATTACGAATATATAAAGCTTATAGCTTTTATCTATCACGTTGCCTGAAGATCCTCTTGTCTGCTGATAAAGACGTCTTAATATTACTTCCTTTTCGCCGTCACCGTCAAAATCAAAACAATGAAAGGTCGGTGCCTCTTTTAAGAAAATGTTATAATATTTAGTCATATCAACCGTATACTCACCGTGAATAACAAGTGCCTTTTTGCCTTCGATTACAAGCTTATAGTCTGCCTCCTTGCACTCGGCAATGACCCCGTCGTGGGACTCCTCGGTGACAGTGTGCTCCTCGGGCTCGTAGACAGCGGACGTTTCGACTTGAGAATTCTCTTTTTCTCTGTATTTACTTGAAAAAACGAATACTCCTGCTGCTACTATAATCACAGCTAATAACACTATAATTCCTTTTTTCATTAGTATGCCTTCCTGTCAGAACTTATTTGCCATACTTTTCAGCGTAGCTGAACTTTCTTCTTGCGCCCTTTACAATATGATAACAGCTTCCTGTCGCAAGAGAGAATATCGGCTCGTCGTGAACAAGAGAATCGGAGTAGACGTCAACAACCTTAATTTCTTCAGGATTAAAGATTTCATGGAATCTTCTGACCTTTTCCGAGCCTCTGCAATTTTCTCCGATTATTGCACCTGTCTTGCTGTTGTGCCTTGTGCAGATAAGAAAGTCTATACCTATTCTGTCCTTAATCTCTTCAAGAAGAAAATCAGGCGAAGCACTTATCACAACTGCCTTACGCTTTTTAGTAAGAAACCATTTATGAGCCTGCTTTTCGTGCCTGTCCCAAAAGCCTTTTACAGCTTTGTCAAGCGGAACAAACGGAACGAATGCAAAGCATATCTTCTTATACGTTGTAAAATTAATTACTCCGCAGAGTGCAAGAATAAGACCAATCACGTCAAACGGCAGCAAAAGAATTATCCACGGATAATGAACAAGGCAATACAAGCAAAACAACGAACCGCTGTCAAACGGAACTATCGTTTTGTCAAAATCATAAACGTCAATTTCCTGCATAACTGCTCTCCTCTCGCAGAATTTTGCTATATCTCGTCTGCGTTAAAGCTTATGTGCAAATCCTTGTCGGACACAAACGGAGTGAGCTTAACTCCTGCGCACTGAAGCATTCTTTTGCTCGCAAATGCAAGGTCTGTTTCCCCGTACTTATCGCTTATGTAAATAACCTCTTTTATCCCGCACTGAATAATTGCCTTTGCACATTCGTTGCAGGGAAAGAGTGCCACGTATATACGGCTTCCTTTAAGGTCGTTTCCGCCTGCATTTAATATTGCGTTAAGCTCTGCGTGGCAGACGTAGGGGTACTTCGTTTCACTGTCCTTGCCGCCTTCTCTGCCCCAAGGGAAATCATCATCACTGCATCCCCTCGGAAAGCCGTTGTAGCCTACAGACATAATCTTGTTGTCGTCGTTGACTATGCAGGCGCCGACCTGAGTATTAGGGTCCTTGCTTCGCTTTGAAGCAAGAATCGCAACACCCATAAAATATTCATCCCAGTTAATATAATTCTCTCTCTTTGACATAATCTACCTCTTAATTAAATTAAAGCATCTATAAATTCATCAAGCTCACTGCACTCTACACTGCTGATTTTGCCGTCATCAACAAGAGCGTTAATTTTTGGATTAATAGGAAGCTTTGCAAGAACCGGAAGTCCAAGCTCAGCAGCAGTTTCGTCAATTTTCGACTCACCGAAAATATTAATCTTCTTGCCACAGTCCTCGCAAACGTAATAGCTCATATTTTCAATAAGTCCCAAAACGGCAACGTCCATTAGCTTTGCCATATTGTACGCCTTGTTTACTATCATCTTTACGAGATCCTGAGGTGTAGAAACGATAACGATACCGTCAATAGGAAGGCTCTGAAACACCGTCAGCGCAACGTCGCCTGTTCCCGGTGGCATATCGACAAAAAGATAGTCAAGCTCGCCCCATTTAACATCACTCCAGAACTGCTCTATCACACCGCTGATAACAGGACCTCGCCAAACGACGGGAGAATTGACGTCCTCCAGAAGCAGATTGATGCTCATAATCTTTACACCGTTATCAGCCTCGATAGGAAGAAGGCACTCGCCTTCCTGCATAGCTCTTTCGGTAATACCGAAGGATTTCGGAACTGAAGGACCTGTAATATCTGCATCAAGAATACCTACCTTAAGTCCTGCCTTTGCACATTTAGATGCAAGCAGACAGGATACGAGGCTCTTGCCTACACCACCCTTACCGCTTACAATGCCGACTACCTTTTTTATGTTTGAATACTTGTTCATAGGCTTTAAGAAATCCTCTTTTGCAGGCTTTCTGTCTGCACAATTAGATGAACAAGTTGAACAATCGTGAGTACATTCGCTCATATCTTTCCTCCATTTAAAATTAATAATTACGCACGAGCGTTTTCACCTTGCCTAAAACAACACACTCGTCAACGATTATAGACTCGTACTTGTCATTCTCAGGCTGAAGACGGAAGTGACCGTTCTCCTTATAAAAACGCTTAACCGTCGCCTCGTCGTCAATAAGTGCAACGATTATATCGCCGTTTTCTGCTACAGGACACTGCTCAACAATAACGATGTCACCGTCAAGAATTCCTGCGTTTATCATACTGTCGCCCTTAATATGAAGTGCGAAAAGATTATCTCCGCTTACACCGGAAATAGCAATATAGTCCTCTATCTGCTGTGTAGCGAGTATGGGAAGTCCTGCCGTTACAGTGCCGACAAGCGGAATGTGGCATATATTTTCGGCTGAGCCTGCGATGCGAATAGTCCTCTTGAGCATAGCATCTCTTTTGATATATCCTTTCTCCTCAAGGACGTTGAGATTATACTGCACGGAAGAGGTTGAGCGCAGACCGACTGCCTCACCGATTTCACGAATTGACGGAGCAACACCACGCACACCTATTATTTCCTTAATATACTCAAATACTGCTTTTTGCTTTTCGGTCAGATTTTCCATATTTCTATCCCTTCATATTATTGGCACAATAATTTCGTATATTATAATATAAATCAAACAAATGTGCAATAGGTATAATGAAAAAATCAGGAACACAAGGGACGCCCTGCATAAATAAGGTATAAAAAATCACGACCTGCAAATGCAAGTCGTGATTTTTTCTTGTCGCGATTCAATCCCCTCGGCGCAGTTATGCGCTTTTTCGGACTTATAGGATTATAATCCTGTATTTTCTGCAATATACTTTCTTGCCTTTACTGCATACTCGAATGGGTTTGCCTTTGCAGGATCCTGCTCAGCCTCTACTACTACCCAGCCTTCGTAATTATTCTCAGCAAGAATGTCAAAAATAGGCTTGAAATCAACGTCGCCATCGCCCGGCACAGTGAACACACCTGCTCTTACTGCATCAAGGAATGACATATGATTTGGTACAACCTGATTGTTGTAAACGTCAAGACGAACGTCCTTAAGGTGTACGTGCTTGATTCTGTTTATGTACTTTTTAAGTACGGGAACAGGGTCGATACCTGCAAAGGTAAGGTGACCTGAATCGAAAAGAAGATATACAAGCTCAGGATCGGTAAGCTCCATAAGCTTATCAATTTCTTCAACAGTCTGCACGCCTGTGCCCATATGATGATGAACGGTGAAATACATACCCTTGCTCTTTGCATATGCACCCATTTCGTTGAAGCCTTTAACTACGATTTCCCACTGTTCGTCGGTATAATACGGCTTTTCATCAAGGATAGATTTTGTGAGGTCGCCCTGAATTGAATTGCCCTGCTCTGATACACCGACTACCCTTGCACCAAGCTTATAAAGCTTGTCGCAATGAGCCTTGAAAGCCTCGATTGTTTCCTCATAAGGTCTTGAGGTGAGGAGTGATGAGAACCAAGCGTTGCAAATCTGAAGTCCTCTGATATCAAGATAAGGCTTAAGCTCGTCTGCATCGGCAGGATATTTGTTGCCGATTTCCGAGCCCTTGAAGCCTGCAAGTGCCATTTCGCTGATGCACTGCTCAAACGTATTTTCTGCACCAAGATCAGGCATATCGTCATTAGTCCAGCCGATTGGCGCAATAGCAAGTTTTACTTTGTTTGGATCAAGCATTTTCTTTTCTCCCTTAGTCTGTTTTAGTATCACTATTAATAATCAAATGTCTTTGCAATATTTTCCTGCATGTCGGCATAAGCTGCTGCTACTGTTTCGCTCTTTGAAACCTCTGCAACACCGACTCTCCACCAGCTTTCAAAGCCGGGTGTCATAGTCTTTGGAAGCACCTTAATGTCGAAAAGGCAGGACTTTGTCTGCTTCTTTGCATCCTCAAGTGCGGCACGAAGCTCGTCAGAAGTACGGCAGGTGTAGCTCTTTGCGCCGTAGCCCTCTGCAATCTTAGCAAAATCGACGGTCATTTCAGCGCCGTCAAGCATACCTGTTTCAGGATTTCTTGCTCTGAAAACTGTACCAAACGTGTCCGTACCCTGATTGTTCTGGAGGTTTTCGATACATCCCCAACCGAGATTATCAAATACGCAGACGTTTATCTTCAGTCCCTCCTGAAGTGCAGTGTAAAGCTCACTATGTCCCATAAGGAAGGAGCCGTCACCGCAGAAGGTGTAGACCTCGCTTTCAGGCTTTGCAAGCTTTGCTCCGAGAGCGCCGTTCACCTCGTAACCCATATTTGAATAGCCGTATTCCATATGGTACGTGCCTCTGTCCTTAGGTCTGAAGAGTCTTTGCATATCACCCGGTAGTGAGCCGGCAGAGCCGAGAGCGATTGCATCGTCATCCATAAACTCATTGATGATGCCGAGTGCAAGTGTCTGGCTAAGGCCACCCTCAAGCTCGGTTGTGTAATATTCATCAACGATTGCGTCCCACTCTGCTTTTGCGGCAGAAATTTCGTCTGCATAAGCAGTCTTATATCCGTCACAAGCATCAATAAGAGCATTGATTGCTTCCTTTGCGTCGGCAACGATTGCCTCAGCGTCCATCTTGTACGCATCAAACGGGCAGATGTTAATGCCAAGCACCTTTCTGTTCTCATTAAAGAGCCATTTTGATGAAGTGGTGAAATCCGAGAAACGAGTGCCGACACCGATAACGAGATCGGCATCCCTTGCAATAACGTTGGCAGCCTTGCCGCCCGTTACACCGATGCCGCCGAGATTAAGCGGATGCTTCCAGTCAATAATACCTTTACCTGCCTGGGTTTCGGTAACAGGAATATTATACTTCTCTGCAAATTCAAGAAGCTCTTTTTCGGCACCGCTGTATCTTACACCGCCGCCGCAAACGATAATCGGCTTCTTTGCATTTTTAACTGCTTCTGCGGCTCTTTCAAGCTGAGCGGAGGAAATAGGTCTTCTGTCCATATGCCATACGCGCTTAGCGAGGAAGTGGTCGGGATAATCGTAAGCCTCACCCTCAACGTCCTGCGGCATTGCAAGGCATACTGCGCCTGTATCGGCAGGGTCTGTGAGAACTCTCATAGCGTTTAAGCAGGCAGTCATTAACTGCTCAGGGCGAACGATTCTGTCAAAATAATGGCATACGCCCTTGAATGAGTCTGTAACTGTTCTGCCGTAATTATCAAAAAACTCTGCCTGCTGTAAAACAGGATCAGGCTGACGGCAAGCAAAGGTGTCACCCGGAAGAACTAAAAGCGGAATTCTGTTTGCAGTTGCACAGCCGCAGGCTGTTACCATATTTGTTGCGCCCGGTCCGATAGAAGAAACGCAGGGAATGATTGCCTTTCTGTCCATCTGCTTTGCATAAGCAACAGCGGCAAGAGCCATATTCTGCTCGTTTTTGCCCTGATAAAATGTAAGGTTGTGACCGCCCTGCTCCAAAGCCTGACCGACACCTACAACACAGCCGTGACCGAAAATACCGAATATGCCGTTTACAAACTTTGTTTCAACGCCGTCACACTCGATATACTGATTGTCAAGGAACTGAACAAGTGCCTGTGACATTGTAAGTCTTGTTCTTTTCATAGCTTAATTCCTCTCTGAAAATTATAAATTAGCACTCGATTTCCGAAAGCTTAACAGGTCTGTTTTCAGCAACGGAAAGCTTTGCAGCAAGACCAAGACGAAGAGCCTCAAGACCGTCATTAACAGTAGTTTTTGTAGCCTTATCATTAACAACGCAGTCGATAAACTCTGTCATTTCGTCAGTAAATGACTGCATATATCTCTCAAGGAAGAAGTAGAGAGGCTTGTCGGTTACAGCGCCGTTTTCGTCAATAAATTCAACGTTTGTAGGAGTGTCGTTAGCGGCACTTGCCTGACCCTTCTTGCCAAATACCTCAAGTCGCTGATCATAGCCGTAAGCAGCCTTGCGGCAGTTATCAATAACACCGATTGCACCGCTCTTGAACTTAAGAGCAACGAGTGCTGTATCAACGTCGCCTGCCTCGCCGATAGCAGGGTCAACCGTTACTGCTGCATTAGCATAAACCTCGTCAACCTCACCGCCGATAAAGCGAGCCATATCAAAATCATGAACAGTCATATCAAGGAAGATTCCGCCTGAAACCTTAACGTAAGAAATTGGGGGTGGTTCCGGGTCGCGTGATGTGATTTTGATTGTCTGAAGCTCACCGAGCTTGCCCTTGTTAGCAAGATCCTTGATGTATGCAAAGTTGTGGTCATATCTGCGGTTAAAGCCTATCTGAAGCTTAACACCTGCTTCGTTTACGGCGTCAATAACTGCCTTGATTTTTGCAATTGTAAGATCAACAGGCTTTTCGCAGAAGATGTGCTTGCCTGCCTTAGCTGCCTCAATAGCAATATCTGCGTGTGTATCTGTTGAAGAGCAGATGAGAACTGCCGTAATCTCAGGATTGTTAAGAATCTCGTGATAATCCTCATAGTAGTTTGGAATACCTAAATCCTCGGCAACCTTCTTTGCACCCTCAACGTAAATGTCCGAAATTGCAACGATTTCTGCCTGCGGGATATGGTACGTAATTGATTTTGCGTGTACCTGACCGATACGACCGGCACCGATGATGCCAACCTTAAGCTTTGCCATATTTTTTACCTCACAAATAATTATTTTTTGTTTTCACTGCTTTTAGCAGCACCATAATGATATTAGCATATAAGCAAAAATAATTCAACATACTAAACAAATAAAATTATATAAAATTAATAAAGTTGCAAATATATGGAATTATATGTATAATAGGAACAGAACTTTAAATATGGCTTTGAAAACGGAGGATAAAAAATGCAATACACATACAGCCCAACAGGTATTTGTGCAAATACTATTATAATTGATATTAACGATGACGAAACTATAAATGAGGTTAGATTTGTCGGTGGATGCCACGGAAATACTCAGGGTGTTGCCGCTCTCGCAAAGGGCAGAAACATTGACGAGGTCATAGAGTCGCTCAAAGGAATTGACTGCCGAGGCAGAGGCACCTCCTGCCCTGATCAGCTTGCTAAAGCTCTGGAGCTCATCAAAGAAGAATTTTAGTGAGGTTAAAACTATGTTTAGACTTGAAAGCAGAATTCTGCAAAGAGAATTTAAGGTGCACGAGGGTACTCTTTATGCCTCGCAGATCAGAAACACTCTTTCGGGTATGGATCTCGTGCCTGACGGAAACAGTGTTGAATTTTTGTTTCATTTTACCGATGGCAGTGAGTTTTCTTCAAAGGGACTTACCGTTGCCGATGCAAAGCAGGAAAACGGCAGACTTTCGTTCACCTTTAACGAATGTGACGGGATGATTGTAACGATGTCCTTCTGGCCGGGAGAGGACGGAAATACGCTTAAAAAGCAGATTTCCTTCATCCAGAACAACACCAAGGTAATCGACTACGTTATGCTCGAAAATATCGGCATAGTAAATTCAGAGGCTCATTTCAGTGTGCCTGTTGACGTTGAAGACGAAGAGCTTACATCTCACATTATGTCGCTCGGTCAGCCGTTTTACATTGACAGCCTTTTCTTCGGCTGTGAATTTCCTGCCACCGAAAACAATATCGTTTACGGCGTAGGACAGGTTAAATACTATCTCGGTGAGCACGTTGACGGAGAATTCTTCTGCCCTGTTACGGTTGTGGGCGGTGCAAAAAGCAACAATCTTGTCGACGTGCAAAAGGCGTTTCACAGGTATATTGACGATATTGCCCAGAAGAACGACATCAGAATTCAGTACAATAGCTGGTATGACTATATGCTGAATATTGATGCCGATAATGTTGAGCGTTCATTTTTTGAAGTAGAAAAAAATTTGTCAAAATACGGAATTGAGCCTATCGATGCATACGTACTTGATGACGGCTGGAACAACTACAAGGCTGATTTCTGGAGCTTTAACAAAAAATTTCCCAACAAGCTCTATGACATTTCACAGCTTACAGAAAAAATTAATTCACACGTCGGCTTATGGCTCGGTCCGAGGGGCGGATATAATTCTCAGGGCAAATTTGCAAAGAGAATTGAGAAAGCAGGACTCGGAGCATACAATGCTTCTTCAAACGATATATGTATAGCCGACAAGGCGTATATAAATAACATAAAAGGCTTTCTTCTTAAAGCAACGAAAGAATTTGATATAAGCTACTGGAAGCTTGACGGCTTCTGCCTTCATCCGTGCACAAATTCAAAGCACGATCATATAGTCGGCGGAGAAAACGATATGCACTACTACACTGAGCTATGGGAAAACTGGATTGACATTATCAAGTCGGTCAGAAAGCAGAGAAAGGCTCAGGGCAAGGATTTATGGATAAATATGACCTGCTACGTCAATCCGTCACCGTGGTGGCTTCAGTACGTAAACAGCATATGGCTTCAAAACAGCAGTGATATCGGCTTTTGCGACAATCAGGAAAACCAGTCAAAGCTCGATGCCGAGATAACGTACCGTGACAGCAGATACTATAATCTTCTTTGCACAAGAGCGTGCCAGCTTCCTCAAAGCTACATCTACAATCACGAGCCTATATACGGCACTCAGGCAAAGGTGAGCTATACTGACGAGGAATTTGAAAAATATCTTTACTTCAACGCCTGCAGAGGACAGGCTCTTAACGAGCTTCACATAAGCTACAGTATGATGAACAAATCAAAGTGGCGCATACTCTCAAACGTTATCAACTGGCAGAAGGCTAATTTTGATATACTTCGCAACTCAAAATTTATAGGCGGTAATCCTGCCGAAAACAACATTTACGGCTACTTCTGCTGGAATGATGACAGCGACGGCATTATTGCTCTTCGTAATCCTACAAACGAAAAAACGGCACTGACACTCACTTTCAACAAGCTTATGGGCTGTCCCGAGGATATGAAAAATGTGCAGAGATACAACGTATTTAACTCTTCACCCGAAAGCTTTGACAGCTATTCATACGGCGACAAGCTTGATTTAACTCTTCGTCCGTTTGAAATCAAAATTATTCAGTTCGGCAAAAAGGACAGACGCTTCTATCCCGAGCATACCGATGACTTTACAATCTCATTTATTTACAAGGGTGAGGAAAATATCACCATTGCAGAAAATGAAGATATATCAATTAAGATTAATAACGGCAAGGTAAGTGTAAGGTGCGACAGCTGTGAGCTTAATTCTGACAGTCTGATTAACTCAGGTGAGCACAAGCTGACTATTGTAAGAGAGAAAAATCTGCTTCTTAAGCTTTATATTGACAAGCACCTTGACTGCTCAAGCTATAGCAAAAATGCCAAAAAGAAAATCAATCTCGTAATAGACAGCAACGCTGAGGAATTTACGGTAATTGAAAAAGCAACTCCTTATGACGAAATTATAAGCCTTAAGGGAATATTAAGACAATCAGGCAAAAGGATAAAGGGAACTAAGTAATATGAAATGTACCAAATGCGGCAAGGATACATTAATAAAATCAGGTGACTGGTACACTTGTCTTAACTGCGGTGCTGTAATATTTGACACAAGAGTAAGCACCAACGCAGGTATAAGTCCTACCCGTGAAATTGAACGGTTAGAAAAGGAGCGCAAACTTGCAAAAGAAGCCGCTCCTCCTGAAAGGCAGCCAAAGCAGACCGCAGTTAAAAGGAATGGCGACTCAAAGAAGCCTGAAGAACCTGAAAAGCTTAAAAATCCTGAAAAGTCCGAAAAATCTGCCAAACCTAAAAAGCAAAAAACGCAAAAGAGCAAAATGAATGAAGCAATAGAATTTTTAGCTCCTATTGTGGCGGCATTCGTTTTAGCCTTGCTGCTTCGCACATTCGTTTTTGCTAACGCACAGGTTCCCACAGGCTCAATGCTCAACACTATTCAAATGGGCGATCACATTATTGCAAGCAGACTTTCGTACGTAATTGATGATCCTGAAAGATATGACATTGTAATTTTTGAATATCCCGACTGGGAATTTGACAGCTCGTACAAGGAAAAAACGTATTTTGTAAAACGAGTTATAGGTCTGCCGAATGAAACGGTAGAAATTATATCGGGAACGGTATACGTAACTACGGCTGAGGGCGAAACGATTGAGCTCGACGACAGCTACGTGACCAACTGTATTCCCTATGGCGATTACGGACCGTTCGAAGTTCCCGAAGGCTGTTACTTTATGATGGGCGACAACAGAAATAACAGTCACGACTCACGCTTTTGGAAGCACAAGTACGTATCCAAGGACAAAATTTTAGGAAAAGTAAAATTCAAATATTACCCCGGCATAAGTAAAATAGAATAGGAGAGAAAATATGAACAATACTAAATACGTTTCCAATAACGAAAAATGGGCATTCAGCCTCGGTGCGCTCGGTCAGGGTATGATATACGCTATGATGTCAAGCTATATCAGCGACTACTATCTTAACGTATTACAGCTTGCTCCAATGTTTGTTCTGCTTCTTATGCTTCTGGCAAGAATATGGGATGCGATAAACGATCCGCTTATGGGTATGATTATCGACAGGCGCACCACCAAATTCGGAAAGATGAAGCCGTACATACTTTTTGCTTCTCTGCCTATTGCGGCACTTACAATTCTTATGTACCTGAGTCCCAATCTCAGTACAGGCGCACTTATGGTATACTCAGCAGTAGTATACGTTGTGTGGGGTATGGTTTACACAATGGCAGACGTTCCGTTCTGGGGACTTCCGAACGTGCTTACACCGAATCCCGAGGAAAGAAGTGCAACAATTTCATTCAGCAGAATATTCAACGGTATCGGCTCTGCCGTGCCTGAGGTGCTTTTCCTCGTAATCGGTCTTGTTCTGCCGAACATTTTAGGCACGTCTGACGGACTTCAGTACAACAAAACGAAATATCTTATTATGGCGATATTCACCGTTGCAATAGGTACTGTATTATATTCACGCACATATTTTCATATTAAAGAAAGGGTCGTTATTCCCGACGTTAAGCCTGTAAAGGGTGAACCGTCAAGACTTTCAAGAATATTCAGATGCAAGCCGTTAATGCTCGTAGTTGCAACCGGCGTGCTTTCAAGCGGAAGATATATGGTTCAGACTGCCGCTATCCACGTTGCAAGATATGCATTTTATATCGGTGAGCCGCTTGATAATATGACAGACGCACAGCGTGTTGCCGCTATTGAGGCGAGTGTTTCGTCTGTAAAGACTATTTTTCAGGTTTGCGCAGTAGTCGGTATGTTCGGCACAATGCTCTTTATGCCAATGCTGATGAAGAAGTTTGACTACAAGAAAATTGTAATTACAACCTGCCTCGGTGGCTTTGCGGCAAGTATATTCACCACTCTTGTCGGTTGGTTTACAATGAATCTTTATATCTGTATTCCGTTCATACTCATTTCAAGCATACCTCTCGGCGTGCTCAACGTTGTTACGTATGCAATGATTTGCGACTGCCTTGATTATATGGAGCTTAAAACAGGTTTCAGGGACAATGCTCTCGGCTCAGCCTGTCAGGGCTTCGTTAACAAGCTTGGTAATGCGCTTGCAACGTCAAGCATAGTAATAATGTATATGTTTATCGGATTAGAGCCTGAAAAAATGCTTTCATCAGACGTTATCATTGCGGCAACCGACCTTGCAATCAATCAGCGTTTTGCCATGTTCTCGCTCGTTTCCGTTGTGCCGGGTATAAGCCTGCTTCTGTGCGCAATACCTATGTTCTTCTACAAAATAAGCGGTGACCAGAAAAAGCAGATGCAAAAGGATTTAGAAGAAGCAAGACAGAAGAAAGGAATAGTGATTGAATAATGAATAAAAAACTATTAGCCTTAGGAGCCGTTACGGGTGTTGCAGTCGGAATGGCAATCCACGGCTATCTTGACGTAATGTACAAGGAAACTATCCCTGCCGGCTTGTTCAAAAGACTTGCAAACAAAGCAAACGATAAGTCTATGGAGGCTTTCGGTAGATACACCGAGGAAAACAAAAAATGGGTTGATGCTCAGGATATTGAAATTATCGATATGCAAAGCGACCGCGGTTATATGCTTAAAGGCTATCTGCTCAGTGCCAAGGAGAAAAGCAACGTCTTTGTCCTTTTTGCTCACGGCTACAGAGCCGATCACAACGGCGACCCTATTAATTTTGAAAAATACTATTACGATAAGGGATATAATTTTATGTCCGTAGATCACACCGCGGCAGGTGAGTCGGGCGGTGATTTCGTAGGCTTTGACTATTTCGAATCACAGGATATGCTCAAATGGATTGATTATATCGTAAGCCGTTTCGGTGAGGATATAAAAATAATTCTTCACGGTGTGTCAATGGGCGGTGCCACAGTATGCAAAATGGCAGATCAGGTGCCGAAGCAGGTCAGACTGATTGTTTCGGACTGTGCTTACACGAGTGCACTTGACCAGTTTGACGAAACTGCACGAAGCACGGGAATACCGAGAACAAAAGAGCTTCTCAGCGTATTTAACTTTATGAACAAGCACCTTGCAGGCTTTGATTTGGAGCACACTAACGTAAGACCGCACGTTATTTCTGCGAGAGTACCTATGCTCTTCGTTCACGGTGGAAGTGATGATTTTGTGCCTACCAAAATGGGTTATGAGCTATACGGCTTGTGTCAGGCTGAAAAGGATTTGCTCATAGTTGACGGTGCAGAGCACGCACAGAGCATTATGATAGGCTACGACGAATACACTGCAAAGCTTGATGAATTTATTAAAAAACATTTATAAGGAGTAAAATTATGCCGTTTATTGAGGTTAAAACAAATCAGAAAATTAATGATAAAGCAGAGCTCAAGGCTCAGCTCGGTCAGGCAATCACTGCTATCCCCGGCAAGAGCGAAGCTTGGCTTATGGTAGAGCTTGAGGATAGCAAGACTATGTACTTCAAGGGAAGTGACGAGCCTTGCGCAATGTTTGAAATTGCCATTTTCGGTAGTGCGTCAGACAGTGCATTTGAAGACCTGACAAAGCGAATCTGCCGGATAAGCGTTGAGCTTTTAGGTGTTCCTGCCGACAGAACGTACGTCAAATATACTGAAATTGATAAGTGGGGATATAATAATTTTAATTTTTAATTATGTAGTTTTTTATCAGGAAATAAAGGATTCATAATCAAAAAGCCGACTCAAATAATTGAGTCGGCTTTTCTATTTTAAATGCTTTTATTTGATAACTCTAACTCTGATAACACCGTCAATAGCAGTAATATCATCGATAACCTGCTGTGAAGCTTCTGTGTCTGTATCAATAATTGAATAAGCCCACTCACCGCGGTTCTTATCCTCGAATGAAGAAATATTGATACCGTCCTTGCTGATTGTGTCTGTAATAGTAGCAATCATATTAGGCTGATTCTTGTGAATAACCGTAATTCTTGCCACACCTGTCTTTGCCATTGATACTGCAGGCATATTAACAGAATTCTTGATATTTCCGTTTTCAAGGAAATCAACAAGCTCTAACGCACCCATTGAAGCGCAGTTCTCTTCACTCTCAGGAGTTGAAGCACCAAGGTGAGGAATAGCGATTACGCCGTCAACACCGATAAGGTCTGCTGATGGGAAATCTGTAACGTACGCTGCCATCTTTCCGTTTTCAAGAGCGTCGATAACGTCTGCTGAAGCTGCAAGATCGCCTCTTGCAAAGTTCATAATTCTTACAGTATCCTTCATCTTTGCAATATTTTCTGCGCCGATCATACCCTTTGTTTCGGGAGTAAGAGGTACGTGGAGAGTAAGGTAATCAGCAACAGGGTAAATTTCGTCAAGATTGTTGTTTACAGTGATGCCTGCCTTAAGCTGAGCATCCTCAGGTAAAAACGGATCGTAGCCGATAACTGTCATACCAAGGTCAACAGCAGCCTCTGCAACGAGTCTGCCGATAGCACCAAGACCGATAACACCAAGAGTCTTGCCCTTGATTTCAGGACCTGCAAAAGCACTCTTGCCCTTTTCAACTGTCTTGCCTACGTTGTCGCCCTCGTCTTTGATAGTCTTGCACCAGTCGATAGCCTTTGTAACCTTTCTGCTTGAAAGAAGCATACCGCAGATTACGAGCTCCTTAACTGCGTTTGCGTTAGCGCCCGGTGTGTTGAAAACAACGATACCCTTTTCTGCGCAGTCAGCAACAGGAATATTATTTACACCTGCACCTGCTCTTGCAATTGCAAGAAGTGACTCAGGCATTTCCATATCGTGCATAGACGCACTGCGAACCATTATTGCATCAGGATTTTCAATATCATCAGCATAGGTGTACTTTGCTGTATCAAACTTTGAAAGACCTATGTCTGAGATTTTATTAAGTGTCTTAATGTTAAACATTATTTGTTTTCCTCCTCAAACTTAGCCATAAACTCAACAAGCTTCTCAACACCCTCAATCGGCATTGCGTTGTAGATAGAAGCTCTCATACCGCCTACTGAACGGTGACCCTTAAGATTTACGAAGCCTGCTTCTGTAGCCTCGGCAATAAACTTCTTTTCAAGCTCGTCATCACCGATAACGAAAGGTACGTTCATAAGAGAACGGTCCTCAGCAACTACTGTGCCCTTGAACATTTCTGAGCTGTCAAGGAAATTGTAGAGGATTGCAGCCTTCTTCTCGTTTCTTTCCTTCATCTTTGCAAGACCGCCGATGTCGTTCTTAATCCACTCAAGAACAAGCTTGCAGATATAAATTGTCCAGCAAGGAGGAGTGTTGTAAAGTGAATCAGCATCAGCCTGAATCTGATAGTTCATCATAACAGGGGTGCTCTCTCTTGCCTTGCCGAGAAGATCCTCGCGGATAATTGCAACAACAAGACCTGCAGGAGCAACGTTCTTCTGTGCACCGAAGTAAACCACACCGAACTTGCTGATATCAAGAGGCTCTGAAAGAGCGCAGGAAGATACGTCTGCAATAAGAACCTTATCGCCTACAGGAGGAAGCTCCTTGTAAATTGTGCCGTAAATAGTGTTGTTCATACAAATATAAACGTAGTCAACGTCATCACGGAAATCCTCAGGCTTTGTCTTTGGAATATATGAGAAAGTCTTGTCAGCAGATGAAGCAGCAGCTACAACGTCGCCGTACTTCTGAGCCTCCTGAAATGCCTTCTTTGCCCACTGGCCTGTGATGATGTAATCAGCCTTACCGCTGCCGTTCATAAAGTTGAGCGGAATTGCTGAAAACTGTGCAGAAGCACCACCCTGAAGGAATAATACCTTGTAGTTATCAGGAATGTTGTAAAGCTCTCTCATAAGAGCCTCTGCATCCTTAATAATCTTGTCAAACACCTTTGAGCGGTGGCTCATCTCCATTACAGACTGACCGCTGCCCTGATAATCCATCATTTCTGCAGCAGCCTGCTCAAGAACCTTTTCAGGTAATGTTGATGGGCCTGCACTGAAATTATAAACTCTTGCCATAGTTTTTTCTCCTAACTAATAAAATATTGTTACTTTATTATAGTATTGTTTAAGATTTTGTCAATATTTAATTATAAACTTTGGAACATATCACAATAGATTGTTAACTTTTTAACAATATTGTGTTTTTTTAAGCCAAAGTCGTTAATATAATGCAAAAAAACGACGTGTTTTGATTATTATTTTAGTATATATTAATATTTATTTTCATTTTATATTGTGCTATAATTTTAAAACAAAAATCTCAGGCGGTGAAAAAATGTCTATCAAAATCATAGCAAGCGACCTTGACGGCACGCTGATGTCAACAGACCATATGACCGTATCGCCCCGTACTAAAGAAGCACTGAAAAGGGCACACGATATGGGAGTAAAGCTTGCTATTGCAACAGGCAGACCGCTGGCGCTCATTGATTATGTTGTAGAGCAGATTCCGTTTGTTGACTACGTAATAACTGCAAACGGCGCATGCGTATACGATATGGCGCAAAAGAAAAACATATATACGGACTTAATCTCAAACGAAATCACGAAAGAGCTGATTACATACTTTCTAAGCCGTAAGGTGTTCTTTGACGTTTATATTGACGGCAGAAGCAAATACCAGCTTGACACTCAGAAATATTTTGAAAATAATGCTTTTTCTCAGGAATTTATAGACGAGGTCATAAAATCAATGGACGGCTTTGAAAATCTGTCGGAATTTGTCGCAGATAAGGGCATTGAAAAAATAACTCTTTATTCCGTCAAGGATAGTGATTACGATACGTTCAAAGGAAAAATGGAGCTTTTAGGTCTGTCGGCTTCTACGAGCTTTAAGGGTAGTCTTGAGGCTACCTCGGCTACAGCGCACAAGGGACTTGCTCTTAAAGGACTGTGTGATATTTTAGGCTTTACGGCTGATGAGGCTATGAGCTTCGGTGATGCAGGAAACGACTGCCCTATGCTTGAATTTGCAAAATATTCCTTTGCTATGAAAAATGCAACGGCGCAGTGCAAGGCTTCGGCAAAATATATAACCGAAAGCAACGGAAAAGACGGTGTTGCTCAGGCTATTGAAAAATTTGTATTAACTTCAGATTTTTAACAAAATTTGAAAGAATATTATGTTGAAAAAGCAATAATTATTTAGTATATTATATAGAAAACGATTATGTAATTATATGCTAATACGGAGGTCGCTATGGAGAATATTGATATTAAGCTTATCGCACCGATACTTGATGAGCTTGCAGACGTAAAAGGCTCACTTATTACAATTTTGCAGAAAACTCAGGAAATTTACGGTTATCTTCCTAAAGAGGCAATCTGCGCCATCAGCGAAAGAACAGGAATTGCCGAGAGCGAAATTATGGGTGTTGCTACGTTTTATACGCAGTTCAGGCTCACACCTGTAGGCAAATATCTTATAATGCTGTGTCAGGGCACTGCCTGCCACGTTAATTCAAGCGAGCTTATATTGCAGACTATTAAGGATGAGCTTGGTATTGATGACGGCGAAACAACCGAGGACGGACTGTTTACGCTCAAATGCGTTGCGTGCCTCGGCTGCTGCTCACTGTCACCCGTTATGATGATTAACGAGGATACATACGGCTCGCTCACACCCGATAAGACTAAGAAGATTCTTAAAGAGCTGAGGGAGGCAGAATGATGAAGATAGTTGTAGGAGAAGGCTCTTGCGGAATCGCTGCAGGAGCGCAAAAGGTAAGAAAAGCATTAGAAAAGGAAAATCTCGGCGGTGCAGTGCTTACGATTGCAGGCTGTATCGGTATGTGCTACCTCGAGCCTATCGTTGATATTTACGAGGATGACAAGGAAGTAAAAAGGCTTGTTCGCGTAACAGAGCAGGATGCAAAAAAAATTGCCGAATATGCTCAGACAGGAAACGAGGATATTATTTCCGATTTACTCGTATCTGACGAGGACAAGGAATTTTTGTCAAAGCAAACGAGAATCGCACTCCGCCGCTGCGGTATCATCAACCCTGAGGAGCTTGACGATTTCGTTAATGCTGACGGCTATTCTGCCCTTAAAAAAGCTATTACCACTATGACGCCGGAAGAGGTCATTGAGGTTATCAAGGTATCAGGTCTTGCCGGCAGAGGCGGTGCAGGCTTCCCGACTTGGTTTAAGTGGAACGCTGCAAGGCAGTCTGAGGGAGAGGAAAAATATCTTATCTGCAACGCAGACGAGGGTGATCCCGGTGCTTTTATGGACAGAGCTGTAATCGAGTCCGACCCTCACAATCTTATTGAGGGTATGCTTATCGGTGCATACGCCATAGGTGCAAGCAACGCAGTGGTCTACGTTCGTGCAGAATATCCGCTTGCTATCAGACGACTTGAAAGAGCTATTGAGCAGGCTACTCAGGCAGGCTATCTCGGAGATAATATTTTCGGCACTGATTTCTGCTGTAAAATGACTATCAAGGCAGGTGCAGGCGCATTTGTCTGCGGTGAGGAAACTGCTCTTATTGAATCACTTGAGGGTCACCGCGGTATGCCGAGGCTTAAGCCTCCGTTCCCTGCGCAGAGCGGTTACTGGAGAAAGCCGTCAAACATTAACAACGTTGAAACGTTTGCTAACGTAAGCTGGATAATAAATAACGGCGGTGAAGCTTTTGCGGCTATGGGCACTGAGGGCTCAAAGGGCACAAAGGTATTTGCCGTTACAGGTAAGATTAAAAGAAGCGGACTTGTTGAAATTCCTATGGGCAAAACTCTTAGCGACGTCATTTTTGACATCGGCGGAGGAATGAAGGGCGACAAGGAGTTTAAGGCTGTTCAGATGGGTGGTCCGTCAGGCGGATGTATCCCTGCAAGCCTTATTGACACGGTTATCGACTACAAGGCACTCGGCGCAACCGGAGCAATTATGGGCTCAGGCGGTATGGTTGTTATGGACGAGAGCACCTGTATGGTAGGAATGGCTAAATTCTTCCTCGACTTCACTGCTAAGGAAAGCTGCGGTAAATGCGTTCACTGCCGTATCGGTACTACGAGAATGCTCGAAATCCTTGCACGAATTACCGACGGCAACGGCAGGGACGGTGATATCGAGCTGCTCGAGGAGCTTTGCTACGGCATAAAGGACGGAGCGCTTTGCGGTCTTGGTCAGACTGCTCCGAATCCGGTGCTTACCACAATCAAATATTTCAGAGATGAATACGAGGCTCACATTAATGAAAAAACCTGCCCTGCCGGAGAATGTGCAAGCCTTATTGAATATTCAATAGTTGCTGACAAATGTAAGGGTTGTACTCTTTGCGCAAGAAATTGCCCTGTAAATGCAATTTCAGGCGAGGTCAAGTCGACTCATACTATAAATACAGAAAAATGTATCAAGTGCGGTAAGTGTATTCAGAACTGCCGATTTGATGCAATTATAAAAAGATAGGAGGAGCAGAAAATGGATATGTTAAAAATTACTATCAACGGCAAGGAAGTAACTGCTCCTGCAGGCAGCACTATTTTACAGGCTGCAAGACAGAATGGTATATATATCCCCACTCTTTGCTATGACGAGGCAGTTGAGGTTTACGGTGCGTGCGGACTTTGTGTTGTAGAGGCTGAGGGTGTGCCGAAGCTTCTTCGCTCCTGCTCAGCTAAAATCAGCGAGGGTATGGTGATTAACACAGAGAGCGAGAGAGTTATCAAGTCAAGGAAGATTGCAATGGAGCTTCTTATGTCGGCTCACGACGGTGACTGCATTGCTCCCTGTCAGCTTGCATGCCCTGCAAATACGGATTGTCAGGGATACGTAGGTCTTATTGCAAACGGCGAGTTTGATACGGCGCTTAAGCTTATTAAGGAAACTAATCCGCTTCCGGCTTCTATCGGAAGAGTGTGCCCTCACCCTTGCGAAAAGGCTTGCAGACGTGCCAAGGTTGAGGAGCCGATTAACATTGCTCAGCTTAAATTCTTTGCGGCAGACCTTGACCTTAAGGGCGAAAGCTATCTGCCTGAATGTGCAAAAAGCACGGGCAAAAAGGTTGCAATCGTAGGCGGCGGTCCGGCAGGACTTACTGCGGCGGTATACCTTCGCAGGCTCGGTCACGAGGTTACCGTTTTTGATATGATGGACAAAATGGGCGGTATGCTCAGATACGGTATTCCGCAGTACAGACTGCCTAAAGAGGTGCTTGATGCAGAAATCGGTCTTATAGAAAAATCAGGTGTCCGCCTTGTTAATAATTGCAGATTCGGCAAGGACGTTACACTCGAAATGCTTAAATCAGTAAATGATGCCGTCATTCTTGCTCCCGGTGCATGGAAGTCAAGCCCGATGAGAGTTAAGGGCGAGGACATCAACGGCGTATATGGCGGTATAGATTTTCTTCGCAGTGTTATTCAGGGCAATCCCGTGCCAATCGGCAACAGGGTTGCAGTCTGCGGCGGAGGTAATACTGCTATGGATGCGTGCCGCACTGCCGTTCGCCTCGGTGCAAAAGAGGTATACGTAATCTACCGCAGAACCGAAAAAGAAATGCCTGCCGAGGAAATCGAAATCAAGGAGTCAAAGGAAGAGGGCGTAATTTACAAATTCCTCACAAATCCTATCGAAATTCACGAGGAAAACGGCAGAGTTTCAGGTATGACGCTTCAGCTTATGGAGCTTGGTGAGCCTGATGCAAGCGGAAGAAGAAGTCCCGTAGCAATTGAGGGCAAGACAGAATATCTGCCTCTTGACAGCGTAATTATGGCTATCGGTCAGAAGCTTGATCCGACAGACTTCGACTGTGTTGAGCTTACAAACAGAGGAACAATCAAGGCAGACGAGGACTGCTTTACAACTAATATTGACGGCGTATTTGCTATCGGTGATGCTACAAACAAGGGTGCATCAATTGCAATTGCCGCCATCGGTGAAGCTGACAGATGTGTTAAGGCAGTTGACGCTTATCTTAAGGGACAGACCTTTGACGCAAAAACTCCGTTCATCAGCAAACGAGATGACGACAGAGTTGACGTAAGCGACAGAGAGATTCAGCCGAGAACAGTTGCCAAGGTGCTCAATGCCGAGGTCAGAAAGAATAATTTTGACGAGGTATCAATGGGTCTTATGGTTGAAGAGGCGCAGAAGGAGGCTCAAAGATGCCTTGAGTGCGGCTGCCGTGAATATTTCAAGTGCAATCTGCTTAACGTTGCACGCAGATATGACATCAACCCTGAGCGCTTTGCAGGCGAAATGCCACAGAAATATACGAGAGATGAAAATGCCTTCATCGAGCGCAATACTGCAAAATGTATTCTTTGCGGTCTTTGCGTGCGCTCCTGTAAAGAGGTTATGGACATCAGCGCAATCGGACTTTTAGGCAGAGGCTTCAAGACAAGCGTTTCTCCTGCGTTTGCACTTCCTCTTAATGAAACGAAGTGCTCCGACTGCGGACTCTGCGTAAGTCTTTGCCCTACGGGAGCACTCACCGAAAAATCTTCACTTAAAAAGCAGGTTCCGCTTAAGGAAACGTATTCGCTTGAAAAAGTCGTCGTTGACGGCAAGGAGTGCGAGCTGATAGTTTCACGCTATAACTCAAAAGTAATCCGCGCAGTACCTAACAACGATAATGCAAGAAATTGCGGTTTATCACGAGATGAGCTTTTGGAGCTTGTTAAGAAGTCTTGTTGATAGCTTATAGGTGCAAGCATTTCTCGGCAGATAAAAAGTGGGAGGCAGATTGCCTCCCTGCAAGTTCTCAGAAGTATTGTTGTATGCTTGTAAGGGAGGATATCATCCCCCCGTTAAATAAAATATATGTAGCAAACAGCCTTCCCGAAAGCAGGAAGGCTGTTTTACTATATACAAAATCTGTGGTCGCCGATGACTTTAATTACTTGACGGGAATGGATAAAGGCGTCATTGGTCTTTTTTGGATTATAATAATAAATCGCACCGCCTGAGGGATCCCAGCCGTTTATGGCATCCTGTGCTGCACGCTTTGCAGAATCGGCAACGTCCGCATACCAGTTTGAATCGTTCACGCACGAAAATGCACCCTTCTGATATACGACACCGCTTATACTGTCGGGGAACGAGGGGTGTCTGACCCTGTTAAGAACAACTGCACCGACGGCAACCTGACCCTCATAGCTTTCACCGCGCGCCTCTGCACTGATTACCTTTGCAAGAAGCTGAACGTCTGAGCTCGTATAGTTTGTTGAATTACTCGTACTGCCGCCGAGTCCGAGATACAATAGCGTCTGATTGCCGCAGATACCGTCAGCCGTGATTCCGCAGTTGCGCTGAAACTGTGTTACTGCCGTCTTTGTGGCACTGCCGTATATGCCGTCAATCGAACCCTTGTAATAGCCAAGAGAAGCGAGCTTTCGCTGAATGGATTTAACCTCATCACCTGTTGAGCCGTATTTTGACACCGCATAGGTACTGCTTTGCTCCTGCCTTGCGCTATAAACAATAATTCCTGCGCCTGCACCTAATAACAGAATAACAAGTGCCATAAAAACAGCGATAAATCTTTTGAACGTTTTATATACTGTCATATTTATTTTCCTTTCTATTTATAATGTAGCTATAGCAAAATTGAGATAATATATGAAATCGCACAGCCTGCAAGCGTAAACAGTACGGAATTAAATGCAATTTTTATTACCTGTTTTTTATTCATTCTGATTTTCGGAGGCTTCTGTGCAGACAGTGCAAGCTTTTCCGCCTCGCTCTGAAGCTTTGATCTGTCATCATTCTTATGCTCCGTCTTAACAAAAAAGATTATCTTTTCAAAATAGGGGTTGTCTGTATTCGTCACCTCTAAAATCTGTTTGCTGACTCCTTTTATCATTTTGCTTCTTTTTCCTTTCAAGATTTATACAATTAGTGTAGGAAAAAGCAATGTATTTTATACCAAATTAACATTGTTGATTTTTGGTTATTTTTTTGAAAAAATTTCATTGACAAGACTTTTCTATAACTTTTCGTATATTTGAATTTTCCACAATGTTTTGTGGAAAACCGTGTGGAAAATGTTAAAAAAGTTGCGAAAATCCCTTGTAAATAGGGATTTTTAAGTGTTGAAAACTTAAAATAAAGTCTAAGAATTTAAGTTTTCCTAACTTTACACATAGTTTTCAACAAAATTAAATGTTACCAAATTGACATTTATTTTTGTGAATTTTGCTATTTTTCACTTTGCATATTGACAAAATAATGTTATACTTTCAGTAAGTTTATGTCGAAAAAATTATCAGGTGAACGTATATGAATATTGAGTACAAAAATAACGATATAATCATAACCGGTGTCAAGTGCCTTGACCTTGAGCTGACTCTCGACTGCGGTCAGGCGTTTCGCTGGAGCAAGCAGGCTGACGGAAGCTGGAGCGGAGTTGCAAGCGGTGTATTTCTTAACGTCTCAAAATCGGGTGACAACGTAATTCTTAAAAACACGAGTAAGGAGAATTTTGAAAATATCTGGCGAAATTACTTTGACTTTGATAAGGATTACGAAAAAATCTGCGACACTCTCAAGCAGGATAAGCTTATTGCACCGACTGTTGACGAATACTACGGCATAAGGATTCTTAATCAGGACTGCTGGGAGGCGCTGTGCTCCTTCGTTATCAGCCAGCAGAATAATATTAAGAGGATTAAAGGAATTATCGAACGGCTTTGCCGTACATACGGCGATGAGGTCTGCGATGGGTATTACTCCTTTCCGAGTGCGCAAAGGCTGAGTGCACTTACCGTAGAGGAATTTGAAGCTCTCGGCACGGGGTACAGAGCAAAATATCTTGAAAGGCTTGCAAAGGACGTTGCCTCGGGCAAAATCGACCTTGAAAAAATAAAAAGCCTTTCTCTTGATGATGCGAGAAAGGAACTGCTCAACATATTTGGTGTAGGCATTAAGGTGGCAAACTGTGCACTGCTCTTCGGATTCGGCTTTTACGACGCTTTCCCTGTAGACGTGTGGATGAAAAGAGTTATGGCATACTATCCTGACGGCTTGCCGGAATGCTTTGACGGTATCGGAGGAATTGCCCAGCAATATCTGTTTCACTGGGCAAGAAATAATTTATGACAGACAGTAAAAAAATAACAGAAAAAAGATTTAACGAGCTTTATGACAGAGCGTATGACAAGCACTATACTGCTTTTACGGAATTTCTGAACTTAGAGGAGCAGAGTATACTTGCCGGAAGCTATCTGCCATGTGTAACCTACGGCGGATACGAGAGCGCAGAGAGAGTAGTCGCAGGGTTTGGAGAAGATGTCGGCACAGATGATTTTCCGATAGTGTGCGTGTGTATTAAGCCTGCCTCGCAGAAATTTGCAGACAAGCTCAGCCACAGGGATTTCCTCGGTGCACTTATGAATCTCGGAATACGCCGTGAGCTTCTCGGAGATATCATTATATACGAAAACTGCGGTTATCTTTTCTGCCTTGAAAAAATCGGTGAGTACGTAACGGACAGTCTGACTAAGGTTAAGCATACAACGATTAAGGCAGAGGTGACGGACTCTCTGCCGTTTCTGACTTCAATTCAGCCAAAATCACAGGAGCTTATCGTGTCATCACTTCGGCTTGATGTGCTTATCTCGGCAGTGTACAGGCTTTCCCGAAAGGAAGCATCTCTTCTTTTTCAGCAGGGCAAGGTGTTTGTTAACAGTGCTCAGACGACGAACAGCTCTTATACGGCAAAGGAAAATGATATTTTTTCTGTTAGAGGCTTTGGCAGATTTGAGTATATTTCTACAGTTCGTTCAACGAAAAAGGATAGACTTGTTGTTGAATTAAAAATATATAGGTAATAAACTTTATTTCACGGGAGGATAATATCCTCCCGTGTTTTTGCAGAAGTCCGTTTGTTGATAATGTAGATTTTTTCAGAATAGTTTTGTGAGTATTACACAATTGCTATATACAATATAATATGATAAAATATAAGTTAGCCAAAAGCACTAAAAGGAGGTCTTTATTTTTTATGAAAGAAAACGGACTCGGCAGTAAGGTTAAGGCGCTTGGTGCAGACGTCAAGGCGCACTGGAAAACGCCTGCCAAGGGTAAGTATGTTCCATACAGGGAATATCTTGATATTCTTCTCGGTGTCGGCAGTAACTACGCAGGCTCCAAGACGTTGGAATACCTCACCTTTGCGGCAAGCTGCTACCTGATGATGTATCATTACAAGCTGCCCTATCTTGCATTTTCAATTATCGCAATTATCAATATGCCGCTTAACTACATATGGACACTTATCGGCTGGATAATTAACGATAACTTAGGCTTCTTGCCTAAAAAGACAGAGTACAAATTCAGAACACTCTATTTCTTCCTCGGCGTTGCAGGTCTTGCTATGATTTTCTGCGACTTCACACCGATACTTGACCCGACGAATAAGCTCGTTGCATATCTCAACGGTCTTGAGGGTATAAATGCCGCCTCGGCAATCAAGATTTTCGGTGCTCACATTCTCTGGAACGGCTGGGCAGGTGCCCGTAACATCTTCTGGAGAAAGAAGCTTATTCCTAAATTCGGAAGATATAAGTACTCACTTTACTGTGATGCTATACCAAAGGTTGTTATGGTATTCGTTCTCGGCTGGTTCCCTGTAAGCGGTATTGTTAATATGGGCTTTACCAGCATCAATATGAATGATCCGATAACACGTGTATGGGTTGCAAATCTTTTGTTCTCTATTTTTAACCTGTTCGGATTTGCAAACAACCTTGAAATTTGTACACAAAACTGCTCACCTAACGTTCGTGAGAGAATTTTCGTAAGATCATATCCGATAAAATTTTCTCACTTAGCGCAGTCAATACTTGCAATTCTTCTTCCTGTATTTATCAGTAAGTGTAAGGACGAATGGGCTGATATCGCCGTATTCAGATATATCATTCCGTTTACCTTCACCTTCTTCGTTGTGTTCACGTTTGTTTTTGCAGGCAGAATCAAGGAGCGAATTCCTCAGCCTCCTCTCGAAAAGAAGGTTTCAATCAACTTCTGGGACGGTATGTTCGGCGTAATGCGCAATAAATACAAGTGGATTCAGACTATTGTAGGTCTTCTTGACTCACTCGGCAACGGTATGCTTGCGTTCACAACGGTTCTTTATCTCTACACATTCCGTTTAAGCGGTCTTAGCTACAGTCTTATCGTGGCACTCGTTTCCTTTGCGGGAACACCGCCTGATTTGTTCACTCCGTATTTTATCAAGAAATTCTCCTACAAGCAGGTTATGATTTTCTTCCAGCTTTCAAGAGCAGTCTGCTACACGGTAATCGTATGCTGTTATCTGTTCCTCGGCGACAATCTGCTTCTTTGCGGTACACTTTCTGTTATTATGCTGTTCATTACGGAAATGTTCCAGACCGTGCCTAAATCTATCGATCACGATATGGGTGTCCGTGTCAACGACTATCAGATGTACCTCTCAGGTGAAAGACTCGAAAGCTTTTCAGGTGTTTTCGGCTGGTTCACCGGTCCTATAACCTCTTTCGTTGGTCTTATTATTCCGATTCTTCTTCTCAAATACGGCTTCAACAGTAACTGGGACGTACTGTTCATAGATTCATCAAGAATTAAGATAATCGTTGTTCCTATCCTCTTTGATATTGTCGGCTATATTCTTATGACAATTCCGTATTTCTTCTGGGATTATGATGATGATAAGCAGAACAAGGTTATGGAGGTACTGCGCCGAAGAGAAGAGGTTACCCGAAAGCAGTACAACGAAGAGCTCAACGGCTCTGATAACGGCGAATATACTGACAATGCAGAAATCCTTGATGATGAAAAAGTAATTGAGGAGGTGATGTCATAATGGCACTCAAAAAGAAAAAAGATCAATCAAACGAGCCTGAAAAGGTAGCAGACGATTTCCTTGCCCAAGAGGCTGCTTTAGAACAGGAAACCGGTGCTGAGTACACACTTGACATCCCTGATGACGAAATCTGGACTTATCAGATTGAAGGACTCCAGGCTCCTCATATCAACAAACCTTTTAAGAACGCAGCCATCAAAAAGGTTGTTATTGTAATAGCACTCGTGCTTGCTATCGGCTGTGCAATCTTCCTTTCAGTTCGTGCTGTTCACAATGATATGTATAAATATAAAGAGCTTGAAGACGGCACGTATGAGCTTGTTAAATTTTCAAATCCGGGCGGAGTTACAGATATCACTGTTGACTACGTCGTTGATTTGGAAACAGGCGAGAAGGACGAAACAAAGCCAATCTCATCTATTGCAGAATATGCCTTTAACTGTGACGAGCTGATTACAACTATTACCATTGGTAAGGACGTAAAATCAATCGACTGCAAGTCAATTTACAGCTGTTGGAAATTGAGAAGCGTATGGGTAGATGACGCCAATGAAACTTATTGCGATATAGACGGCGTTGTTTATACAAAGGATTTGACTCACGCTGTTCATTACCCTACTGCTCACGATATGCACCTTATGATTAACAACGACTATGCTGTAGAAGAGATTGATGATAACGGCAACAGAAAGTTCATATCTAAGGTTAAGGACGATAACGGTAATTTAGTTGACAACGACGGTAACAACCTCGTTGAAAGAGTTTGGGGCACCAACAGTCAGTATAACGAGCTTTGGTTCCAGACATATAATAAAACCTGCAGAACTTACGTCGTTCCGTCAACCGTAACAAGCCTCGACGATATGTCATTTGCATATTCCGATATTGTTGATTTGTATCTTCCTGAAGGTATCACCTATATGGGCAATATGGCTTTATTTAAGAATACTGCCCTCACCAATATTTACACCTACAAGACAGATTCAGAAATCACTGACACAACGTACAAGGCTATTGACTCAATGACAGAGATTTATCCGTCACTTCCCGACGGTCTTGAATTTATCGGCTCTGACTGTATGTACTATTTAAGAGGACTTAATTATATGTACATTCCGTCAAGCGTAACCGAGATTGGTCATCATGCTTTGTGGGACGCTGTATATAAGGAAAATGACGAGCTCAAGGGTGTTTCATTTATCGATATGGGCATTGACGAGCAAGGCTACGAAAATAACGTTAAAACCGGTCAGCAGTGGAGACCGCAGTATGACTATATGCTCTTCAAGAAGTCAGTTGATCTCAACTTCTCGGCTGAGCGACAGTCACAGTTTAACTACAACATTCACCGCCAGTATTACTGGGCTCTTCAGTGGATAATCGGCCATTCCGATGATACGGCAAAGGCTGCTTCTGGATATCTTGTTAAGGATATGGACAAAGACGGCACTCCTGAGCTTGTACTTCGTGAATATGATGCTGAGTCAAAGACCACGAAGGACAGTATTTTGACCTTTAACCACGGTTATCTTGAAAAATACTCAGGCTCAGCGAACTACGCGCCTGATGATCTCAGTGCAATAGACGATAACACAATGCTTGATACAATTTTAGAAGGCTAATAACAAACCCCGCTATTTCGTTTGAAATAGCGGGGTTACTTATGATTTGAAAAACGGGAGGCAATCTGCCTCCCGTTCTGACTGTCAAAAAATAATTTCTGCATCTTTTTTTTAAATCTTTTGCTTTTGCCCAAAATATATTTTTTCAAAAATTTCAAAATTTCGTATGTAATAACATTTTTTCTTTACTTTATTGTTTGCAAAAATGCAAATAATATTATTGCACAAACGTGCAGAAAAGTTAAAAGGAGAATCGTTATTATGAGCAAAAAAACATCAAGCATTATGAAGGTTATGGGTGCAACAATCGCCGTATGTTCGGCTGCCGCAATGCTGACGTCGTCAAAATCAAGCAATGCAAATATGAAAAAGACGATGAAAAAAACAGCAGATAAGGTAGTAGGTTTTGTTGATACAGTAGCTTCTATGATGTAAAAACGGGAGGCAGATTACCTCCCCTACGATAAAACAGAAATGTCATTGTTCGATTGTAGGGGAGGAAAATATCCTCCCGCTTAATTTTTTTAAATTTTTTTTATTTCCTGTCCCTCTATCTTTTCGATAAAAGGCTTGATGTCCGTGCCGTAAACTATTCCGTCAGGGAAAATATCAAGCAGCGGTTCAAGAATAAATCTTCGCTCGCTGTAACGAGGATGAGGAACGATAAGATTTCTGCTTTCAATTATTTCATCCTCGGCAAAAATAATGTCGATATCAATAATTCTCGGTCCGAAGCGCACGGTGCGAAGTCTGCCGAAGCCGGCTTCTATACCAAGGCACGCTCCGAGCATTTCGTGAGGCTCAAAAATCGACTCAACAAGAAGAATGATATTGTAAAAATTCTGCTGTCTTGCATAGCCCACAGGCTCAGTTTCATACACGGCAGACTGATTAATAACGTCCGTATACGGAAGCAGATTTATGGCGTCAATGCATTTTTTTATATTTTCTTCTCTGTCTCCCAAGTTCGTGCCGACACTTATTACATATTCCATAAATTAACGCTCCCTGCTGATTGCAACACCAACCCAGCCGAAATCGGCTTTCATCGGTGCTTCAGGTTTTTTCAGAGTAATATCAACCCTTGAAACGTCTGTATATTCACCTAAAACGGCATCGGCAACAACCTGTGCCGCCTTTTCGAGCAAATCGTATTTTTCAGCCGTAAAAACTCTCGTAATCGTCTTTATAACCTTTGCATAGCTTACCGTGTCCTCAACGTCGTCACTGTGGCACGCTTTTATAATATTTACATACAAATCAACGTCAAACACAAAATTCTGCCCGTCAGACTTTTCCTCGGGATTAACTCCGTGATATGCGAAAATTTTTAAATCTCTGATTAAAATTTTATCCATTGCTTTTTCCGTTTCTATATTTTTTTAGCTCCTGAGCCATTAAAATGCCCTGTTTTTCGTTTTTTACGTCGTGCAGGCGGATTATATCAACTCCATCTAAAATCGCCGCTGTGTCGGCTGCAACGTTGCCGTAGGTTCGCTCCTTCGGGTCGTCCTGACGGCTTCCCTGACCGATAACCCGCTTTCTCGAAGTGCCGAGAAGAAGCGGAACACCATTGATTTTATATTCGCAGACGTTCGCAAGAAGCCGCATATTTTCGTCATAATTCTTGCCGAAGCCAATTCCCATATCAAAGCAAAGCTGATTTTTTTCAATTCCTGATTTCCTGCACTCGTCAATGCTTTTTTCAAAAAAGTTCCTGACCTCGGCAGGTGAAGCACTGCCGTTATGCATCACTATCCAGCCTAAACGGCTTTTTTTGACAATTTTCGCCATTTCAGGTGATAACATACCGCTTACGTCGTTAATGATGTCTGCGCCCATCTGAGCAGATTTTTCAGCCACTTCGCAATAATAGGTGTCAACAGATATAGGACAGCTTATTCTGCACCTTATTTCTTTCAGAACAGGCTCAAGCCTTGCCCATTCCTCTTCGGCAGATATTGGTGCACTGCCCGGTCTTGTTGACTGCGCGCCAAGGTCTATAATATCTGCTCCCTGCTTTTCAAGCTCCACGGCATATTCCACAGCATCAAACGGCGAAAAATACTCCCCACCGTCACTGAAAGAGTCAGGTGTGACGTTGACAATTCCCATTATCAGCACCTTTTTGCCGTATTCAATTTTTTTATCTCTGCAATTCCAAATCATAGATTATCTCGTATAAAACTTATCTGTTAAGCAGTGAAAGCACCTCTGCTCTTGACCTTGCATCTGTTCTGAGTATACCGCGAAGTGCCGAGGTCTGCGTCTTTGAGCCTGATGCCTTTGCGCCCCTTATTGACATACACATATGCTCTGCCTCAATAATTACTGCAACACCCTTAGGACTGAGGTTATCGTTGAGAAAATCGGCAATATCGTGGGTGAGCCGCTCCTGCACCTGAGGTTTTTTTGCAAAATTGTCAACAATTCTTGCAATTTTTGAAAGCCCGATAATCTTGCCGTCACTTGGTATATACGCAATATGCGCCTTGCCTACAAACGGCAGAAGATGGTGCTCACACATAGAAGAAAACGGTATGTCACGGACTATGACCATTTCATCATTCGACTGCTCCTCAAAAAATTTAAGGTGCTGCTTCGGGTCCTGATTAAGTCCTGCAAATATCTCCTCGTACATATTAGCAACGCGCTTCGGTGTTTCAACAAGTCCTGCCCTGTCAGGGTCTTCTCCGACTGCTACAAGAATATCTCTTACAGCGTTCATAATTTTCTCTTTATCCATATTCCTCTCCTATTTGGCGAAATAGCCTTTAAGGCTTTTAAGACTTTTCTTTGTAAATTCATTATTTTTGTATTCCACGTCGGCACCGTATACCGTTACGCCTGTCCTGTCATTAGTAAGGACCGTAAGCGCGTCGCCTGCCATAGAAAAATCTCTTACGGTAATATTCGTTTGAGACGTTGTTACAAGCTTAGAAAAAAGCCTTTCGCTTTTATCAAAATTAGCACTGTTCATATGCTGAAGAAGTGAATTGAGCATAAGGTCGTTTGCGACTGCATACTGCGAATTTTCAACGTAATATCTTGTTAATTTTACGAACGTATCTCCGCTGATTTTTTGATCGCCTGCCTTTATCTTGATTGAATACGGCACTTCTGACGAATTATTTTTATGTCTTATTTCGTTAAGAACAGGATAGTTCACGCTTCCCATTTCATCATAATAATCAGAAAAAGCACTTAAGGGCATATCAATATAATAGTCAAAATCAGTATTGAGCGTTGCCTCGATAGCTTTTTTTACGTTTTCTGCACCGGAACGCTTGTAAATATCTGAAAGCGAATTACCGTCGCATACCGTATCGGCTGAGAGGGTGGCGCATTTATATGAAATATTATCAAGATCAACCTGAATGAGCGATACAAAAAGCAGATTATCCTCACTGCTTACCGTTACGGCATAATTTGTTTTGCCCGAAACAATCGGAAGCTCCGCCTCATCTTCAACATACTGCTCGGTGATTTCTACGTTTTCAGGCTTAAAAAACTCCTTTGCGCTGAAATTATTTTTAACTGCAACTACGGTTACGAAAGCAATCGTAAAAACCACTATAAGCACAAGGGCGGTTATAAGAAATCTCTGCTCCTTGGAGCGTTCTTTGTTCGTTTTTGAAAAATAAATATCTCCGCGGTTTTTAAAAATTCTCATATTGCACCCCCTTATATCAGTTAGTTTGATTATACAGTATATTGCATAGATTTACAATATTAAAATTAAACACTATATATATTTTTTAAATATTCTAATAATTAATAATATAATATATTATTTTTTAAACATTTATATTGACAAATACGCCATTGTCTGCTAATCTGTTAAATGGGTATGCTTTCCCCTAATAAACGTATTCAACTGAGAGATATATATAATTTACAAAACAAGGAGGAGAAAATGGATTCGTACAACGAAATATGGCAAGCGGTTCTCAGATATTATGAGCCGCCGCACAGTACACAAACAGCGTACAATCTCTGGATTAAAAACATACAGTTCGTAAGCTTTGACGGAAGCACGGTAACACTTAACTTTGAAAAAAGAATTAACCAAGACGTTTTTAACGCGCATTATAAAAGCAAATTTATTGAAACGTTCAAGGAAGTTATCGGCTTTGAGGTTGAGATAAATACACTTTGCGACGAGCCCGAGGACGACGATGATAACGGCAATAATAATTCGGACGTTAACGACATTCTTTATCCGAATCAGAATAAGCAGCAGCGCCTTGATGATTTTAAAAGCGAGCAGTTTACGTTTGAAAACTTCATAGTAGGTCCCACCAACAGATTCGTTTATGCTGCTGCAAGAGCAGTTGCATCTGATCCGTGCGGCACAAAGACTGACGGCGCAACGATAGGAAACTACAATCCCCTTTTCATTTACGGTAATTCGGGACTCGGCAAGACTCATATACTGAGTGCAATAAGAAACGAAATTAAGCGTAAATTTCCTGAGCTCAACGTAGTTTACGTTAAGGCTGAGGCTTTTACCAACGAGTTTATTCAATCTCTTCAGTATAAGACGACAGACGAATTTCACAACAAGTACAGAGATAGTAATATTGACGTATTTCTTGTTGACGACATTCAGTTTATTGCAGGCAAGGATTCAACCGTAGAGGAATTTTTCCACACGTTTGATAAATTCGTTTATTCAGGCAAGCTCGTCGTGCTCACCTCAGACAGACCGCCAAAGGATATTCAGTCTATCACAGACAGACTTCGTTCACGCTTTGAAGACGGTCTTATTGCAGACATTCAGCAGCCGGAATTCGAAACAAGATGCGAAATTATCAAGAGAAAAGCAATGCTTATTAATTTTGAAATTTCGGACGACGTAATACAGTTTATAGCTGAAAACATCAAAACCAACATCAGGCAGATTGAGGGCGTTTTGAAAAGACTGTATGCCCTTTGTGAAATCAGCGAACATAAGCCGACAATTTCGCTTGCAAGAAGTGCTATCAAAAACGTTGTTGACGAAGAGCAGCCGCTTCCTGTCACACTTCAGAGAATTCTCGAAGAGGTCAGCAGAACTACAGGAATTACTATTGATGAAATTTACAGTTCAAAACAAAAAGCATCAATCTCTCACGCAAGACAGGTTGTATTTTACATTATAAGAACAGTAACTAATATGACTCTTGAGGATATCGGAGAGGAATTTGGAAGACATCATTCGTCAGTTATGTACAACATAGCCCAGATAGAAAAGAAGATGAAAGAGGATTCCAAGCTTTCAAGGCAGATTAACGATATTATCAATAACATAAAAAATAATTAAAGTTTAATAAGTTTTTTCAACATTAACAAAAAAAGACTGTTGAAGAATGTGGAAAAAATATTTTTCTCAACAATCTAAAGAAATTTTGCACATTTTGAAAATAAAGATTAAAGTGCCGAAAATTACCTTATTATGCACGATTTTGAAGTTTTCAACAATTTCCACACGCTCTATTATTAAGACTATAAGTTTAAATATATTTATTGATGGAGGATAAAAATGAAATTTACTTGCAACACTAAGCAATTAAGTGAAGGCTGTTCAAACGTAATGAGAGCAGTAAGTACGAAGGTTACGATTCCTACAATCGAGGGTATCCTTATGGAATGCGGTTCAAATACCTTAAGTCTCACAGGCTATGATTTTGAATTCGGCATTAATACAACGTTAGAGGCTAACGTAGTTGAAGCAGGTGCAATAGTAATTAATGCAAAGATTTTAAGTGATATTATCAGAAAACTCCCTGACGGAAACGTTACCTTTGACGTAAGCGGTACTTCTGTATCAATTACAAGCGGTGCTGCACAGTACAATATTATGGGAATTGATGCTGATGATTATCCCGAGCTTCCGTCTGTATCAGGCGGTTATCCTCTCTTCTTAAATCAGGGTGTACTTTCAAATATGGTATCACAGACTGTTTTTGCAGTTGCAGATAATGAGGCAACCTCTAAGCCTGTTTATACAGGACTTAAATTTGAACTTACTCTTAATCAGTTAAGGCTCATAGGTGTTGACGGCTTTCGTCTTGCAATCAGAACTGAGATAGTAAAATACGACGGCGATGATATCAGCTTTATCGTACCTAAAAAAACAATAAGAGAATTAATTAAGCTTCTTTCGGTTGACAGTGAAAATGACGTTTCAATCAGTGTGGGCAAAAGACATATTGTGTTTGAAGTTGATAATTACAGCATTATCAGCCGACTTCTTGACGGTGATTTTCTTGATTACAATGCGTCTATTCCAAAAACTGCTTCTACTACAGTGCTTATAAACACAAATGATGCAATCAAGTGTATTGAAAGAACACTTCCTGTTATTGAAAACGATAAGAAAAATCCTATAAGATGTCTTTTTGACGGTGATGAAATGAGAGTTTCAACTGTTTCAAGCCTTGGAAGAGTTGTTGACTACACTCACGCAAACGTAAGCGGAGACAGAGTTGAAATTGGCTTTAATTCAAAATTTATACTTGATGCTCTCCATGCAGCAGATACTGATCAGGTAAGAATAGAGCTTAACAGTGCGATTTCACCTGCAAAGGTAATGCCTACAAACGATAAGAGCTTTTTATTCCTTGTTCTTCCAATGAGGCTTAAAAATGAAAATTAAAGTAAAAAAGGCTCCGAGAAAAAGTGAAGAGGTTATAATCACAACAGAATTTATAAGGCTTGACTCTTTTCTAAAATTTAAAGGCATTGCAATGACCGGCGGAGAGGCAAAGCAGTTTGTTCAGGACGGTATTGTTAAGGTTAACGGTGAAGTATGCACTGCAAGAGGTAAAAAAATTAGAAATGGCGACACTGTTTCAATTTTCAGTGTGGATTATCATATAAAAAATGAAAGTTAATTCAATTGAGATAGAAAATTTCAGAAATATTGAAAAGCTTAATCTTGAATTTAGTGACGTCAACATCATTTACGGCGAAAATGCACAAGGTAAGACAAATCTGATTGAAGCAATTTATCTTTTTACAGGTGCAAAAAGTTTTCGCGGTGTAAGGGATAAGGAGCTTATTCAGTTCGGCAAGGATTTTTCAAAAATTAAAATTGAATTTGAAAATCAAAACAGACTTCAAAATGCAGAGATAAGCATAAAAAATAAGAGAACGGCATCTCTTAACGGAGTTAATAAAAAGTCTCCTGCTCAGCTTGGAGAAGAATTAAAGGCAGTTATTTTTTCACCCGTTCATCTTTCAATGGTAAAGGACGGTCCTTTAGAAAGAAGAAGATTTATTGACAATGCTCTTTGTCAGCTTAAAGTAAATTACAGAAATCTGGTTAAAGAATACAGCCGTTGCCTTGTTCAAAGAAATATGCTTCTTAAGGATATTCCAAAAAATCCGTCACTTGAGGATATGATTTATATCTGGGATAAAAATCTTGCAGTAAGCGGAGCAAAAATTATTTACCAGAGGCAGAAATATATTGAAGCACTTTTGCCTTATGCACAAGATGTTTTTGACGGAATATCAAAGGGCAGAGAAATGCTTGATCTTAAGCTGAAAGGACCTTTTGATTACGAGGGACTTTCTGTAAATGATATACAAAAAAATCTTATGTTTGCTCTTGATAATAATCGGGGTAACGACATTATAAACAGAATTACAAACGTAGGTCCTCACAGAGATGATTTAGATATAATGATAAATTCAAAGAGTGCCAGAAGCTTCGGCTCTCAGGGTCAGCAGCGTTCCTGTGTACTTGCACTGAAACTTGCAGAAGCGAGTCTGCTTAAAGAAATGACTGAAAACAAACCGCTTGCACTGTTTGATGACGTAATGAGTGAGCTTGATATTTCAAGACAGGATTATATATTAAATCATATAAAAGACTGGCAAATTTTTATAACCTGCTGTGATGCAAATACTGTTTTGCGCTTAAAAGAAGGCAAAACCTTTCATATTGAAAACGGAGAAATTATATAATGTACCTCCATTTAGGCTCAGATACTGTAATAAATACAAAAGATATTTTAGGCATATTTGATATGGATACCTCAACAGTCAACAAGGCTACGAGAGATTACCTTTCATATGCAGAAAAAAATAAAAAGGTTATTTACGTAAACTACGAGCTGCCGAAAAGCTTCGTAGTTTGCAGGGATAAAATTTACGTTTGCCCACTAAACACGATTACACTTCAAAAAAGGTGCAAATAATTTAACAAAATATTGACATAAAAAAACACATTCTTTCGACTTAAGGAGAAATTCGTATGAGCGAAGAAATTAAAGACGTTTTAGAAGAAGCAGATATAGACACTGTTGTTACAGAGGAATATTCTGCGAAAGACATTCAGGTGCTTGAAGGACTTGAGGCAGTAAGAAAAAGACCGGGTATGTACATAGGCTCAACAGGACCGAGAGGACTTCATCATCTCGTTTATGAGATTGTTGACAACTCTATCGACGAGGCTCTTGCAGGAGTATGTACTCATATCGAGGTTGAAATTCTTCCCGATAACGTTATTACCGTTCGTGATAACGGCCGTGGTATTCCTACAGGCATCAACGAAAAGACAGGACTTCCGGCAGTAACGGTTGTACTTACCGTACTCCATGCAGGAGGTAAGTTCGGTGGCTCGGGCTACAAGGTTTCAGGCGGACTGCACGGTGTTGGCTCATCAGTAGTTAATGCGCTTTCAGAATGGCTTGAGGTTGAGGTAACTCAAAACGGACATATCTACAGCCAGAGATTTGAAAGAGGTGTTGCCGTCAACGACCTTGAGATTATAGGTGATGCAGAAGGCCATGGCACTTTTATAAAATTCAAGGCTGATGATGAAATCTTTCAGGAAACAACAAAATATAACTTTGATATTCTTCAGCGCAGACTTCGTGAGCAGGCTTTCCTTAACGCAGGTCTTTCAATAACTCTTACTGATAAGAGAGAAAAATTTGACCGCGACAGTGCCGACGAATACGACGACGAAGCACACAGTGAGGAATACTGCTATGAGGGCGGTATACGTTCATTCGTTGAATATATCAACACAAGCAGAGGACTTAATCCTATTCAGGAGGAGGTCGTTCACCTTTCAACAACTAAGGATGACAGAAGTGCAGAGGTGGCACTTTGCTATACCGACGCTTATGCAGAAAATATCCTTTCCTTTGCAAATAATATTAATACTATTGACGGCGGTACTCACGAAACAGGCTTTAAGACTGCGCTTACAAGAGTATTTAACGACTACGGCAAAAAGTTCGGTATTCTTAAGGACAGCGACAAAAAGTTTACCGGCGAGGACGTTCGTGAGGGTATAACTGCGATTATCTCGGTTAAGCTTACAGAAGCACAGTTTGAGGGACAAACAAAGGGCAAGCTCGGTAATACCGACATAACCGGACTTGTTTCGACAATGCTCTACAATAAGCTTATGACTTATTTTGAGGAGCATCCTAATGTTGCAAAAACTCTGCTTAACAAGTCGCTTGATGCTTCAAGAGCAAGAGAGGCTGCAAGAAAAGCAAGAGAAAATGCAAGAAGAAAATCACCTCTTGAAAGCAATTCACTTCCCGGAAAGCTTGCAGACTGTACGAGCAATGACCCGTCAAAGTGTGAGCTTTATATCGTCGAGGGTGATTCTGCAGGCGGTTCTGCTAAAGACGGCAGAGACAGGCAGCATATGGCAATCTTACCTCTTTGGGGTAAGATGCTTAACGTTGAAAAGGCAAGAGTAGATAAGGTTTATTCAAACGAAAAGCTTCTTCCCGTAGTTATGGCACTCGGTACAGGTATCGGAGATGAATTTGATATAAACAAGCTCAGGTATCACAAGATTATTCTTATGGCGGATGCCGACGTTGACGGCGCTCATATCAGAACGCTTCTTCTCACCTTCTTCTTCCGTTATATGCCTCAGGTAATCGAGGGCGGCTACGTATATATCGCTCAGCCACCTCTTTTCAAGGTATCAAAAGGAAAGAAGAGTGCATATGCATATTCTGACGAAGAAAGAGATGCAAAGATAGCAGAGTTTGGCGGGGACTGCGATATTCAGCGATACAAAGGTCTTGGTGAAATGGACCCTGCTCAGCTGTGGGAAACGACTATGGACCCTGAGTACAGAACAATGCTTCGCGTAACTATTGAGGATGCACAAAGAGCATCTGAAAACTTCTCAATTCTTATGGGCGACAACGTTGAGCCGAGAAGAGAATTTATTGAAAAGAATGCAAAGTTTGTAGAAAATCTGGATGTATAATATGAATAAAATCAAAATATTTATGTCGGAAGATGATTATTGCAAGGGTTTCAAGTTCAAATTAAACAAGCTTGGATTTAAGGAAAAAAGCAATATAATTTTTATGATTATTCTCAGTACTGTCATTACAGTGATTACGACAGTGCTTAAGCTGGACTATTTTGCGTATATAGTTTCTGCAGTATTTATGCTTACGGCAGTTATGATGACTATATCTCCTACCAAAAAGAGTTTAATCGGTGATTATCATACTTCTCCTTTTACTAAAAAAGAAAAATCAATACTCTTTGATGATTACAAATTAAGCTTTATTTCTTCTTTTGAAAAGGTTGAAATGCTCATAGAAGATATATTTGCTTATGAAATCGACAACGACAGTATAATTATCCAGCCGCTTGCAAGCAGTGAGTTTTACGTTATAAATAAAAGCAAAAATCAGGGCTTTGAGGTTGACAAGCTTTGCGAGCTTCTTAAATCAAAATGTAAAAAAATAAACGTCAGCAATAATACTTACGTTACAGAAAGTGAGATTTCTAATCCTCATACAGACGAAACAGAAGTGACTGTTCCCTTTTCGTTTGAAACTCAGATTACTCACAACGACTGCATTGAAAACCAGAAGCTTGCAGTAAGAAGAAACAGAAGTATGGCTGCAAACTACGTTTTTATTATGTTTTATATTGCCTTTGGAGCGTACAGCTATATCACAAGCAGAGATATAAAAATGCTCATAACAATATTTATTATAGCTGCTTCGATAGCGATACTCGCTCTTTACAACAACTTTATCGCAGTCAGAATAATGGCAAAAAAAGTAGAGAAAAACGATAAATTCGGCTCGCTTAAAAGGCATATTACCGTAAACAGCTCTTTTATAGAAACAGTAATTGAGTCAGCAGAAAAAAACGTTAACATTAACAGAGTAATTCCATTCGGTTATATAAGCATTGCAATGGAAAACGAGAAGTATATTTCAATAATAGCCGGAAGCGAAAGTCATATTTTTATACCAAAAAGATATTTAACGGCAGAGATGAATAAAAAGCTGACAGAAATACTAACTCACAAATGCCGATATATAAAGATGAAATAAACTAAAAGAATCCTAAAGGAGTTGGATTTAATGGATAATAATGAAATTCGTTATGACAACCAAAAAATTATTGACGTTGAGATAAGCAGTGAAATAAGAAAAGCGTTTCTTGACTATTCAATGAGCGTTATCGTATCCCGTGCACTGCCTGACGTTCGTGACGGCTTAAAGCCAGTTCACAGAAGAATACTCTATGCAATGTACGACAATAATCTTTACCCTACTAATCCTTACCGTAAGTGCGCAACTACCGTCGGTGAAGTGCTCGGTCACTATCATCCTCACGGTGACGCTTCCGTTTACGATGCAATGGTAAGGCTTGCTCAGCCGTTTTCAATGAGGCATACTCTTGTTGACGGTCACGGCAACTTCGGTTCTGTTGACGGCGATCCGCCTGCAGCATACCGTTACACGGAGTCAAGAATGAGCAAGACCTCAATGAAGCTCCTTGAGGATATTAAGAAAGACACCGTCGACTTTATATCAAACTTTGACGATACGTCAACAGAGCCTACGGTTTTGCCTGCACGTTTTCCAAACCTGCTTGTAAACGGCTCTTCGGGTATAGCCGTTGGTATGGCTACAAACATTCCTCCTCACAATATGAGCGAGGTAGTTGAGGGAATGTGCTGCCTTATTGACAATCCCGAGGCAGAGCTTGACGAGCTTATGCAGTACATAAAGGGTCCTGACTTCCCGACAGCCGGAATTATTATGGGTGCACGCGGAATAAGAGAAGCTTACGCAACAGGAAGAGGTAAAATTTACGTTCGTGCAAAGGCAGAAATTATCGAAACAAAGGGCGACAGATTCAAAATCGTTGTCACGGAAATTCCTTACGGCGTAAACAAGGCAAGACTAATCACAAGAATTGCAGAGCTTGTTAAGGAAAAAAGACTTGAGGGCGTTGCCGACGTTCAGGATTATTCCGACAGACGAGGAATGCATATTGAGATTACTGTTAAGAGAGATGCAAACGCTCAGGTCGTGCTTAATAATCTTTACAAGATGACTGATATGCAGGTAACCTTCGGCGCAATTCTTCTTGCGCTTGATGACGGTGTGCCTAAGATACTCACACTCAAGCAGATTCTTGAAAAATATATTGATTTCCAAAAGGAAATAATAAGAAGAAGAACTGCATTTGATTTGAAGAAGGCTCAGGAAAGAGCACATATTTTAGAGGGTCTTGCAAAGGCTATTGATATAGTTGACGACGTTATTGCAACTATCCGTGCCTGCCGAGGCGGTCAGTCCGAGGCAAAAGCCGCTATTATGGAAAAATTCGGCTTTGATGACCCTCAGGCAAGTGCAATCGTTGCTTACCGTCTTGGTCAGCTTGCAGGACTTGAAATTGAAAAAATCCTCAATGAATTAGACGAGCTTCACGAAAAAATCAAGGATTTAACCGATATTCTTCAGAATGAGCAGAGAATACTTGACATTATTAAGGCAGAGGCAAGAGCTATTGCCGAAAAATTCGGTGACGAAAGAAGAACGGAAATCTCTGCATTTACGGGCGACGTTGATGATGAGGATCTTATTCCTGTAGAGGACTGTATTCTTACTCTCACCGAAAAGGGATATATGAAGCGCCAGACTGTTGACACCTACAAGGCGCAGAACCGCGGCGGCAGAGGAATATCAGGTATGAGCAGAAGAGAAGAGGACGTTGCAAAGACAATGTTCACCTGCTCTACGCACGATTATATTATGATATTTACAAACTTCGGCAAGGTGTTCAAGCTTAAGGGCTATGAAATTCCCGAAAGCAGCCGTACAAGCAAGGGTATGAACGTTGTAAACATTCTTCCGCTTGAAAACGGTGAGCAGGTCAGTGCAATGGTACCTGTTCCTAAGGATGAGAGCAGAGCATATCTTTGTATGATTACAAGAAACGGCGTTATCAAGAGAACTGCACTTGACCAGTACAACAACATCAGAAAGTCGGGTATTATTGCCATCAATCTTGACGAGGGTGACGAGCTTTGCTGGGTAGAGATTACCGACGGCGAAAGAGATTTAATCGTTGCAACCCACGACGGTATGAGCATTTGCTTTAAGGAGTCTGATGCAAGACTTATCGGCAGAACTGCAAGAGGTGTTCGTGCAATCGAGCTTAAAGAAAACGACTACGTTGTTGGCTTTGCAGTTAAGCTTGACGGATATAAGCTTCTCACCGTTACCGAAACAGGCTACGGACGTAAGAGCGAATACGATGATTACCGTGTGCAGAACCGTGCAGGTAAGGGTCTTATCAACTATCATACCGAGAAGTTCGGCAAGGTTGCTATGATTGCGCCTGTTACTGACGATAACGACGTTATTATGATTTCGTCTGACGGAATTATTATACGTACTCACGTTGACCAGATTTCAACCCTCCAGCGTGGTGCAAAGGGTGTAAAGGTTATGAGAGTAAACGAGGGCGAAAAGCTTGCTACAATTTCGGTTGTAGACAGAGCTTTGGAAGAAGATGACGACGAAACCGAGGAAGCAGAAGCACCTCAGGCAGAAGAATAAGTCATTAATTCTTCTAAAATCCTTTCACTGTAATAAGGGGGATTAAATTTGAAAAATAAATCAATAGTAATAATGTTTATTGTTATTGCTGTTATTGCAATTCTTGTAACTTTTCGAATTTTTAGCAATGAAGAAGCTAAGGCTGATACAGCCGCCAATGCTTTGTCTTTTGGTGCATTTATGGATTATGAAATCCCTTCTTATATTATAGATGAAATAAAATTGGACAACGATATGCAGCTTTGTATATATTTAACAGAAGCTGATACTATAGGTATTGCATATATTGATTGTTCTGACATTTATGAATATTATGTAATTGAAAAACGAAGTATGGCTATAACTGAAATTCAAAATGGTATATTTAATAATTCTCAGTTTAGTTATTTTAACAGACAAGATGTAAAATATTCACTTACTTCTGAATATGTTTCTGACAGTAAAGAATACAATGTTGTTCTCAGTGATAACACAGACTTTACATTTTATTTTTCATATAATCAAGATAATCTCTAACTTAAATCTATTTGCGGGGAATGATTAATTACCATATTATATAACTTGAATTTTATTCACAAATAGTTTATATTATGTTTAACATTGCAGTGTATAATAGGTGACACGATGAAAAGTCCGAAGGAGAATATACCTATGGAAAAAGAATCCTATAGCATAGACGATATACTGTCCGAGGTAAAAAAGAGAAGAGATAACGATTCTTCCGACCCTACCGAAAATGACGTAACCGAGACGGAAGAAAAGGCAAACAGCGAAAAAGACTCTCAGCCGGTGGCAGAAGATACTGCAGAAGATACACCTGAGGAGGCTGCAATCGAGGGTGACCTTGAGGAAGCAGTTGAAAGCTCTGACTCGGAGGAAATTCAGCCTGAGCAGACCGAAGCAGACAGCTTTGAGCCTGAAATCGTTGAAAAAGAGCCGGAAAATAATACTAAAGACGCTGAAGCTGAAAAAACTGACGGAATGGTAGATCTGTTTGCTCTCGGAAATGACGACAGTATTCTTGAAGAAGAGAAAGCAGAAGATACTGCGCCTGAAAAGCAGAAGTTTTTTGCTACCAAAAAAGGCAAAATATTAAAAGCAGTCATAATATGCCTCGTTATCCTAATTTTAGGTGCAGGAATATTTTTGGGGGTAAAACTTTACAAGCAGATCGACAATATGACAGATAAAAATCCTGACTCCTCTGTACAGCAGGAGGAATGGAAGGGCATGGGCGAGCTTGAAGAGGAATACCCTGAAATCATAGAAACCGATGCAACTCAGCTATCCTCACTTCAGGATATGATAAAGACGTGGTACTATAACGGCGAGCCGTGCCACTCAACTCACGTGCTGAACGTTCTTCTTTTGGGTGAGGACACACGAGGAAATGAAATTTTAGAGGAGGGCACGAGAGCAGACTCTTCAATTATTGTAAGCATTAATACCGACACGGGCAAGATAACGCTTACTTCGGTGCTCAGAGATGCTTATGCATATTGGGAGGCAAAGCCTGGTGACGAAAGCACGGGTATTTTCGGCAAAATCAACGGCTCGATGAATCTTGAAGGCGGTAACGTTAACACGTATATTAATGCTATTGAAAGGCTCTACAAGGTTAATATTGATAATTACGTAATCGTTAATTTTGATTCCTTCAAGAAGATTATTGACGCAATGGGCGGAGTAACGCTTGAGCTTACTTCTGCTGAGATAAGAGAAATTAACAATCATCCTAAGAGATACGGCGACGTATATATTGAGCAGACCTTTGACGGAAACAAGGGAGAAATGCTCCTCAACGGTAAGCAGGCACTTGCATATTGCAGAATAAGAAAGCTTGACAGCGACAATATGAGAGCTGACAGGCAAAAAACTACGCTTATGGCAATCTTTCAGCAGGCAAAGGGCGAAAGCAAAGCAACGCTTGCCAAAATAGCAAACGCTCTTATGCCATACGTAAAGACAGGATTCAGCGCAAAAAATATTATTTCTATCGTAACGTATGCCTTTACCGAAGGTTGGCTGGGATATGACACTCAGATGATATCAGTTCCTAATGCAAGGATAAACGAGATAGGCGGAATGTCATACGGTGCATGGTGCTGGCGACCTGACTTCCCGCAGGATGCGCATTATCTGCAGACTCTTCTCTACGGAAAGACAGGAATAAAGCTTGCACAGACAAGAGTTGACGTTGCTAAATGCGAGGATTACGGCTTTTTCAGTGAGGGCGGTTATTCCGTTTCACGAACAATTTATAACAATGCGTACGGCGAAACGACAACGTATGAAGAGATGACAAAAAAGCAGGAATCCACTTCAAATTAACAAACGAATACCACAAAACAAACCCCTTATCTGTTACGATAAGGGGTTAAATTTATTTGCATAAGTGTGCCATCGGCGCAGTGTGCGTTGTACGCGCGCCGAGGAAGCATTATTCATTTTCTTTTGTTAAGCTTATTGGTGATGTATCAACAACCTCGAGTTTTTTTGCCTGCATCCAGAGTGAAGGCGTAATGCGAAGCTTATAGCCGTAGCCGGCATCCATTTGCCAGTGCGCCATAGGGGCTTCGGGAATACCAAAGCACGAAAGTATCGTCATAAGCACACCTGCGTGGCCGACAATCGCAAAGGTCTGTGTGCCTGTTTTTACACAGCCGTCAACCACCTTTTCAAACGCATTGCAGATTCGCTCTATAAAATGAGCGTTGCTTTCACCGAACGGGGCAGACGTATTTATATCCCCTCTCAGCCACTTCTGAAAATCCTCGTTGCCCTCAAGCTCCTTTGCCGTAAGACCTTCAAATTCACCAAAATCGTATTCAATAAAATCATTTATTACAATAATGTTATTTTTTGGAAACATAATTGAGGCAGAGTCCTTGCACCTCTTAAGGGGCGACGAAAACACTGCATCGACTATCGGGTAATGATGCTTTGCCTTGATAGAATGAAGCGAAGATATACTATCTGTAGTGAGTGGCAAATCTGTATGCCCAATATACTGTGCGTTTAAGTTTCCCTTAGTCAGTCCGTGCCTGAACAGGTAAATAGTATAGGTTTTCATAGCGTAAAACCTCCTTATAAGTCGAAATATTACAATTAGATAACAAAATCAGCTTCGCACTTTACAATCAGTAATACGGTGATATAATACTATTTGTATTATTAACGAAACGGAATTGATAATTTATGGAGAATAAAGAAAAGGTTTCAAAGTTTGCAACGGTGCTTTCCCAGCTCAGAAAGGAAAGAGGTATCAGCCAGAAACAGGCTGCGGCAGATCTTAAAATAAGTCAGGCACTCCTGAGCCATTACGAAAAGGGCATTCGCGAATGCGGACTTGATTTTGTAATAAGATGCAGCGAATATTACGGGGTAACCGCCGATTATCTTCTCGGAATAAGCGACAGCAGAACGGGAATTGACGCTATCGGAAGCTGTGACTGCAAGGACGGAGAAAAATCCAAGTTAGCATTTCTTGCAGATGCAACCAGAATGCTCCTCAGCCTTATGCCGTCAACGAGAGATGAAAAGGTAACAAAATACGTTTACGATTACTACACTCTTTGCGTCTACCGAGGTGCAGTTACTATGGCGAGGGCAGGCATCCTCCCAAAAGAAATGTTCAAGTTTGACTTTAATTTAGGCAGAGAGCTTGCTTCAGCGGCAATTGCCGTAGAGGATGCAAAATTTGTATTTATTGAGGACAAATCCCGTACTGGCTCCGATCTCGGCGAAAAGACTTCGCTTCACAGCTTAATTGAAAGCGCAGAAGAGCTGATACTTACAAACTTCGTTGTCTGATATAAGCGGGCAAACGCTTAGTATAAGCTGATCTGCTCTTGTTCAGTTTTAATAAAATCTACTATGATAGCCGTGGAAATATCTGCGGCTATTTTTTTGAAGGTGGGATAATCAATCTGTGCTGCTGATTCATCACCGCCGTCACTTATTGAGCGAAGCACTGCAAACGGAATATTGTTTGCCGCACAGGCGTGACCGATTGCACCACCCTCCATTTCTCCGCATATGGCGCCGAAATCAGATGAAAGCGAATTTTTCAGCTCACTGCTCGCAATAAAAACATCTCCGCTTGCGATTGTACCGCGGTGGATTTTTTCGCCTGAGTTGATTGCACAGCGCGAGAGCTTATCGGAAAGCTCCTTGTCTGTTTTTATCTTAACAGTATTGAGTCCGTCAATAAAGCCTTTAGGGTCACCGAGAGGTGTTATATCTATATCGTGCTCGCAGACGTCTGTTGCAATTACGACATTTTTTATCACCACGTCAGGACTGAGCGAGCAGGCACAGCCGATATTGATAATCTTGTCAATATCGAAATTATCTATCATAGCCTGAGTGCATATAGCGGCATTCACCTTGCCGATTCCGCACTGCGCAACGCATACCATAACGTCCTCAATAAAACCGCATACAAATTCAACACCTGCAAAGCTTGCTGTAGTTTTGCTCTTAACCCTTGCCTTAAGCGCATTAACCTCAACATCCATTGCACCGATAATACCAAGCATAATTTAACTCCTTTAAAATTTGTCTTGGGTACGGATAAAAGTCTATACCCAACATATAGTGTTATTATAATATATTATATTAATAATTACAAGAATGTAAATATTTTTATTGACAAGGTGAAAGCAAATAATATATAATAATGAGCGATATTGTGAAGAGGTGTTTATTGGCTCAAGTTTTGTTACCATAATCACCTTTCATAAATACAAATTGCCTGCATTATACCCATGCAGAGATTATAAAAGATTAAGACGAGTTTAGTCTTTTGATTGGAGTGAAAAGAGAATGAAGAGAACTTTCCAGCCTAAGAAGAGACATGCAAAGAAGGAGCATGGCTTCAGAAAGAGAATGTCAACAAGAAATGGTAGAAAGGTACTTGCTCGCCGTCGTGCAAAGGGCAGAAAAAAGCTTTCTTACTAATTACCGAATGGGAGTGATTAGGTGAAAAGCACCACCTTGAAAGAGAATAAGGATTTTCGCCGTCTTTACTATAGAGGAAAGAGCGAAGCATCCTCCTGTCTTGTTACCTATGTAGCAAAAAATAATCTCGGTGAAAGCCGTGTCGGCATAACGAGCGGCAAGAAAATCGGTAACGCCGTCAAGCGTAACCGTGCAAGACGAGTAATACGTGCCGCATTCAGCAGAAACGAGAACAAGCTTAAAGGTAACTACGACATAGTTTTTGTTGCAAGAACGAAAACAACGATTGTTAAAATGCAGGAGGTTGAAAAGCAGATGACCATGCATCTGAAAAACTTGGGAGTGATAGATTGAAGGGGCTTATAAAAAAGGTTATGGTTTTTTTAATCAGAACCTATCAGCTTACTATCAGTCCGCGCTTTTCTCACGGCAGCTGCAGATTTAATCCTACCTGTTCTCAGTATGCCATTGAGGCTATAGAAATTCACGGAATTTTAAAAGGCACTGCTCTGGCAGTATGGAGAATTATGAGGTGTAATCCCTTTTGCAAGGGTGGCTGGGACCCTGTTCCCCCCAAAAAAACAAATGAGGACAAATAATGAACAATATTTTACTCGCAGCTTTTAGCGGTACGGGCTTTTTGGCACCGCTATACTGGGTTTTCGGTAAGTGTATGGCATTTCTTATGGAGCTTATCGGAAATCAGTATTTCATAGCCATTATTATATTCACTTTTGTGACAAGGCTTCTGCTTTTGCCTCTTAATATAAGACAGCAGAAGACTATGGCTAAGACTACAAGACTGCAGCCTAAAATCAAGAAGATACAGGATAAGTACAGATATACCGGAAACGACCCGAGAGAACGCCAGAAAAATCAGCAGAAAATGAACGAAGAGATGCAGAATCTCTATGCTCGTGAGGGTCACAACCCTATGCAGATGGGTTGCGGACCAATGCTGTTTCAGATGCTTTTCCTTATGGGAATTATCGGTATAATCTACTACCCTATTTCCTACGTGCTCGGTGCAAGTGCCTTTTCGGACAATTCAGAAGCTATTATGAAAACAATACTTCCTATTTATCAGGGCATAGTAGGTGACGATACGGCAAAAATTCAGAATATTCAGCTGAATATTCTGGAGCATTTTGACTCGTATAAAACAGCCCTTCAGAGCGGTTTTGCAGGTATATTCACCGACTCAATGTGTGAAAAAATCAAGCTTTACCGTGACGGTATGAGCCTGTTTTCTCTTGATATGACTGCTATTCCTCACTGGAAGAATGAGAGCGGAGGATTTAACACTCTCGTTATTATCCCGATTCTAAGTCTTGTAACCTCACTCGGCTCAAGCGTAGTATCTACAAGAATTCAGAAAAAGAATAATCCTGCAATGCAGCAGCAAGGTCAGATGATGTTGATGATGCTTATGATGCCATTCTTCTCATTTTACATTGCTTTTAGGGTACCTGCGGCAGTCGGCTTTTACTGGATTATTTCAAATATCGTTGCAATTTTGCAGCAGATATTTATTTTCAAGCAATATCCACCTCGCAAGGCACAGGCAAAAATAATGGTAGAAAACACTATTGAGCGCCGTTCTCGTGAGGAAAATATCAAGAAAACTAAATAATTATCGGAGGATTATATGATAAAGGAAGCAATCGGTACCGGTAAAACTATTGAAGAGGCAACTGAAAATGCCAAAGCATTGCTTAATGCACCGGAAACTGCTTTCGTAAGCACTGAGGTTATCCAAATGCCTAAGAAAAAGGTGCTCGGATTATTCGGTGGCGCTGATGCACAGGTTAAGGTAAGCTTTGATGACGGCAAAAAGCCACCGAAAAAGAAGGCTGAAAAGCCTGCTAAAAAAACATCAAAGCCTGCTCAGAAGCCTGAAAAGGCGGTTAAGACTTACGAAGCAAAACCAGAGACGTCACCTAAGAAGGAAGAGGACGTGCTTACAGAAGGCGACGTTGATTTAAGCTATGCGTGCAATTACCTTGAAACTATCATCAAGGGTCTTAAGATTGATGATGCAAAGGTAAGTGCAAAGGTAGCTGACGGTGTTGTTGAGATGGAGGTTGACTGCGAAAACTACGGTATCATTATCGGCAGACGCGGTGAAACTCTTGATGCTCTTCAGTATCTTACAGGTCTTGCTCTTAAGAATTGTACTTCAAAGTACGTTCGTGTAACTATTAACGTTGGTGATTACAGAGCAAAGAGAGAAGAAACACTTAAGGCTCTTGCAGTTAAGAATGCAAATTACGTGCTCAGAACAGGCAGAAGATACACCTTTGAGCCTATGAATCCGTATGAAAGAAGAATTATTCATACAGCAATTCAGGAGGTTGAGGGCGTAACTTCCCGTTCAGTCGGAAGCGGTATGGACAGAAAGGTTGTTATCGAGCCTGAAGGCGGCGTAAGACGTTCAAACGGCGGCAACCGCAGGAGAGGAAACGCACCTAAGGCTGCACCGGCAGACCCGAACAGAGAAAAGCACGTTGATAGAGCAGATATTCCGAAATTCGGAAAAATTGAAGTCAACAAGCCACAGGCATAGCCTGTTTTTAACAAGAATTAAAGGTGGGCTTTTGTGTGCCCACCTTGTTTTTTTATATACCTATATTAATTTACTATTTGAAAGGAGAGCCGATATGTCAAAAACTATCGCAGCTGTCGCTACGGGAAACAGTGCGGCAGGTATTGGTGTTATCCGCATAAGCGGTGACGATGCAATTGCTATTGCCGACAAGGTGTTTAAGCCACTTGACGGCACTCCCCTTACAGAAGTAAAGGGCTACACTGCAAAATACGGCAACGTTATCACAGACGGCGAAGCGTTTGACAATGCGATTGCTCTCATTTTTCGTGAGCCGAGAAGCTATACGGGTGAAAACGTAGTTGAAATTTCTGTTCACGGAGGAATATTTATTGTTGAAAAAACCTTGCAGTCCGTTTTCAGCGCAGGCGCAATTCCTGCTGAAGCAGGCGAGTTTACTAAGCGCGCATTCCTAAACGGAAAGCTTGATCTTACTCAGGCAGAAAGCGTTGCAGAGCTTATTTCAGCACAGGGACAGGAGGCTGCAAAGGCATCCTTTAATCTATTGCAAGGCTCTTTGAGCAATAAAATCAATAAAATTCTTGATTCTCTTATAGATTGCAGTGCCACTATGGCAGCTTGGGTTGATTATCCTGACGAAGAAATCCCCGAGCTTTCGGACGAAAGCCTTAACGAAACGCTGTTAACTGCACGCAATTCACTTTCCGATTTGATTAAAAATTACGAAAGTGGTATAGTAATGACACAGGGTATCGACACTGCGATAGTCGGCAAGCCGAACGTAGGAAAATCAACGCTTATGAATATGCTTTCAGGCGAGGAAAAGAGCATCGTTACTCACATCGAGGGAACAACCCGTGACGTTGTTGAAGGCTCGGTGAAGCTTGGAAACCTTGTGCTTCATCTTTCCGATACTGCCGGAATCAGAGAGAGCGATAATATCGTTGAAGCGATCGGCATCAAGCGTGCAAAGGAAAAAATCGACACGGCTTCACTTGTACTGGCAGTTTTCGACAGCTCCTCCCCTCTTTCGACTGAGGACAGAGGGTTGATTTCAAAATGCAGTGGCAAGCAGTCAGTTGCAGTTATCAATAAATCTGACCTTGACGCAAAGCTTGACATAAGCGAGATAGAAAAAGCCTTTGAGCACGTTGTCTATATTTCTGCAAAACAGGGTGACGGCGCAGAAGCTCTTGAAAAAGAGATAAAAAATCTGCTTGGTGTAAACGGTTTTGACTCTTCTCAGCCGCTTCTTGCAAATCAGAGGCAGAAGAATTGTGTAGTGAACGCGCTTGCGCATATCAATTCTGCAATCGAGGGAGCGCAGATGGGTATAACGTTTGACGCGATTAACGTTATGATAGACAGTGCTGTGGACGAGCTCCTTTCTCTCACTGGCAAAAAGGCAACTGAAGAGGTTGTAAATAATATATTCTCACGATTTTGCGTAGGTAAATAACGGTATGGAATATTTTGCAGAACATTATGATGTAATAGTTATAGGCGCAGGGCACGCAGGGATTGAAGCGTGTCTTGCTTCCGCGCGCCTTGGGTGCCGTACTGCCGTGTTTACCATAAACCTTGACTGGGTTGGCAATATGCCGTGCAACCCTTCAATCGGCGGAACATCAAAGGGTCATCTTGTTCGTGAGATTGATGCACTCGGCGGAGAGATGGGCAAGGCGGCAGACAAATATTCACTTCAATCAAGGATGCTCAATCTCGGAAAGGGTCCTGCTGTTCACTCACTTCGTGCACAGATTGACCGGCGCGAATACTCCGCAGGAATGAAGCATACCCTTGAGCTTGAGCAAAATCTCGACATCAGGCAGGGTGAAATTGTTGACCTTGTAAAGCTTGATAACGGACTCTGGCAGGTAAAGACACGGCTCGAAGCCTTGTTTACTGCGAAGGCAGTCATAATCGCAACAGGTACTTTTCTTGGCGGAAGAGTTTACATAGGTGACGTATCGTACGAAAGCGGACCTGACGGAATGTTCCCTTCTATCGACCTTGCAAAAGCACTTAAAAAGCTCGATATTCCGCTTCGCCGTTTCAAAACAGGCACACCGTCACGTGTAAACCGTCAGTCGATTGACTTTTCAAAAATGGAGGAACAGCTTGGCGATGACGAAACCGTTGCGTTCAGCTTCGACACGGATACTCCGCCTGAAAATAAGGTGTCCTGCCATATTACGTACACGAATGAGCAGACGAAGCAGATTATTCTCGATAATCTTCACAGAAGTCCTATGTATTCAGGCAAAATCGAAGGCAAGGGACCACGCTACTGTCCGTCTTTTGAGGATAAAATAGTTAGGTTTTCAGATAAACAAAGGCATCAGCTATTTGTAGAGCCATGCGGTCTTAATACTGAAGAGATGTATTTACAAGGCTTGTCCTCCTCTCTTCCCGAGGACGTTCAGCTTGCATTTATTCACACTATCCCCGGTCTTGAAAATGCACAGGTTATGAGAACTGCATACGCTATCGAGTATGACTGCGTCGATCCGACTGCTCTTAATGCAACGCTTGAATTTAACGATATTGAGGGACTTTACGGCGCAGGGCAGTTCAACGGCTCAAGCGGTTACGAGGAAGCGGCTGCTCAGGGTCTTGTTGCCGGAATCAACGCGGCACTGAAGATTACGGGCAAGGAGCCATTGATACTTGATCGCGGCGGCTCTTATATCGGAACGCTGATTGATGATCTTGTAACGAAGGGTTGTACTGACCCTTACCGTATGATGACAAGCCGAAGTGAGTACAGGCTTGTGCTCCGTCAGGACAATGCCGACGTGCGTTTAACTCCGACAGGTTATAAAATAGGCTTGATTTCGCAGGAAAGATATGATAAATTTTTAAATAAAGAGCAAATGGTCAAGGATGAGCTCAAAAGAATAAGCGAAAAATCTATTCCGCTTACGGAAAAGCTTCAGCAGATTATGGTTGACTGCGGTACCACTCCCCTCGAGCGGGGCTGCAAAATGCTCGAGCTTATCAAAAGACCTCAGATTACGTATAAGGCACTGACTGAAATTGATGATGACCGACCCGATTATCCTAACGAAGTGTTTGAACAGGTTGAAATTGCCGTTAAGTACGAGGGATATATTGCAAGGCAGGAGCAACAGATTAAGGAAATGCGCCGAATTGAAAGCAAGAAGATACCTGATAATATCGATTACACCGCTCTAAAGGGATTAAGGCTTGAAGCTGTTGAAAAGCTTTCAAAAATCAGACCGTCCAACCTTGGGCAGGCAAGCCGAATCAGTGGAGTAAATCCGGCAGACATTGCAGCACTTAATATAATATTGGAGTCATTTTATGATTAATTATGAATTCTTGAAAGACGAAGCAAACAAGCTCGGCGTATCACTCGTCGACTATGCGGCAGATAGGTTTGACGTGTACGCGGAACGGCTTGTGAGATGGAATAATCACGTTAATCTCACTGCTATAACCGAGCCTGACGATATTGTTATCAAGCATTTTGTCGATTGCCTTAATATATGCAGATTTGTCAGCTTTAATAAGGGAGATAAAGTTATTGATATCGGAACCGGAGCAGGCTTTCCCGGTATGCCGCTTCTTATTGCAAATCCTGAGATTGATATGACATTTGTTGACAGTATCGGCAAAAAGCTTGCGTTTATCAAGGATGTTATGCGAAATAACGGACTTGTGGGCGAAATTATCAAGGCAAGAGCCGAGGAGCTTGGTAAAAACGGAAGCCACAGGGAGCAGTATGACTTCGCCACCGCAAGAGCCGTTGCGCCAATGAACGTTTTGTGCGAGTACTGCTTACCTTTTGTAAAGGTAGGCGGCAGATTTATTGCAATGAAAGGCGCTTCAGTTAAACAAGAGGTTGAAGAAGCTGAAAAAGCAATAGCAGTTTTAGGAGGGGCTCTTGAAAAGCTTGAAGAATTTGAGCTTCCAAACGGTGACAAGCGAGGAATAGTAATTATAAAAAAGATTTCGCAGACTCCGACAAAATATCCCAGAAAGTCGAAAAAAATTGATACCAAGCCATTATAATTATAAATGAATATGTCGAAGGAAAAGGATTTCTCACGATGAGAAATCCTTTATTTATGCTAAACAATGTGGTATAGTTAAATCAACGAAAAAAGTGTACAAGCAGTTGTCAGGAGGGTTTGAGATGCAAGAGGTAATTGAAATACCTACAGAAAAACTCCTCCCCAACCCCTATCAACCGAGAAAGCAGTTCAAAAGTGAAGAAATGCTTTCGCTTGCAAGCTCGGTCAGAGAAAACGGAATTATTCAGCCGCTCCTCTGCCGAAAAATGAATTGCAGTGATTACTATGAGCTTGTCGCAGGTGAACGCAGACTGCGAGCCGCGATACTTGCTAATCTCAGAACTGTTCCGTGCTTGGTAATGGATTGTGACTACGAAGACAGTGCTGTTTATTCAATTATCGAGAATATTCAGCGAAGCAATCTTGATTTCTTTGAGGAAGCACAGGCAATCAGTCAGCTTATGTCGTTGTTTGGATTAACACAGGACGAAATTGGCAAAAAATTAGGGAAAAGCCAGTCTACCCTGTCGAATAAGCTCAGATTACTAAGACTTCCTGTAGACGTAAGGTATTTTATCGAAAAAGAAGGATTAACCGAACGCCACGCAAGAGCGCTTTTACAATTATCCTGCGAAAATCAAATGTGGAATACGCTTAAGATAATCGTAGAAAAGCATATGAACGTTGAGCAGACCGAGGCATACATAGACTCAATTGTTAATCCTGAGAGAAAAAGGCACAAAAAAGCTATTAGAGTATTTAAGGACGTAAGAATTTTCGTAAACACTGTAGATAAAGCGATAAAAACAATGCTTGATTCAGGTATTGACGCTGAATCAGATAAAACAGAAACAGACGACTATATTGAATATCGGGTAAGAATACCAAAAATCGCACGTTAGTGCAGCTAACCAGCTTAAAACGGGAAACCGTTTTAACATATTCTCCTCTTTTCATCACGTGGAAAAAACGGGCTTTCGCTCGTTTTTTCTGCTTTTAAAGGGATTCATATATAAAACTCATATTATTATCTTTGTTGTTTCACGTGAAACAACAAGATGTAGTAGACAACTACCCTGTCAACACAATTTAAAAAATAAATTTTCGAATGTTTCATGTGAAACACTTGCACAGCACTAATCTGTGATGTATAATTAATGCAAACGGAGGTGACAATATGGGTAAAACCGTTTCAATATTTAATCAAAAGGGTGGTGTCGGCAAAACAACTACCTGCGTAAACTTTGCCGCTTCTCTCGGCGCAAAGGGACAAAGCGTGCTTTTGATTGATTTAGATCCGCAGGGCAATTCTACAAGCGGTGTCGGCTTTGATAAGTCAGAGATTGAAACGTCTGTATACGACGTGCTTATAAATGACGTTCCCGCAAAGGACGCTGTAATAGTGAGTGCATACAAAGGAGTTTCCCTGCTCCCTGCTAATATGAATCTTGCCGGAGCAGAATTAGAGCTTGCAGAGGCTGAGGACAGATTCAGGGTGCTAAAAAAAGCACTTGCTCCGATAGTAATGTCATACAATTATATTATTATAGACTGTCCGCCGAGCTTAGGACTTCTCAGTCTTAACGCTTTAACTGCATCCGATACGCTTATCGTACCTCTTCAGTGCGAATACTACGCTTTGGAGGGCTTAAGTCAGCTTCTCGGCACAGTTCGTACCGTTAAGCAATACTATAACGAACATTTAGAGCTTGAAGGCGTGCTTTTTACTATGTATGACACAAGACTTAAGCTTAATCAGCAGGTTATGGCTGAGGTTGACAAGTTTTTCCCTAATAAAGCATACAAGACGGTTATTCCTCGAAGCGTTAAGCTTGCAGAGGCGCCAAGCTTCGGTATGCCGATAATATACTACGAAAAATATTCGAAGCCTTCATTTGCATACAAAAAATTTGCAGATGAGTTCTTGAAAAAGCAATAAAATATACACGTTTACAGGATATTATACAAAGGAGGAGAAAAATGGCAAAGAAACAATCAGGTCTTGGCAAGGGCTTGAATGCGCTTATGTTTGAAAATTCACTCGAAGATATAGAAAATCCGAGCACACTGCCGATAAATGACATAGTTCCAAACAAGGATCAGCCTCGAAAAACCTTTGACGAGGGTGCTTTAATGGAATTAGCTGACAGTATTAAGCAACACGGAGTGCTTCAGCCGCTTCTTGTAAGGCCTATTATGTCAGGCGGATATCAGCTTGTAGCCGGTGAGCGCAGATGGAGAGCGTCAAGAATGGCAGGTCTTAAAGAAGTACCCGTTGTTATCAGAGAGCTTTCCGACGTTGAAACGATGGAGATTGCTATCATAGAGAATCTTCAGCGTGAGGATTTGAATCCTATTGAAGAAGCTGAGGGCTTACAGGCACTTATAGACAAGTGTGGCTTTACTCAGGAACAAATAGCTGTTTCAGTTGGAAAGTCACGGCCTGCTATCGCAAATGCACTGCGTTTGCTCAGACTTCCCGAAAGTACGCGTAAATTAACGCGAGACGGAGTTATTTCTGCAGGTCATGCGAGAGCACTTCTTGCGTTTGACAATGATCTTATTATCGAAGAAGTTGCAACAAATATCGTCGAGCGAGGAATGACGGTTCGTGACGTTGAGCGTCTTGCCAAGCAGGCAACGAGGGACACAAAACCGCAGAGAACAACGAAAAGGCGCGATTCGTTTTATGACGAGGTTGAAATCAGCCTTTCCGAGGTTTTAGGCACAAAGGTTAAGGTTTACAACGGTAGAGGCAAGGGCACTCTCGAAATAGAATTTTATTCACTTGAACAATTAAAGGACTTTGCAAATAAGTTAGGAGAAGAATAATGTTAGATATTAAATTTGTCAGGGAAAACCCTGAAATCGTTAAGGAAAATATAAAGAAAAAGTTTCAGGACGCTAAGCTTCCTCTCGTTGATGAGGTAATTGAGCTTGATGAAAAGAGAAGAGCCGCAATGTCAAGAGCTGACGAGCTTCGTGCCAACAGAAACAAGTTATCAAAAGAAATCGGCATCCTTATGTCACAGGGCAAAAAGGAAGAGGGTATGGCAATTCGTGAGCAGGTAAATGCTCAGGCGAAGGAGCTTGAGGAGCTTGCTGCAGAAGAAAAGGAGCTCAACGAAAAGGTTACAGAGATAATGATGCGCATACCAAATATCATTGAGGACAGTGTGCCTATCGGTAAGGATGACAGTGAAAATGTTGAAGTTAAACGTTATGGCGAGCCTGTAGTACCTGAGTACGAAGTGCCATATCATACAGATATAATGGAAACGTTTGACGGAATTGACCTTGAGTCTGCCGGCAGAGTTGCAGGCAACGGCTTCTACTATCTTATGGGAGACATCGCAAGACTTCACAGTGCAGTAATCAGCTACGCAAGAGATTTTATGATTGACAGGGGATTTACCTACGTAGTTCCGCCGTTTATGATTCGTTCAAACGTTGTAACAGGTGTTATGAGCTTTGAGGAAATGGATGCAATGATGTATAAAATTGAGGGAGAGGATCTCTATCTCATCGGCACCTCTGAGCATTCAATGATAGGAAAATTCATTGACACGATTACTCCTGAAAGCGAGCTTCCTAAGACTCTTACTTCATATTCTCCGTGCTTCCGCAAGGAGAAGGGTGCTCACGGCATTGAGGAGAGAGGCGTTTACCGTATTCATCAGTTTGAAAAGCAGGAAATGGTTGTTGTCTGCAAGCCTGAGGAATCAAAAATGTGGTTTGACAAGCTCTGGCAGAACACTGTTGACCTCTTCGTAAGCCTTGATATCCCTGTTCGTACTCTCGAATGTTGTTCAGGCGACCTTGCAGACCTTAAGGTAAAGAGTGTTGACGTTGAAGCGTGGTCACCAAGACAGCAGAAATATTTTGAGGTTGGCTCTTGCTCTAACCTCACTGATGCACAGGCAAGACGACTTAAAATCAGAGTAAAGGGTGAAAACGGCAACTACCTTGCTCATACGCTCAACAATACGGTAGTAGCTCCGCCGAGAATGCTTATTGCGTTTCTTGAAAACAATCTTCAGGCTGACGGCTCCGTGCTCATTCCTGAGGCGCTTCGTATGTATATGGGTGGCAAGGACAGGATTGTGCCGAAGAAATAATGAAAATTCTGCTTATTATAATAGGTATAATTCTGCTTACCTGCTTTTTTCTGCCGTTATTTTCTCGGGTATTTAACTTAGGAAATTTAAGTGGAATAGCGCTTGGTATAATGTTTTTCATCGCAGGAATCAAGCTTGAAGATATGAGCTTTACTGTAAAGAAATGGAGCTTTTTCGTTCTGTTTTTGTCGCTTTGGGCAGTAGTCGTATCGTCGTATTATATCCTGTTACACGGCAAAAGTACGGCTCGGGACGAGAAAGTTCTCATTGTACTCGGCTGCAAGGTCAGGGGTGACGAGCCGAGCCTTGCACTTGTGAAAAGGGTGAACAGTGCGTATAATCACTTGCTATGCAACCCTGAATCTGTTGCGATTTTAAGCGGTGGTCAGGGAAGAGATGAAAATCTTTCCGAAGCACTTTGTATGAAGCAGATGCTCTGCGACAGGGGCATCAGTGAAAGCAGATTATTATTAGAGGATAAGAGCATAAACACTGACGAAAATATACGCTTTTCGGCTGAAATAATAAAGCGTGAGAATTTGCAAAGCAATGTAGCAGTAGTAAGCAGTGAATATCACCTCTACCGGGCAAAAAGAATTTGCCGGAAATACGGACTGAACGCTGCAGGGGTAAATTCACGCACACGGCTTGATTTGCTGCCGACGTTTCTTCTAAGAGAAGCAATGGCAGTAGTCAAAGATTTTATTATAAAATAAAGTAACTAAAAAGGCTATGAGTTCGCTTTTTAACGACTTATAGCCTTTTTTACACTTAAAAGCTCAACCAACAGTTGAATTTTGTTCAACAGCTAAGTTATTGAATAATAAGGCAAGATGAATTATTATGAAATCAAAGAGCTCTTAATACTATTTGAGGTGAAATATATGAATATCTATTTGAGCGAAAACATTAAAATGCTTCGCAAACAGAGAGGGTTGACTCAGGAAGGACTTGCAGATTTGCTCGGTGTAACGTTTCAGGCGGTGAGCAAATGGGAACGGGGAGAGAGCTTTCCTGATGTTGCGCTGCTGCCTGTTATTGCAGATTTTTTGGGCACAACAATTGATGATTTATTTGGTGTTGATAAGGCTAAAAACGAAGAACAAATCAATGAATATCTTGAGCTCTATGATAAAGAATGTTCAAAAAACAGGGCATTGACGTTTGAGAAATTCAAACAGGCAGTTAAGGAATTTCCTTATGACTTTCGGATTTTAGTGAGATATATGGAGCTTTTAAAGGAAGAAAAGATTCATTCCTATGCTTCTGATTTTGAAGAAACATCAGAAGAGATGATGCTGATTTATGAAAAAATACAAAATAGCTGCACGGATGACAACATAAGAATATGGTCAAAGCGTATAATTTGCGAGCATTTGATATATAAATTTGACTGCCTCGGTTTTGACGAAAAGTATCTCAGTCAGGCTGAAGAGATTATGAGTACGCTTCCTGCAATGTGCGATTCACGAGAGTACCTTTCAATGTGCTTTAACAGGGATATCTCAAAACGGTACGAAGCACACGAAGTTGCCATAGAGGAGCTGTTATACTTACTTCAAAACACAATAACAGGATACTGCTACTATGACGATAAATTTTCGGCAGAATACAAAATCAATGTTATAAAGAATCTGAACAGGCTTTTCAAAATTATTGACAGTGATAACAAGTACAGCAAAAATCGAGTGCAAATTATTTATAATTACGGTCATTTAGGGCGTTTGTATTTTGAGCTGGATGATACTCAAAACGCATTAAAACATCTTAAAATTTGCGCTGAGTATGCAAAGGATTTAGACTCACACCCTGATGAATTTGAGAGAATAGCCAAATACTATGAAAAAGAAAAGCCGATTCTCAATTTAAGTATGTGCGAGCGAATGACAAAGCTTATGACAGAGCATTATAAGCTTTCGGACGAGTTCAAAAAATCAGAGCAGTTTAAGGAAATAATTGATATTATGAAATAGTATAAAAGCGTTGGAGGTAATTATCTCCAACGCCTTTTTGAATTTAATCATTTTTTTTCTTAAAAATAACCAGCTTGCTGAAAATATAATTGAGAATTACAACAATAACCGCAAGAATGACTTTAGCAATCAGCGTGCCCGTAATTTCAAATCCGAGAAGTTTGAATGAAAATTTGTCGAAGTGCATAACGTTTACAAACAGGAAGAGTCCACCTTCCTCAACTGCAAGGCTGAATAGTCTGGCGCCTACAAACTCGGGGATTTCCTTGCCGATAACCTTCAGCTTCCAGCTTTTTGACTCAAACACCCATAGCTTATTAGTTACATACGCAAATATTACGCTGACAATCCACGCTATTACGTTATTAAGAAGATAAAGTTTTTCACCGAGCACAAGATTCATCAGCCAGAAAGTGACGAAATTAACGGCAGTAGTAAGCACACCGAAAATAATATAAGTAATCAGTTCTTTATATTTTATAAGCAACTTCTTCATTATCTTAACTCCATATACATATCAAAAATATTTTCTTTAGTAAGAGGTATAGGGTTTCTCTCCATCAGCATTGACATACTTTTTTCGGTGAGCTCGCTGATTTGCTCGTTAGTAGTGCAACCGATTTCAGCAAGTGTAGTTCTCATACCCATTCGCTTTTTCATAGCCATAATTTCATCAGCCATTTCATCAGGAGAAGCAAATCCGCAGTCCTTTGCAAGAGCAGTGATTCTGCCGTCACTATCAGCATACTTTGCATTGAATTTTATAAAATAATCAAGCGTAAAGGCGCACGCCTCACCGTGAGGTACGCCGTAAATATTAGTCAGCGGAAACGAGCAAGCGTGCGAGCCTGTAGTCCTCGGGTGAGAAAATGCAACCCCTGCAACTATTGATGCCTCAGCCATTTTCTCGCGGGCAGTTAAATCGTCGGGATTGTTATATGCCCTTTCGAGCCATTTAAACACGAGCCTTGCACTGTAGATTGAGCAGGCAGAGCAGACAGGCTGATGAATAGTTGCCCAGTAGCTTTCAACTGCGTGAGCAAGCACGTCAAGTCCTGTTGATGCCGTAATCTGAGGCGGAACGGTTAGCGTAAGCTCGGGGTCAATGATTGCAATTTTAGGGTACATTGCAGGGTCGTTCATCGGATTTTTCAGATTTTTTGATAAGTCGGTAAGCACTGAGATGTTAGTAACCTCGCTTGCCGTACCTGAGGTAGTAGTAACGGCAATCATAGGTATTGCCTCAATAGGATTTATCGGTTTGCCGCCTGTGTGATACGAGCTGATGACGTCATTTCCTTTTGCGATAGCACACGCTGCCTTGCAGCAGTCCATAGGTGAGCCGCCGCCGAGTGCAACTGCGAAATCGGCATTTATCTTTCTCATAAGAGCTACGCAGTCATCAACGTTATCTGTAGTCGGATTTGGTCTGACGTCGCTGAAAATTTCGGCAAGAAGCCCGTCGCTTGCCTTGATAAATTCATCGGCAATGCCGTTTTTTGCAAAAGAGCGTGAGCAGACAAGAACACCCTTTGTTCCGCCGATTTCGTCAATATATGATTTTATAGCCTTGCTTTTTCCGTTTCCGAACACAAGCTTTACAGGCAGGTTAAATTCCCAGTTCATAATTCTTACCTCGCTACATTTACTTTAATCTAACGCTTATTTCTCCGCTTCGAAGTGTAGTGGTGCTATTGTCATCAAGCTCTACAACAAGTCCGCCTGACTCGTCAATAGCAATAGCCGTTGCGGGAGTGACTTTTCCGTTTTTTATAAAATTGATTTTCTTGCCGAGAACATAGGAATGACTGCGGTAGTAATCAATAAATTCATCATATTCTGCATCTGCGATTCCCATAAGCTCGTCAACAACGCCGGCAACAAGCTGATTACGGTTTACGTCAGCATCGAGCGAGCCTGCATGACTCAGTGCTTGCGGAAAATTGGCAGTTGAAACGTTTATTCCTATTCCGATTATCACACTGTCAACAGTGCCCTCCTCAAAATTAGTAACAGCTTCGGTGAGAATACCGCAGATTTTTTTGCCATCAAGATAAACGTCGTTCACCCATTTGATTTGAGGCTTCTTGTCAGTCAGCTTTTCTATAGCTCTGCACACTGCGACTGCGGCGGCAGTCGTTGCAGTAACGGCATTTTGCAGACTTGTGTTAGGTCTGAGCACGAGGGAGAAATAAATTCCCGTGTCAGCAGGAGAGTAAAAGCTTTTGCCCTGCCTGCCTCTGCCCGACGTCTGCTGATTTGCCGCAACGAGAAAAGCACCGCTTCTTCCGTCGGCAAGCATTCTTTTGCAGACGTTATTTGTGGAGTCAACTTCGGAGAAATATTCGACAGTTATATCGTTTTTTAAGTATGCCCTGATACCCTGAGCAGATACAAGATTTTTGCTGTCGGTAAGCTTATAGCCTAAATGTGTCTGCGCCGTAATTCCGTAGCCGTCAGCCTTAAGAGATTTTATTGCCTTCCATACTGCCGCACGGCTTTTGCCAAATCTTGCGGCAATATCTTCACCGCTTACATAGCCGTCAGCAGATAAAAGGAGCGACAAAATTTCGTTTTTAAGTGTCATTTGTGACCTCGCATAATTTTTTACGATATAACCATTATATATAGTTTTGCAGATTTTTTCAATACGGTGACGTAACACAAAATGCAAAAAGCAGAGTTTTCAACTAACGCAACCGTAAGTTTACATTTTGAATACTGAATTTCGATTGATATTTATAATCAGCTTTGCTATGATTAGATTAACAAAGAGGTGATTTATTTGAAATTTGATGAAAACCTGAGAAATCTCAGAAAAGAAAAGGATTATTCTCAGGAATACTTAGCTTTAAAATTAGGTGTCACAAGGCAGACCATTTCAAAATGGGAAAATGCAACAGCCATGCCTGATTTAAAAAAGCTGACTGAAATTGCCGATTTCTTCGAGGTGTCAATGGATACTTTGTTGGGTATGGAGTTTGCAACTCCTGATGACGGCAATACGGACAATCAAAATAGCGAGCAATATCAAAAGCAGTATGCCGAGCAGCTTCTTTCCGTAGTAAGTCAGAATCAAAATGAGCAGAATCACGCTAATCAAAAAACGGTTAAAGTATTGGCTGTAATCCTTGCTATTGCCATAATTTGTGTGATTTTTGTACTGATTTCGCTTTCAAACATCTTTGATGATAAGATGCAAAATCTGCAAAATCAGATTAATATGCTTTCCGGAGAAATAAACCGTAATCAGAATTATAATGACGATTATTACAACGACAATGAATTTGAATACAACTTTTTAAGCTTTGATAAAGAAAAGAATTATATGGTGAATACCGAATTGAAGTATATGCCAAGCACGTATCCGAAAAATGCGTCCGTTTATTTTTCCATTATCAATAAAGACGGCACAACGCAAAAAATTGATGCAACAGAGGATAACGGCGTATTCGTCGGAACTGCAAACATTGACGTCACTGCTGTAGAGAACGGTTACGTTTATATTGATGACGGAGAGGTTGTCACAAAAGAGAACGTGTTTTGGGGATTTACGGGCACAGACTTCATATCACTTAACACAAGTCCTTTTTCATTTCGCTGTTCAACAGGAGGCTCAGGCGCATCATATGAAAATAATATGGGCGGCGAGGTGTGTATTCAGTACTATTTGAATTATGAAATAACAGATGCCTATCTGGTAGCAGAGAAGAACGGCAAGGAAATTTATAGCGAGAAGCTTGAATTTGCACACGATCCGGAGGATACAACGGGACATACTTATATAGTTAATACTCCTGATTTTCTGATTAAAGACAGTCTGGGCATAAGAGATGTATATTTAAAGCTTGTTGATGAAAACGGAATAATATATAAGTTTTATGCCGAAATAGACGGCATATATGAGATAGACGAAGATTATGTACCAACCTATGCGGAAAAAGGGATAGTATTTTCTGATAACAAAGTTTTAGAAATGATTTATTAATAAACAAAGCACTATCTTGTTTGAAAGATAGTGCTTTATTTTATTTCATTTCATAAATTTATCTATTGCGGTGTTGAGCTCGTCGAGCATTTTTTCGTCGCCGTCCTCGACTGCGTGAACGATGCAATGCTCAAGGTGATCCTTAAGTATCAGCTTGCCTGTATTGTTGATAGCAGATTTGACTGCCGCAAGCTGTATGAGCACGTCGGAGCAGTCATCACCGCTTTCAACCATCTGCTTTACCTTTTGCAAATGGCCGATAGCTCTCGCAAGGCGGTTTGAAACCTCCTTGGTGTGTGCGTGTGAGTGAACGTGATTCGGCTTATCGTTTATTTCTCTGCTCATATCTTTGCCAAAGCCTGCTCAATGTCGCTGATAATATCGTCGGCATCCTCTATACCAACGCTGAAGCGTACAAGGTCAGGACTTACACCGCACTCTTCAAGCTGTTCGTCTGTAAGCTGACGGTGCGTTGTTGAAGCAGGATGCAGACAGCAGGTGCGTGCATCTGCAACGTGGGTTACGATAGCGGCAAGCTTTAATGAATCCATAAAGGTAGTCGCAGCCTCTCTGCCACCCTTAATACCGAAGGAAACAACACCACACGTACCCTTTGGCATATACTTTTTAGCAAGCTCGTACTGCTCATCATCAGGGAGCATAGCACATTTTACCCAGCTGATTTTGTCGTGCGTTTTAAGATAATTTGCAACCTTAAGAGCGTTTTCGCAGTGTCTCGGCACTCTTAAATGGAGCGTTTCAAGTCCGAGATTAAGAAGAAATGAGTTCTGCGGTGCAGGAATTGAGCCGAGATCCCTCATAAGCTGAACGGTAGCCTTTGTGATGTATGCGCCCTTGCCGAAGGAGTCAGTATAAGTGATTCCGTGGTAGCTGTCATCAGGAGTGGTAAGACCGGGGAATTTGTCGTTCTGCGTCCAGTCAAAATTACCGCTGTCAACAATAGCACCGCCTACTGTAGAAGCGTGACCCTCCATATATTTAGTAGTTGAATGAGTTACAACGTCACATCCAAACTCGAAAGGACGGCAGTTGATAGGGGTTGCAAACGTGTTGTCGATAATGAGTGGAACGCCGTTTTTGTGCGCAATATTTGCAAATTTTTCTATATCAAGAATATCAAGGCTCGGATTTGAAATCGTTTCACCGAAAACCGCTTTGGTATTCGGTTTGAAAGCTGCCTGAATTTCCTCTTCTGTAGCGTGAGGGCTGACAAACGTAAAGTCAATGCCCAGCTTGCGCATAGTTACGTTAAAGAGATTGAACGTACCACCGTAAATTGCTGATGATGAAACGATATGATCGCCTGCCTGAGCAATGTTGAACACTGCATAGAAGTTTGCCGCCTGACCTGATGAGGTAAGCATACCTGCCACACCGCCTTCAAGCATAGCAATTTTCTGCGCTGCGTAATCGTTTGTGGGATTCTGAAGTCTTGTATAGAAATAGCCTGAAGCCTTAAGGTCGAATAAATCACCCATCGCTTCACTTGAATCGTATTTGTACGTAGTGCTTTGTATAATCGGAATTACTCTCGGCTCGCCGTTTTTCGGTTCGTAAGCACCTTGTACACAAATTGAATCCGGTTTCATATAATCTCTCCTTTACATAAGAGGTTAGAAAAGTATCAGTCCTCTAAAAAATGCTTCATAATGCTTGGACCGTGGTCGATATAGTTTCCTGTTTCCTTTGCAGTTTCCTCGTTGATAGTGTCAACACCTGTGATTTCCTTATTCTTGTGGTAAATGAGATAAGGCACGGGGTCGCTTGCGTGAGTACGTGTAACAATAGGTGTAGGATGATCGGGAAGAACCATAATCTTGTAATCATCATATTTTTCAAGACCCTTGAAGAGAATAGGCAAAACCCTCTCGTCAATCATCTCGATAGCACGCACCTTGTTTTCGGGCTCGTTTCTGTGTCCGCATTCATCAGGTGCTTCAAAGTGCATATATACGAGGTCGTTTCTTTCTAAAAGCTCAAGAGCGGCATCAGCCTTGCCCTCAAAATTAGTGTCGATATATCCTGTTGCACCTTCAACCTCGGCTACCTCCATTTTTGCGCAACCGCCGATACCTTTAATCAAATCAACGGCAGAAACTACTGCACCCTTGATGCCGTAGATTTCCTCAAACGGTGCAAGTGCAGGGCGCTTGCCCTCGCCCCAGAGCCATATTGAGTTTGCAGGACGCTTACCGTTCTTTTTTCTCTCGATATTAACGGGATGATCTTTGAGCAAATCATAAGATTTTTCCATAAGCTCGATGAGCGGCTTAGCATTTTCGGCAGTCGAAAGATAATCGGTAATCACCTTGCCTGTAATATCGTGAGGCGGAGTCATTTTTCCGAGGTCTGTCGTGCCGTTGTCCCAGATAAGGCAGTGACGGTAGGATACACCTGAGTAAAACTTAAATTCATCCGTGCCGAGCTTTTCATCAATATATTTTATAAGAATTTCTGCTTCTTCCGTAGAAATATCATCAGCGCAGTAATCCTCAATAGTCTTTTGATTGTACGGCAAATCGTCTTCCGAAAGAGTGACGAGATTTGTACGAAGCGAAACGTCTGTCGGCTTCATATCAATACCGATTGAAGCAGCCTCAAGCGGACTTCTGCCTGTGTAAAACTTCATAGGGTCAAAGCCCATAACGCTCATATTTGCCACGTCAGACCCCGGCTTTAAGCCCTCGGCAACAGTGCGGATAAGACCGACCTCGGATTTTTGTGCAAGCATATCTAAATTCGGCTTTTTTGCGCACATCATAGGTGTTTTGCCATCGAGTGCCGGCACGGGATAGTCAGCCATACCGTCATATAATACTACAACGTATTTCAATTTGTATTCCTCCAAATATGAAAATTGTTCTCTCGGCGCAGTGTGCGTTGTACGCGCGCCGACACAATGAGGGGTTGTTAGGGGGAATAGGCGAATGCCTTTCCACTAACTCGTTTTCTTGGTATCGTTCTTTTGCGACTCAAAAGAATGATACGAATTCTTCTGCGAAGCAGAGAATTTTAAATATAAATTATAATCTACAATCTATAATCCCGATGTTATTACTTTACTTAAAGTAATTAACACCACTTTCAAATATCTTCATATCCTTTTCAAACGGAACGTTTGCGTAAAGGTTGTCGCCCTTTCTCTCGCTGTGTCCCATCTTACCGAGAACTCTGCCGTCAGGAGAGGTGATACCCTCAACTGCGCATACGGAGCCGTTTGGATTAAACGGCATATCGGCAACAGGTGTGCCGTCAGGATTTACGTACTGTGTTGCAATCTGTCCGTTTTCGATAAGCTTTTTCATAACGTCGTCATTAGCAACGAATCGTCCTTCGCCGTGGCTGATAGGAATTGCAAACATATCACCTGCGTTTACACTGCTAAACCAAGGTGATTTTACGCTTGATACTCTCGTGTATGCCATAGATGAAATATGTCTGCCGATAGTGTTGAAGGTAAGGGTTGGATCGCTTTCCTTGATTTCGGTAATTTCGCCGTAAGGCACAAGACCAAGCTTAATAAGAGCCTGAAAACCGTTACAAATACCGAGCATAAGACCGTCCCTGCAGTTAAGAAGCTTTGTTACAGCCTCCTTAACCTTTGGATTTCTGAAGGTAGTTGCAATGAATTTACCTGATCCCTCAGGCTCGTCACCACCGCTGAAGCCACCGGGGAGCATAATAATCTGTGATTTTTCGATTTCCTCAACCATTTTGTCGATAGTTTCGTTGATAGCGGCAGAGGAAAGGTTGTTTACAACAAGGATTGAAGCGTCTGCTCCTGCCTTTTCAAATGCTCTTGCACTGTCTACCTCGCAGTTAGTACCGGGGAAAGCAGGAATAAATACCTTTGGCTTTGCAACCTTGTTTTTAGCAATGAATATAGAACGCTCCTTGTAAAGAGGAACATCATACGGCATATTCGCATTCTTCTTTGAGTCGGTAGCAAATACTTTTTCAAGCTTACCTGTCCATAAGTCAATAAGCTCATCAACAGTCTGTACCTCACCGTCAATGATGAATACTCCGTTGTCGTTTGTCTTGCCGAGAGTGATACCGTCAAAGCTGTTCTTCTCTGCAAGCTCAACAACGAAGCTTGCTTCCTTAGCGGCAAAGAGTGTTTCCTTATCAAGTCCCTGTTCAAAGGTGAAGCCTGTCTTGTTGCCGAATGCCATTTTGCATACGCAGGCAGCGGCACCGCCCTCCTTAACAACGGAAGCGGCAAGGATTTCGCCTGATCTTACACCCTCGTAAACCTTAACCATAAGCTCCATTGCTTTTTCAAAATCAGGAAGTCCTGAATTTTCATCAACAGGGAGAGGAAGAAGCTTTACTACAGAGCCGCTTCTCTTAAACTGAGATGATACTGTTTTTGAAGCCTCGCTCATACCAACTGCAAATGAAACGAGAGTAGGCGGTACGTCAAGCTCATTGAATGAGCCGCTCATAGAGTCCTTACCGCCGATAGACGGACACTTGTAGCCGAGCTGTGCCTTAAGCGCACCGAGAAGTGCGGCAGCAGGCTTGCCCCAGCGTGAAGGCTCATTATTAAGTCTTTCGAAATACTCTTGGAACGTAAGTCTTGCCTTTGCAGGATTACAGCCGACAGCAGCAAGCTTTGCAAGTGATTCACTGACAGCATATGCAGCTGAATGGAAAGGTGACCAGCGTGAAAGCTTAGGAATAAAACCGTATGCCATAACTGATGCCGTATCTGTTTCGCCCTCAAGAAGCGGAATTTTTGCAACCATTGCTTCCTCAGGGGTGAGCTGATATTTACCTGCGTACGGCATAAGAACTGTAGCTGCGCCGATTGATGAGTCGAAACGCTCAACAAGTCCCTTTTGTGAGCACACCTCAAGCCTTGTAAGGTTTGCTTTGAGTGCATCTGCATTTGAAAGCGCTGCAAGCTCCTCGGGAACGTGCTTTGTGTAATCACTGCTGTCGTCAATTTCTTCAATCTCTACAACTGCGTGCTGTGTAACACCGTTTGTATTGAGGAAATCTCTGCTGATGTCAACAATCTTGTCGCCTCTCCAAATCATTTCAAGACGGTTTTTGTCTGTTACAACTGCAACAGGAGTTGCTTCGAGATTTTCTTCGTTTGAGAGTGCAATAAATTTATCTACGTCATTTTTATCAAGAACAACAGCCATTCTCTCCTGCGATTCGGAAATAGCAAGCTCTGTTCCGTCAAGTCCGTCATATTTCTTTGGTACCTTGTCGAGGTTGACGGTAAGTCCGTCTGCAAGCTCGCCGATAGCAACTGATACGCCGCCTGCACCAAAGTCATTACAACGCTTTATCATCTTGGCAACCTCTGCCTTGCGGAAAAGTCGCTGAATCTTTCTTTCGGTAGGGGGATTACCCTTCTGCACCTCTGCACCGCAGTTTTCGATAGAGGAGGAGTCGTGTGCCTTTGACGAGCCTGTAGCACCGCCGCAGCCGTCACGTCCTGTTCTGCCGCCGAGAAGTACGATTACGTCGTCCTTTTGCGGACATTCTCTTATAACGTTTTCCTTTGGTGAAGCGCCGATAACTGCACCGATTTCCATTCGCTTTGCAACGTAACCGCTGTCATAAAGCTCTGTAACCTGACCCGTTGCAAGACCAATCTGATTGCCGTAGCTTGAATAACCTGCTGCAGCACCTGTTGTAATTTTGCTCTGAGGAAGCTTTGCGTCAAGTGTTTCCTCAAACGGAGTGGTCGGATCACCTGAGCCTGTTACACGCATAGCCTGATATACGTATGCTCTGCCTGAAAGCGGATCACGGATTGCACCGCCAAGGCAGGTAGCAGCACCGCCGAACGGCTCAATTTCTGTAGGGTGATTGTGTGTTTCATTCTTAAACTGAACGAGCCACGGCTCTTTCTTGCCGTCAATTTCTACTTCAACGTTAATTGAGCAGGCGTTGATTTCGTCACTTTCGTCAAGATCGTCTACGTAACCTCTCTTTTTAAGTACCTTTGTTCCGATGCACGCCATATCCATAAGGCATACGATTTTGTCCTTACGGTCGCCGTATACCTCTGCACGCACCTTAAAATATTCGTTAAGCGCATCTTCGATAGCCTTGTTATATTTACTGACGGTGTTCTGCTGAGTGATAGTGTCAAGCTCTGTAGCAAAAGTAGTATGACGGCAGTGGTCAGACCAATAGGTGTCAATAACCTTAAGCTCCGTAAGGCTCGGATCTCTGCCCTCGTCTTTAGCAAAATAATCTCTTACCCAGCATAAATCTGCTACGCTCATTGCAAAGCCCATCTCGCCGTGGTACTGAGCAATCTCGTCATCACTCTTAGAGATAAAGCCTTCAATTCTGATAATATCAGCAGGAACGTCTGCCTTCATATTAAGGCTTTCGGGAATATCCCATGATGCGATTCTTGACTCAACAGGGTTGATGATATATGACTTAATCTTGTCAAATTCTTCGTCGGTGATATTTCCTTTGACCGCGATAACCTTTGCAGAAAGCACGTCAGGTCGCTCGCCTGCAGTAAGAAGCTGAATACACTGAGCAGCAGAGTCAGCTCTCTGGTCGTACTGACCGGGGAGATATTCTGTTACAAAGCTTCTCCAGTCCTCGGGAATGTCAAGCTCAAAGCTCACGTTATCAAGATTAGGCTCGGAAAGAATCGTCTTTACTGCTAAGTTAAATTCCTCCTCGCTTAAGCCCTGTGCATCATAACGGTTGATTATTCTTAAATCCTCAAGTGCCGTAATGCCCAAGTTGTTTCTAAGGTCGGACAGACTTTGCCCAGCCTCAATGTCATTGCCTTTTTTCTTTTCGACAAATACACGATAAACCTTTGACATAATATTCTCCTTATAATAATACTTATAATAATACTTATATATAATAGCATAAATAATTTAAATTGCATATACCTTTTTATCTACAAATTTTACAAAAATATTATTTATATTTTGTTAACATAAACTATTAACTTCTATTCACAATTGTGTTATACTGTTGAGTTGGCGAAAGTCATAATAATATGCGAATAATGAGTACTGTTTTGAAATAGATTTATAGGGAGGTGAGCTTTTGAAAGAGGATATGGATGAATATAGCTACGAGGTTGAATTTATGAATCTCGTCGTAGACAAGGCAGACAATCTGCGCGTGGTGGATTCCGACAGTCATTTTAGCGAATTTGCAGGCGTACACAAGTCTAAAATCAAACAGGGCAAGCTTTTTCTTCACGATTTGATTATGCCTGCTTACCGTGAAGAAATTATGAAAGCTCTATGTAAAAAGCATTCTCCCTACGTATACTTTGATGCTGAGTTTATAGACCGTAATGCGAACGAGGTCTTTATTCACTGCTGCGGTCAGAATTTTGAGGGCTCAACTCTTTGCCGTCTTACGCTTGTAGACGTGTCAAAGTCAAGAGAAATGCAGCAGGCACTTCAAAAGCAGGCGCTGGAGATGGATTATCTGATTGACCTTGTAAACGGCGGAGTATGTCTGTTTAAGGTTACGAGTGATATGCATATTGTTGTGCAGTATCTCAATAAGGGCGGCTGCAAGCTTTTCGGCACTTCGAAAAACGTATACGGCAAAAAGGAATACAGGCTTGATGATTTGATTCATCCTATGGATATAAGCACGGTATTTCAGGCAATCGGCAGGGCAATGGCTACTGACGAGCCGATAGATATTGAGTTCAGAACGGTTGTGCATAAGGACGAATACCGCTGGTGCAAGATGAATGCCTCGATAATGAAGTATGATGAGGACAATTCGCCTGTTTTCCACGCAATGCTGACAGATATTACAAACGTTATGTGTTCTTAAAAATATACAAATGAATAAAAATTATGCTCCCCCGATGCAATGCGAGGGAGCGTTTTCGTTTTGTTAAGTTATTATTAAGCAAACCAATAATTCAAATCAACGTACTTGCTTGAAACGGCATTTGATTTGCCCTTTTCGCTATACTGCCATACGGTATAATCAACGTCAAACGTAACTTTGCTGTTGTAATCTGCTGCCCATATTACAGCATTATCATCAAGCTTGTTCATGGAAATGCGGTCGTGAAGCACGCTTGACGACGCATACAAGCCGTAGGCATAGCCCTTATTTTCAACGGTGTCAAAAAAAGCGTTTATGATTGTTGCATTATCGTCAGCCGTAAGATTGGCGTCCACAAGCCTGCCCACCTGCTTGCCGTTACTGTTGCACGGATACTCAAAATCTATCATAATCGGAAGGTCAATTTTATACTTTTTCGCAATTTTAATTGCAAATGACGCTTCCTTTTGAGCTTCTCTTTCGGTTGTCGCCTGCGAATAAAAATATACGCCTACAGGGATACCTGCTTTATTTGCGGCTTCAAGATTTGCTGCTGCGTATTTATCCTCGGAAATAACTCCTTTTTCGCTGTATCCGCGGTAACCGACGCGGATAAATGCAAAGTCAAACTCCTTTGCAAGTGCGTCCCAGTCAATTTCTCCGTTATGCTCAGACACGTCAACACCGTGAGCCTTTTTCTTGTTAAAGCTGTATATTTCGGCACTTGGATGCCTTGCCATAAGGCTTACACTGCTTGCAATTATTGCAATTAAAACACACACGGCAACAGCTATTACTATAATCTTCGGTTTTACGGCAATTTTATTAACTTTTTTATTCTTTGTTTTTACCTTCGTCGCCATATTTCTTCCTCTTTCGCTGGATTTTATTCTAACACAAAACAATGAGAAATGCTATATGGTAAATTATGAATTTTAATTTTGCACTTGTTGCTTGACATATTTCACTATTATATTATAATTATTCTAATAGACAAACGGGGTGATGTTATGGATAATATGACAAACAGTGAATTTAAACGTAAGCTTCCTGTACCTAAGGAAATCAAGGCGGAAATGCCTCTTTCTAAGGAAGCCGAAGCAATAAAGGACGCAAGAGATGCCGAGATTGCAAAGGTATTTAAGGGAGAGAGCGACAAGTTTCTTCTCATTATAGGTCCGTGCTCTGCCGACAGGGCAGACAGTGTGCTTGACTACGTAGGCAGACTTGCAAAAATACAGGAGGAGGTCAGCGATAAGCTGATTATAATTCCGAGAATTTATACGGGCAAGCCGAGAACTACAGGCGCAGGCTACAAGGGTATGCTTCATCAGCCTGACCCTGACAAGAAGCCTGATATGCTTGAGGGTATCAAGGCAATCCGTTCACTTCACAAGGACGCAATCGAGCAGACAGGACTTACCTGTGCAGACGAAATGCTTTATCCTGAGAACTACAGGTATCTTTCAGATCTTCTTTCATACGTGGCAATCGGCGCACGCTCTGTAGAAAATCAGGAGCACAGGCTCGTTTCTTCAGGTCTTGACATTCCTGTTGGTATGAAAAATCCTACAAGCGGTGACCTTTCAATTATGCTCAACGCAATCAAGGCGGCACAGAGCAGTCACATATTCCTTTACCGCGGCTGGGAGGTTGAATCAAAGGGTAATCCTTTTGCTCACGCAATTTTAAGAGGCAGTGTCAGCAAGCACGGAAACAACCACGCAAACTATCACTACGAGGATTTAAGACAGCTTTACGATATGTATTGTAACGGAGGCTTTGAAAATCCTGCTCTTGTTGTTGATACAAACCACTCAAACTCCGGCAAGAAGTATCTTGAGCAAATCAGAATTGCAAACGAGGTACTCCATTCAATGCGCCACAGTGCAGACGTAAAGAAGCTTGTAAAGGGCTTTATGATTGAGTCTTATATCGAAGACGGAGCACAGGCAGTTGAGGACTGTGTATACGGAAAGTCTATTACAGACCCGTGCATCGGCTGGGACAAAACAAAGGATATGATTTATTCTATCGCAGACCAGATTGAATAATTTTATAATTTATCAAAATAACTTGTGAGGTTTTTTATGCACAGAAATTTTGCTCCTACTGCACCGCTCGGCTGGAATAGCTGGGACTGCTTTGGTGCAGCAGTAACCGAAGAACAGTTAAAGGCTAATGCCGATTATATGGCTAAGCACCTAAAGCCGTACGGCTGGGAATATATCGTTTGTGATATTCAGTGGTATGAGCCGAAGGCGAAGGACAATGATTATTTCAGCTTTACAGAGCTTGAAATGGACGAGTACGGCAGACTTCTTCCTGCCGAAAACCGTTTCCCGAGCGCAAAGGACGGCAAGGGCTTTAAGGCAATTGCCGATTACGTTCACAGCCTCGGTCTTAAGTTCGGTATTCATATAATGCGTGGTATTCCCCGTCAGGCGGCGGCTAAGAATACTCCGATTAAGGGCAGTGAATTTACCGCAAGGAATGCGGCTCACCACTTCTCAGTATGCGCTTGGAATACTGATATGTACGGTATGTACAACAATCAGGCGGCACAGGATTACTACAACAGCATTATTGAGCTTTATGCAAGCTGGGACGTTGATTTCATCAAGTGTGACGATATCTGTGTAACAGAATTTCGCAAGTGGGATAATCCGTATTCAGCCTACTACGAGGTTGAAATGATAAGAAAGGCAATTGACAATTGCGGCAGAGAGATTGTGCTTTCCCTTTCTCCCGGACCTGCTGAGCTTTCAGTTGCAAAGCACCTTGCCGACAATGCAAATATGTGGCGAATGACAGGCGATTTCTGGGATGACTGGGGAAAGCTTCACGATATGTTCGACCGCTGTTATAAGTGGCAGAGCTACGTTAAGAAAGGCAATTATCCCGATTGCGATATGCTTCCTCTCGGCAGACTTTCTAAAAACGGCACCTGCCACGGACCGAGGGATCGAATGACTCAGTTTACTAAGCCTGAGCAGATTACGATGATGTCGCTTTGGGGTATTTTCAAAAGTCCTCTTATGATGGGCGGAAATATGCCTGATAATGACGAGTGGACACTTTCACTGCTTACAAACGCTGAATATATGAAAATGCACCGTGAATGCAGCGGCTCTCATCAATATTACAGAAACGAGAAAAACGGCAAGGGTACTGTTATCTGGATTGCAAACGGCAAGGGCTGCAAGTATGCGGCACTGTTCAACACTAAGGATAAAGCGCAGACAATCAAGCTCGATCTTGCAGATGTTCTTATGCCTGACGATACGTACACCGTTTACGATATATGGAACAAGCAGACGGTGGGAAGCTTCAAAAACACCTTTAAGGCAACAGTTGAACCCCACGGAGCAATGCTCATTAAAATAACGAAATAAGAATAAAAGAACACACGAGTGATACAAAATCACCCGTGTGTTTTTTACTGCATTAAGCTGTGTGAAAGTTTATTTTAAAACTTCTGCTTTGATGGAATCTGCTCTATTCCGACTGACTTATCAATATCATAAAACAGCTTAAATCTCGTTTTCCATACGTCTTCTTCGAGTTCACTGCACCAGACATAATCCTTATACGGAAGTTCCTCTACCTGAATTATATCTGCTCCTGCTTGTGCATCCTGCTTAGCTTTTTCTACTCTTTCGTTATTGCAAATTGCAATCGTGCCGTAGACATAGAAAAGAAAAATCAGTCCTACAGACGCAGTGATAATCGTTAACCTTGATACTTTTGCGCATTTTTCCTTTATTTCATCATCAAATATGCTGTAAAATTCCATACCGAGATAAATCATCATCACATACGGCGCAAAAAAGCATCTGCTTCCAATCGGTGTTACTACAAGCAGAGGAGCAATCATACAACCGGTGCTTCCGAGAATAAAAAACAGCTTTACCTTTTGCGTAATTTCAATCGGCAGTATAAATAAAAATACGATAAACGCAATAATGTAAGCGACTGTGGCAGCACCCTGTGCCATAGCCAATAAGCGTAACGGCTTAACTCCGCTTGCATTAACTATTATAATTGAGCTTGAAGCAAATGCAGTCATAACTGTAATTGCCAACGCACCGAGTATTTTAGGTACTTTTGAAAGCTTATCCTTAACGCCAAACCATACGATGATGCACACTGCAACGAGAAAGACGTTTAAAACAAAATTGCCGATAAAGCCTTCGGGCACGATTGTATCAAGATACGCATTAATTGCATTTGATATAACGCCCTTGTTACCGCCGATTGTTCTATAGCTGTCACTGCCGTCAGCAACCGAGCTGTAAACAGAATTTGAGAACATAAGCACCGTGCCGGCAACAGTACCGATAAAATATGCAATATGCTGAATATAAAGCTTTTTGAACTTAATTATTGTAAATACGATTACATAAACCGCAAGAACAACGTTATACAGTGTCAGGTGCTCAACAATCAGGGTGTTTGCCGCGCCGAGAATAAGCAGGGGCACGGCAGCGAGAGGTGACTGCTTAGGCTTATCATCACCATAAATATTATTCACGTAATAAATATATATCAGAGTAAGAAAAATTGACGTGGTATAATTTGCAAAACCGCTTGTCCATACAATTGACTGTCTGAGCAGGGTAGTAGGCATAAGGACTAATATTGTCGATATTATAAATACTCCGTTTTTCTGCTCACCGGTAAGCTTGTTGCAAAGAGCAATTATACCTGTCAGACTAAAAGACATCACAAAGGATTTAAGCAGATTTGAACGCGTAAGTGCAAGTACAATAAGATTGCCGAAATAACGTCCGCTGTAGTTATCAAACCAGTTAGAAAGGCGATCAAGACCTATCTGACTTCCCCATGCCCAGTCATCCCCGCTATACGGAAACAGCATACACAGGAAAAATAAAAGGACAAAAATAATTCCATAAGCAAAAATGATTTTGCTTTGTGATTTTTTATCAGTCAATTTATTCATAATACACCTCAGATATTATTATTTTTAATTCTGCTTTTTTACAATGTCATATTCGCTGCCGTCAGGGCGAAAGTATCGGCAGGTTTTGTTCTGCTCACTAAGCAGACGCACGTATTCATCCTCATCAAGCACGAGCGAGCAGAAGTCGTCCTGTGTTTCCTCGTCATATTCGTTATACCAACAGTTTTCACATAAATTATCCATTAACGGTATTATCCTCTTTTTTACAATCAAATCTGAAATATGCAGTCGCGATTGATGCCAGCGTGAACACTTCTGTCAGCACTCCTGCAGGCGAGCCTGATATTGCGTCATATACTCCCCATACCAAACAGACAGGAATCGTCATCAGTCTTACGGTTTTAGGCTTTTTGAACGCATACGACAGCGTTGAAAGGAGCTTGCCGACTATCGCAAGAAGGCTGATAGGTCCACTCCACGTTACAACTCCGCCGAGCAATATTATCAGCGAAAATATAACTACGGCAGTGACAACGCTTTTCTTTTTTTCAACAAGCTGAGCGTATACGATATTTCGCACACAGCCGATGCCGTTCATTATAGCACCCGTGTACGCACCGAGCAGTATAAACTGAATGACGAACATTGCATCGGACGCGCATTTTATGAGAGTAATATTCTTGTGCTTGTTTGACTGAAAGGTTGCGACTGCAAGGAAAAATCCGACAAATCCGATTATTTGAGTAATAATTTTAAGAATCATTATCTCTCCTTTTTTACTCAAAAAGGCAGGATGAACGCATCCTGCCAATAGTTATAATTAATGATGGAACAGGCGGATTCCTGTCATAGTCATTGCAATGCCAAAGCTGTCACAGCAATCAATTACTGCCTGATCTCTTACAGAGCCGCCCGGCTGAGCTATGTACTTAACACCGCTTCTTACTGCTCTTTCGATATTATCTTCGAACGGGAAGAATGCGTCTGAGCCGAGAGCAACGTTTGTCATCTTCTCGTGCCAAGCAATTTTTTCTTCCTTTGTAAAAGGCTCAGGGCAGGTGGTGAAATATCTCTGCCATACGCCGTCCTTGAGTAAATCCTCGTAATCGTCTGAAATGTAAAGGTCGATAGCATTGTCGGCATCGCACTTTCTTATACCCTCAATGAATGGGAGGTTCAGCACCTTTTCGCTTCTGCGAAGCCAGAGATTATCTGCCTTATTTCCTGCAAGTCTTGTGCAGTGGATTCTGCTCTGCTGACCTGCGCCTACGCCGATTGTCTGTCCGCCCATTGCGTAGCAAACTGAATTTGACTGTGTATATTTAAGCGTGATAAGCGAAATGAGCAAATCAATCTTTGCAATTTCAGGAATATCCTTAACCTTTGTAGGCATATCGCTGAAGAGGTCCATTGTCATTTTAGCGTCATTTCTCTTCTGCTCAAACTTAATGCCGAAAACCTGCTTCGTTTCGGAAAGCTCAGGCTCGTAATCAGGGTCAATTTTGATGATAAGATAATTTCCTCTTCTCTTGGATTTGAGAATTTCAAGTGCCTCGTCGGTGTAAGACGGAGCAATAATGCCGTCGCTTACTTCTTTAACAAGAAATTCAGCTACAGACGCATCACATTCGTCAGAAAGTGCTGCAAAATCACCGAAGGAAGAAACTCTGTCGCATCCTCTTGCACGAACATACGCCTGAGCAATCGGTGAAAGCTCAAGTCCGTCAGGCACCATACATACCTTTCGCTCTACCTCGTCAAGCTCCTTTGCAACTGCCGCACCTGCCGGTGAAACGTGCTTGAAGGAAGCGGCACTCGGAAGTCCTGTAGCCTCCTTAAGCTCACGGACAAGCTGCCATGAGTTAAACGCATCAAGGAGATTGATGTAGCCTGCAGAGCCGTTGATTATTTCAAATGGAAGCTCTTTGCCGTCCATATGTATTTTTGCGGGATTCTGATTAGGATTACAGCCGTACTTTAACTTATACTCTGTCATTACAATTCCTCTTTCCTGTAATTAATAATTTATAATACAGATATTTTATACTATTACATTGAAAAATGCAAGACACAATGATAGAATATATTTATGAACGGAATTTTAGTTACTAATCATTTTCTTAAGACTGAAAAATTTGATGAGCTCCACAGCCATATTATCGCAACCGCCGAAAATATGGGAATAAGCCTTGAGCACAAAACGAATTTGCAGCTTGCCACCGAAAAAGTTAATACTGACTTCGTTTTGTTCTGGGATAAGGATGTAAACCTTGCACGCAGACTTGAAGTGCAGGGGGTGCCGGTATTCAACAGTTCATCAGCAATTGAGCTATGCGACGACAAGGCGAGGACCTATATTCACCTGCTTGGAACAGTTGAACAGCCGAAAACAATTATCGCGCCTAAGACCTTTTTCACTGCCGATATGACAGAATTTATCGAAAAGGCTGTGGAGGTTTTAGGCTTGCCGTTAGTCTTTAAGGAATGTTTCGGCTCCTTCGGTGCACAGGTGCATTTGTGCAGAAGTATTGACGAGATAAAGTCGCTTGTAAGCGAAAAACCGTTTATTTTGCAGGAGTTTGCAGAGATAAGCGCAGGGCGTGACATCAGGCTTGAGGTAGTCGGTGACAGAGTAGTGAGTGCTGTGAAAAGGTGCAATTCAAGCGATTTTCGCTCTAACGTGACAAGCGGCGGTACGATGGAAGCGTACACCCCAACCGAGGAGCAGTGCCAAATTGCCGTTATTGCCTGCAAAAAATTAGGACTTGACTTCGGCGGTGTTGATATTTTGCTTAACAATCAGGTGTGCGAGGTAAATTCGAATGCACACATAATGAATATTATGAAGGCAAGCGGTGTGGATATTGCACCGATGATATTTGAAAGAATTTTAGAGAAAATATGAGCGGAATACTTGTTTATACTGAAAAAGAAGCGAGGCGCAATGCCTTTGCAGTGAAGAAGTTTACCGAGGAGCTTGGCGTCATTCTTGTTGATGAAAATTATGACGGTGATGCTGATTTTGTAATCAACCGCACCAACGATTACCGTGTTGCAGAACGATTTGAGCAAAGGGGCATCAAGGTTTTCAATTCCTCAGGGCTTTCGAAAATAGCGAATGACAAGCAGCTTTGCTACGACGTTATGGAAAAGAATGATATTCCGATAATGCAAACGAGATATAAGGGCGCACCTGTTATCAAAAAGGCTGTTGGCGGCAGTGGCGGTACTCAGGTTTATATGCTTGAGAGCAGTGAGGAGTTTGAGGACGGCTTTGTTTATCAGAAGCCGTGCGACACGCTCGGCAAGGATTTGCGCGTATGGCTTGTCGGGGGAGAGATAATTGCTTCCATTCTTCGTGAGAGTGATACAGATTTTCGCTCTAACTACTGCCTTGGCGGAAGTGCCGTGCTCTATGAGCTCAGCAGGGAAGAAGCAGAGCTTGTGAAAAGGATAGCAGACATGGCGAACGGTGATTATATAGGAATAGATTTTATTTTCAATGACGGCAAACTCGTTTTTAACGAAATAGAGGACACCGTCGGCGCACGAATGGTTTACGATAAGACGGGGATTGATATAATAAAAATATATTGTGACTACATAAAAAAGCAATTCTGATGTGATTATCAGAATTGCTTTTTTCAGACTGTCGAAAACGCATAAGCACAATGTATTTACGGGAGGATAATATCCTCCACTACGAGCAAACAATGAAGTTTCTGTTATATTGCAGGGGAGGCAATCTGCCTCACGTTCTAATTGCAAAGAAATTCTGCAACTTTTTCAAAAGTCTGCCAGCGTTAATGTTTAATTCTTCTTATTCTCAAGTGCTGCCGTTACAAAACCGCGGAAAAGGGGATGCGGTTTGTTCGGCCTTGATTTAAATTCGGGGTGAAACTGCCCTGCAACAAACCACGGATGATCGGCAATTTCCACCATTTCAACGATATGATTATCAGGCGAAGTGCCTGCAAAAATCATACCGCCTTTAAGTAAAGCATCACGATAATCGTTATTAACCTCATATCTGTGCCTGTGACGCTCATAAATCATTGACGAGCCGTAAAGCTGAAAAGCCTTTGACTCGGGATTAAGAGTACAGGGGTACTGACCAAGGCGCATCGTACCGCCCATATCGGTGATATCCTTTTGCTCAGGCAGAATATCAATAACAGGGTACGGCGTGTCGGGATTTATTTCGGCAGAGTTTGCGCCGTCAAGTCCGAGCACGTTCCTTGCAAATTCAATAATAGCTATCTGCATACCAAGGCAGATACCGAGGTACGGTACGTTATTTTCTCTTGCGTATTTGCAGGCTTTGATTTTGCCCTCGATACCTCTTGAGCCGAAGCCGCCGGGAACGAGAATACCATCCATTTTGCCGAGAATAGCCTCCACGTCAGCATCACCCTCAAGGCTTTCACTGTCTATCCATTCGATTTTGACAGCGCTGTGAGTATCTATACCGCCGTGCTTGAGAGCTTCGTTGACCGAGATGTAAGAATCGTGAAGCTCAACGTACTTTCCGACCATACCGATAGTAACGGTCTGCTTGGGATTGCGAAGGGCGAAGAGCATATTTTCCCAGTCAGCAAGATCGGGCTCACCGCATTCAATGCCAAGCTTTTTGATAACCACCTCGTCCATTTTCTGCTCCTTGAGCATCATAGGCACGGCATAAAGAATATCGCAGTTATTGTTTTCGATAACACATTCCTTGTCAACGTTGCAGAAAAGAGCAATCTTGTTCTTGATATCGTCGGTGAGAGGGTGCTCGGTGCGGCATACAATAATGTCAGGGTGAATACCGAGAGAGAGCATTTCCTTAACCGAGTGTTGTGTCGGCTTCGACTTAAGCTCGTCGGATGCCGCAAGGTAAGGCACAAGCGTTACGTGAACGAACAAGCAGTTTTCCCTGCCAACGTCAACAGAAAACTGTCTTATAGCTTCGAGAAAAGGCTGTGACTCGATATCGCCGATCGTACCACCGATTTCAACAAGGCACACGTCTGCGCCCGTTTCCTCGTTTTTATTAATATATCTCTTAATCTCGTTAGTTACGTGGGGGATAATCTGAATCGTCTGTCCGCCGTAGACACCCTTTCGCTCATCGCTGATAACCTTCCAGTAAACTCGTCCGCTTGTAAGGTTTGAGTTCTGCGTCAGGCTTTCATCAATAAATCTTTCGTAATGGCCGAGGTCAAGGTCTGTTTCTGCACCGTCATCCGTTACGAACACCTCGCCGTGCTGAACAGGATTCATCGTACCCGGATCAACGTTAAGATACGGGTCAAGCTTTTGTGCCGTCACCTTGAGCCCTCTTGCTTTAAGCAGTCTGCCGAGTGAAGCTGCCGTGATACCCTTGCCAAGACCTGATACTACACCGCCTGTTATAAAAATATATTTTGTGTTCAATCAAAACACCTCCTGAATACACATTGTATATTTATAAATATAAAAAGCAAAAAACGGCTGTACGAAATGCACAACCGTCTGTACTTACTTATTATAAAGTATATTAATACATAAATCAAGAGAAAATATTAAATTTTTATTTTTTGTTTTCGGGAGGCAGATTGCCTCCCCTGCGATTAAGCAGAAGTATCACTGTTTGCTTGCAGGGGTGGATATTATCCTCCCGTATTTTTTAAATCACAATTAAAGCGATTAATACACCTTCTTCTCCGAAGTTGCCGTGCAAGTAACATTAATTCCAAGCTTTTTGAGCACATCCTTGTCTACGCTTGAAAGAAGCACGGAGGAGTGCATTTCACATTTATTAAGCAGTGCAAGCTGTTTGAGTGCAAGCTTTGCATTGCTGTCGCTTACGGCAGAAACGGACAGCGCAATAAGCACTTCATCAGTATGAAGCCTTGGGTTTACGCTGTGAAGTCGCGCAGTTTTAAGCTCCTGAATAGGCTTTATAATATCAGGCGAGAGCAGGAGAATTTCATCATCGATTCCGCCAAGGTGCTTCAAAGCATTAAGAAGCATTGCAGAAGCACAGCCGAGAAGCTCGGAGGTTTTGCCTGTGATAATGGTGCCGTCGTTAAGCTCGATTGCCGCAGCAGGCATCTTGGTTTCTTTAGAAAGGCTGTTTGCCGCTTTAGCACAAGGTCTGTCGTCTGCAGTCAGCGTTGCGTTATTCATAAGAAGCTCAAGCTTGTAGATTTCATCCTTGTTATTCTTGCCTTTAAGATTATCACAGCAAGCATTGTAGTAACGTCTGATGATTTCCTGATTAGATGCCTCGCGTACGGCATCGTCATCCTCAATGCAGTTTCCTGCCATATTAACACCCATATCCGTTGGTGACTTATACGGGCATCTGCCGTAAATCTTGTCAAACGTAGCTTTGAGGACAGGGAAAATCTCAACATCTCTGTTGTAATTAACGGTAGTTTTGCCGTAGGCTTCAAGATGCCACGGGTCAATCATATTGACGTCGTTAAGGTCGGCAGTAGCAGCCTCGTAAGCAATGTTTACAGGATGATTGAGAGGAATATTCCAGATAGGGAAGGTTTCAAATTTCGCATATCCTGCCTTGATGCCTCTCTTGTTTTCGTGGTAAAGCTGAGAAAGACACGTAGCCATCTTTCCGCTTCCGGGACCGGGTGCAGTGATTACAACGAGCTCACGGGTAGTTTCAATATAATCATTCTTGCCGTAACCGTCATCACTTACGATTTTTGATATATTGGCAGGGTAACCCTCAATAAGATAATGCCTGTAAAACGGAATTCCGTTGTTTTTAAGCCTTTGTTCAAAGGCAATAACCTTTGGCGCAGAAATATATTTTGTAAGCACTACACTGCCTACCATAAGTCCCTTACTTCTGAAAGCGTCAATAAGACGGAATACGTCTACATCATATGTAATTCCGAGGTCTCCGCGGACTTTATTTTTTTCAATATCCTGAGCGTTTATTACTATAACTATTTCTGCCTGATCCTTGAGCTGAAGAAGCATTTGAAGCTTGCTGTCAGGCTCAAAGCCGGGCAGAACTCTCGAAGCGTGGTAGTCATCAAAGAGCTTTCCGCCGAATTCAAGATACAGCTTTCCGCCGAATTCGCTGATTCTCTCCTTAATTCTGCTTGACTGCATTTGCAGATACTTGTTATTATCAAAACCTATTTTAAACATATTCTCACCAATATATCCTAATCCAATGCTTTTATTCTGTAAACCTTAACACCGTGCTTTGCTACTGCGGCTGAAACAGAGGAGGCAGTGTCACGCTTGTCCTCCCATAAATCGTGTACCTCATAGCTTGAAGCCTTCGGGAAGTTAAGGTATTCGTATTCCGACAGCTCGCTTAAATCAAAATGAGTAGTTCTTGCCGTTGAGCTCTTGTTGAATATGCAAAGAGCAACGTCACCGTTTGCAAGCGGTTTTGCAAGAATATCGGTTGTAAGGCTCTTGTGAATTCTATCAGCAGGCTTGCCGAGCGAATCCTGATCAATAGCGATAAGCTGTCTGTTTGTAACTATTTTAAGAGTAGCATTTCCTTCTACAGGCTTGCCGTTGCCGTCAACAAATTTTCTTATATCATTGCCGAGCATTAACGGCGCAGACATCATACACCATAATGAGAAGTGTGCTCTGTTCTCCTCCTCAGTCAGCTTGCCGTTGCCGACCTCAAGCATATCAGGGTCGTTCCAGCCGCCTACGACTGCGTGCTCGTTAAGCTTCACTGTCTGATTATAAATGTACATTATGCTAAACCAATTCGGGAGGATATCGTGGGTCGTGCGCCACATATTGCCTGCCTTTGCGCCCCATTCCCACGGCTTTGCAGTACCCCACTCGCAAAGTGAAAATACAATCGGCTTTTCTTCAGTGCCGTTAACCTCTGCCCAGAGTGATGATGCCTCTTTTAATGCTTCACCCATTCTTTTGTACTGAATGTATGACGAATCGGAAATAGTGGCAACGGGATTTTGAAGCGTTATAACGTTGACTCCACCCTTAAGCTTAACTACGGTCTGTGTTCTGCCGTTGTCGCTGAAGCCCTTTCCTTTAGGAATAAACAGTTCGTAAAGCTTGCCGTTTACTATAAGCTGAAGATAACTGTCCTTTCTTCGAAACGTCTTTTGATGAACTACCGTGATAACGTATTCACCTGCGGTAAAGTCGTTAAGCTCAAAGGTTGCAGTTCCTGCGCCGTGATTTATGTAGCCGATTGCCTTTCCGCTCGGAAGTGACGGCATTTTTATTACCCTTGCTCTGCCTGTAAAGGAAGCCTCCTCAGGACTGAGCACGGTGTAATTATCCGTTCCTACCTTGTTAAGCTCTAAGCATTCAATTGCAGGGCAGTCACCGCTGATTAAATCGCTGTGGCAGAAATCGTATTTGAAAAATTCACAACCCCATGAAGCAATCGTTCTTGCATCAAGAACCTCGTTTCCGAGAGATGCAGGCATATCCTCGCAGGTATTCGTGCCGTTTGAGGAATAAAGACCAACCTTAAGACCAAGCGCGTTTATATTTTTGATAAGCTCGGGAATACCGCGGCTGAAGGTTCTTAAATCACCCTGAAGCTTTCCGTCATTATCTCGTGAGGAGCTCTGCCAGCAGTCATCAAGGTTGACGTACTTATAGCCGACGTCTGCAAGACCGCTGTTTTTCATAGCTCTTGCGACATCCATTATCAAATCCTGATCAATATGATTTCGAAACGTATTCCAGCTTGACCAGCCCATAGGCGGAGTTTGTGCCACACCGTTGTTGTAGTCAGGCACGTCGCTTATGTCAATAGTTATACTCCTTGGCTTTGAAAATTTTTTAAGAGCACAAAGAGGGCACTTGCCGTTTGCCTTCATAGCAAAGCACCAAGAGAAAAACAGTACCAAAAGTATTGCAACTATTGCAATTACAACAATTAAAAAAATCATATTATTCCTATCTCCTTAAAAAATTCAAGCTCCTCTTTTGCAAGAGCGGCTGTTTTTTCATCATCAACGTTTTTTATCGTTTCAAGCATATGATGCCTGTGGTTTTTTAGGTTATAAAAAAATCTGTACCCCCACGCGAGTGGCAGGAGGTAAGGCTTCCCGTCAAGAAAATTAATGTAGCTTGCCCTTCTGAGCAATTCATAAGAGGGGAAAGCGAGCTTCAGTTTAAGCTGCAAAGATGATTTATCAAGCCCCTTATCATCTTCGCCTAATGCCTTAAGCTGAATAAGTCGTGATACAGTGGAGCCTTTACTGTCTTTAAGTGTACCGAAAACTCCGTAGCTTACAATGTATTCTTCAAGCCTTTCGGTGTCTGCATCAAAATCCCTGCCGACCCCAAACCACTTATTGCACACAGAAAGCAGTGCCTTGCCGAAGGTGGTGAGATTTATTCTTTCAAGCATATCAAGAAGCTTGTCATAATTAATTTCATACTGCCTTTGCCATACTGCAAGGTCAAGAATAAATCGAACGCCTGCGCCCGAATTTTTCATATGATTTGCAGTGTGTGCAATCATATACGCAAGGTGATAGTCTGAATCAAGACTTCTGCAGAAATCGCCGGTATCCGTAAAATCAAAGGGACTGCTGAATAATTCCCTGCCATATTCCGTCATAAGATTTGTGTGCACTTCGATAAGCACATTGCCCTTGACGTAGTCATAGACTTGTCCGTTTTTCGCAGTGCAGACAAAGCCGTTATCGGTAAGAAGCTTTTTGACCTTATCCCGATTTTCTTCGTCAATTAAAACGTCTATATCTCCCATTGCACGAGCTTCGGGAACGGGATAAAGCTCCCTTATAACTGCACCCTTGAAAAAAACGTGCCTTACAGAGCCGGCACTGAGAAGTGAGCTGAGCTCTGATTTAATATTGCACTGGCACTGATACGAAAAAATATAATCCTCAAAATCCGATTTAAGCGTTCTGAGAAAATCGTCAGGGGCTCCATCCTTGTCGTAAAGAATGCAGTGACATATACCGAGCAGATTATGGTGAGCCGCAAGGGTATATAAATAATTATAATCTATATCTGTACTCAGCGTGAGCGGAGTACTGTTAAAATAAGAGCTGCAAATCGCAACTAAAAGTGCTTCTTCCTTTTTCATTAAAATACTACCTCGCCTAATATAAGGCTGAGAATTGTAATAATTAATCCTGCTATAAATACGCCGATTGCGATTACGCCGAAGCTCTTTTTCTTGTCAAGCTTAAGGAGTGACGCAAGCAGTGCACCTGTCCAGCCGCCTGTACCCGGAAGAGGTATTGCGACGAAGAGCAGAAGTCCCCATATTCCGTACTTGTCAATCTTATCCTTCTTTTTAAGCGTTTTCTCTTCTAACCAAAATACAATATTTTTCATTACGGGAACTTTTTTCAGAATTTCAAAAATCCAGTTAATCAGAAGAAGAATAAAGGGGATAGGTAATATGTTACCTAAAAAGCTTATTGCAAAGCCGGCAAACGGGTTCATATCGAGAAGAGCTATTGCCGTAAACATTCCAAGCCTGCATTCTAAAATAGGCAGGACTGAAATTATAAAAACTACAAGCCAGTCGGGTATTCCGTGACTTGATAAAAATTCCTGTAAGGTTCTGCAAATCTCCTGCATTAGTTGACTCCTTAAGTATTAGTGTTCGTCTGAAGGCTTAATGATTCCCTCATCAATCAAAAAATGCCACGCATTAGAAAGCACCTTTTTGTCGTTGTTAAAGGTGAGTGTGTGCTTAGCCTCATCAAAGGGGAGCCATACGTAATCGCAAAGTTCCTCCGCCTGAAGAGTTACGTTATCATCCTGACTAAACCCAACGAAGAAGGTCACAAGTTTTTTTACAGTGTGATTAGCCGTGTAAGCAGAGCTGCGTTCAAAGCCGTCGTGAAGCTGAATTTTTATGCCCGTTTCCTCAAAAACCTCGCGCTCAGCCGTTTGTACTTTTGTTTCATCTTCTTCTCTGTGTCCTTTGGGAAAGCCCCAGTTGACCGAGTTTTTGTTTTTAATAAGCAGAAAGTGGGGAACACCGTCAATATAAGTGTATGTGACAGCACCTGCACTATGCTCATAAAGGCAAATAAGCTTGTAGTCCTTGAAATTATTTTTCAAATCAAGGGCTTTGATAATGTCAACGTTAATAATGTACTTACGGCTTTTTGGTGCCATAATCCAGAAATGCTTGTCCCTCTCTGTAAGGGATTGAAGCTTTGCAATAATCATTCCGTCAAAATTTTTAACAGGGTGATCAACGCCTAAAATAAATGCAAATTCATCATTTTTAGTATCGTAAATCTTTGCCAGATTTAAGGGAAAAATATATCCTGTAGGGCTCTTTTCGCCAATAGTTCTAACAACGCTTGCTCTGACGCACATACCGAGCATAATCCTCACCACCAAGATAAAAGATATATAGGATTATTATATATAATTTATAAAGATAATACAAGTTATTTTTATTAATATGTATGAAAAAAGGATGACCGGTAGATCATCCTTTTTTAGTTATTAATGTGATATCTCGGCGCGCGTACATCGTACACTGCGCCGAGGTAATATTGCTTGTTAGAGAATTTGCAAATAAAATTATATTACTATATTACACCAACGCAATATAGTGTGGAATTATATCCTCATAGCCTCCGTCCTTCATAAGAAATCCGTTGGGAATAACTCCAAGTTGAGTGAATCCAAGCTTTTTATAAAGTGACAGCGCAGTAGTGTTCGTTTTAACAACGGCATTAAACTGTAATATTCTGAAGCCGAGCTCCTGAGCTGTTTTCATAGAATGTCTTACAAGCATTTCGCCGATGTGATTTCCTCTTGCGCTTGCTTTAACTGCGTAGCTTGCGTTGCATATATGAGCGCATCTGCCTACGTTATTTGGATGAAGTATGTAGAGCCCGACTACTTCATTGGCGTCAGCATTAACGGCAATGCCTGTGAAAGACTGCTCTGAAAAAAATGCATCTCCTGTGGCGTCGTCAAGCTCTTCAAGCTGAGGAAACGCAACACCGTCAGCAACAACACTGTTCCAGATTTCGATTGCGTCGCGTACTATATTTTTATTATATTTATTAGTTACAATATTCATTATATAACCTTTTTATGTTTACTAAAAAGTGGCTACCTCCGAAGAGGTAACCACCTTTTGTTTATAACAGATTTTTATCTATTACCGCTGATTCATTATGAGCCAAGAGTCTGAAGAAGATCAATCAGGCTTGCGATTACCTTATCAGTATCGCCCTGAAGCTCATTAAGAACGCTGTTTACTACTTCTGAGATAGAATCATCTGCACCGCCGATAAGTCCGCCGATGAGCGAGCTTATATTCTTGTAGTTATCACCTGTATTGATTGTAACAATGAGGTATCTGAGAACTGCAATAAGTGTCTCTGATGAATCACCCTCAACGAAGATTCTTGCGCCGTATGTTGCAGCCTGAGAAGCACTTACGATTGTCTTGCCGTGGCTTGCAAGCTGGAGCCAATCAATGTCGTTGAGCTTAATTCCAAGAGGAGTATCCTTAATCTTGATTAAGCCGAGAACGCTATTGAGAAGCGGTACGATATTATCTGCACCGAGTACAGGCTTCAATGTCTCAAAGATATCGTAGATATCAATGTTCAAGTTTGTAATGCCAACCTTACCAAGGATTGAGTTAAGATCAACGTTAAGTGAATCAAGAACTATATCCAAAATTTCGTTGACATCTACTATCGGTCTCATAGCATCAAGAAGTGCTGAGATCGGAGTGAGGAGATTATTGATTATCTGGCAAAGACCGTCATTACCGATAAAGAGTGCAAGGTTTGGAATCATAGCTGCTACAGTCTGAAGCGGAGCAGAAAGGATATCCTCTACCTTATCCCAAAGAGGATTGATGATATCAAGAAGGATTGCATCATACTCTTCAAGGATGTCTTCTCTGTACTGATACTGTGTCTTTACGTTGTAGCATGAGAATGCCTCAAGAAGAGGAACGATAGAAGCTGTATATCCGTTTGATCCCGGAATTCTTACGATATTGAAGATACCGAGTGATGCGCTGTTGAGAAGTACATCAAGAACACCGTAGATTGGACGAAGTGCAGCAACGAGAGCGTGCATAAAGCTATCTCTGTCTGTTACACCCCACTTAAGTGAGTCAGCTGATACGTTCTTCCAAGAGCCTGCTGATCTGATTACAGAAGCAGCGCTTTCAAACTTCTGACCGTACTTCTCATTTACAAGAAGGTTTGCAACGTTCTCTGTTGAGAAGTCAATGTCTGTCTGAGCAAGGAGTTCGGTAAGAGTACCGTCACCAACCTTAACACCTTCTACAGCACCGTAAAGTCCTGTAACGAGTTTGCTGATGATGTCATCCTTGTAAAGTGCCTTTGCGATTGTCTCGTTGAGATCAAGGAGTGAGCCGATAAGTCCGTCAAGCATTGGAGGAAGATTCTTAAGGAAGTCAACGTCTATACCTTCCGGATAAGAGAAGCTGTATGTTCCTGTCTCATAGCTTGAGTAATCCCAGAATGCATTTGCAGGACGACCTGCAAGCAAGTAGAATACTGCTGCGACAATCTGATCTCCTGTTGAAGAGCCGATTGTTGTGAATATGCTCTGAATGATTGACTTAAGCATATCATTTTTAGCGATAGCATCAATGCTGCAGATGAGGTTCTTAAGAACTTTTGCGTTTGCTACAAGTGTATTTGCTACGTAGCGGAGAACTGTTACTAATACCTTACCCTGATCAACGTTCTTAACAATCTTACCTGTTAAGAAGTTGCCCTTAGCATCTGTTGCCTTACTTGTGTAGGTGCCCTTAGTGCCAAGGCTGATAAGTGCGTTCCAGTCAATATCCTGAAGCTGAAGCTTTGAGAGATTCTCGTTGCTCTGTGAAGCGAGGATCATATTAACAATCGGAATAATAACATCCTCGATGTTAAGTGTTGTAAGGTCTGAAATGTCAAGGTTAAGCACACCTTCGTCAAGACCGATAAGTCCTCCAACTAAATCGCCGAGAGGCATACCTAATATATCTTCAAGTATGTCGTCAAGCTTGAGAGTATCTACTGCTTCGTATACGAGCTGAGTTACAGGAGCAAGAAGATTGCTGATAAACTGTGCAAGTCCGTGAGCATCAAGATACATTGCGATGTTTGGAAGAAGCTTTGTAAGCTCGCTGATTGGATTTGCTGCAAGCTTGTTAAGGAATGATTTGCTGTTGTCGCCTACAAGCGGATTGAGAATATCGAGAAGGAGATTATCCTTTGCAGAAGCAACGTCACTCTGATACTGCTTGTAAGTCTTAATGTTTTCGCATCCAAGAGCCTCGAGAAGAGGAATGATTGCGCTGTTGTAAGCATTTGTACCCTCAATCTTAAGGTCTGTAAGTACGTCCTTAAGTGATGTAAGGTCAAGCTTAAGCTCTGAATTCTTTGAATCCTTGCGGTTGCTTGGATCTTCTTTGAACGTAGCGGTGAATACGCCATTCTTCATCTGGTAGCTTACGTTTACCTTGATAGGAACGTCACCGTCAGAAATTGTAAGAGTTGTCTTTGTTGTCTTAACCTCGAGTGACATAATCAACTCGTAAACAACGTTGTTAAGCTCTAATGTGCCTTCGTTAAGGAATACTGCAAGAACACCTGATAACGGACGAAGAACTGCTGCAAGAGCATTTACGAAGCCCTGCTGAGCCTTGTCTGAGCCATCCTTGAAGCCCCAGTTAACGTTCTTAACCTTGCTCCAATCACTCTGAGCCTTAATTGTGTTAGCTGCTGAAGTGTAGGTCTTGCCGTAGCTCTTATCTGTAAGGATATTAGCAATGTCCTTTGTTGAAGAAACAATTCCGAGTCCCTTAAGAGCATTCTTGATTGTTGGGTCTAAGCCGTCAAGTGCACCGTAAAGTGCAGTTGCAATTGTTGTGATAAGCTCGTTCTTAAAGAGGTTCTTGCTGATGATGCCCTGAAGGTCTGTAGCACCAAGATCCACACCGAATGAGCCGAGAAGCTTAAGTACTGAGCCGATAGCATCGTCAAGCTGAGTAACAGCTGAGTCTGCCATTGCCTTTGTAACTCCCTTAGGATAAGCAAATTTCTCTGTAAGTTCCTGGAGATACTGAGCGAAGGTCCAGTAAACAAGTGTTGGGCTGTCTGTAACCTCGAGTACCTTGTTGAGGAGCTCAAGTATATCAGATGAAGTAATCTTACCTGCCTTGAGTGCGTCGATAATCATTGTAACTACGTCATTGTTAATAAGCTTAGCAAGAGCAGTTAAGGTGTCGCTATCAAGGAGTGTTTCAAGTAAGTAATCAAGTAAGTATACGAGTGCAGCAGCAGGTGTTTCAGCATTTGCAAGCTTGCTCCAGCTAATCTGCTTTAACTGGATACCTGTGTCTGCAAGTAATGTGTTAACAATAGGAATAATGTTTTTACCGCACAGGGTGTATCCGCTGATTTTGATATTCTTAACGTCAGAATACTTGTTAATTTCCTTAGCAATATTCTTAATCGTCTTTGCAAGAGTAGGTGAAGTAGCAACAAGCTTGCTGCTCTTGATGGTGAATATCTTAGCAAGTCCTGTAAGCTCTTTGTTTATAGGAGCGAGTGCGCCCTTAAGGATTGAAGCTATTGTAGGAGTGCTGTCGTCATCAAGGATTCCTGCGATACCCTGAATTGATCTGATAAGTGTTGAAACCGGACTTGTAAGAAGTGAATCAAGCCAGCCTGAGATAGGAGCCATAAGGCCGAGAAGCACTTCGTCGTGGTAGCCGTTTGTAAGCTTAGCGTACTGCTTAGCTGTATCAACCTTTATGCCGTTCGGCTCAGCAAGTGCGCTGAGAATTGGCATAAGAACTGTTCCGTACCAGCCGGTATCTACAAGAACTACACCAAGGATTGATGTAACGAGTCTGAGTGAAGCAGCAAATGCATTGAAGAATGCATCCTTATCGCCTGCTTTGATACCCCAGTCAAGGCTGATCTTGTAGTTGCCTCTTGAGGTCTTAGCAGCTGCGTTGTGCCAGCAGTTGTACTTTGTAAGCTGCTTAGCAACCTTTTCGTAGCCGTCAAGTCTTACACAGATTGCATCAGGTGAAATAATACCTTCGATTGCTTCAGCAATTAAGTTGTATTTTGCTGTAGAGCCATTTGCAAGCTTGTGTGTTGTAGTGAAATCGCCAAAGAGATTTTCAACAACGTTTTCAATGAGAAGGAAGGTTTCAACCATAAGTCCTGTCAGAGAATCGTTTGTATAAACCTTCTTTGCATCTACATTATTCTTGGAATCAGCCTTGTGTGTATCCTTGCCGGTAATGTAGTACAGGTATTTGTCAAGCAGATTGCCGAGCTCTGTGTAGCAGTCATTGCCGATATATCTGCTGAGGAATGAAACTGCACCTGCAAGAATATTGCTTGTAGAGTTAAGGCTGAAATCATTAAGTGTACTATCTGAAAGGAGAGAAGCTACAAGCTTATCGAGGTTATTGATAAGATCTTCTGCATTGCTTAACTCTTTCTTTGTATAAGTCTTTGAGTTAGCCTTTGCATTTTTAATTGTAGGAGCTTTTGATGAAGCCTTTTTAGTGTTTCCTACAAGTGAGTCACCGCTGATTGAAGCACCGCCGTTGATGTTGTCGATAAGACCTGTGATTACTTCAATAAGAGTGTCTATGTTAGCAATTAAGAAGTAAGCGTGATCCTTTGAAAGACCGGTAAGACCGTTTGCTCTCTTAGCGAATGTGAAGGATATATCGTCCTCACGCTCAATCTGGAACACACCGTTGAATAAATCTGTGATAATGCTGTCCTCACCGAGACCGCCAAGTGCATTGAGAAGGCCTGCGATGATAGGAAGATTATTAGAAATCTGATTATCAGTTGAAATTACGTTGTTAAGTAAGCTGAATATAGCATTGAGCCAATCTTCTACGAAGATGCCTGCGAAAGCATCAAAGATACCAACGCTTCTGTTAGGATCGTCACTGCCTGCGTATGCCTTGAGAGTCTCGAGGTCAGTGTTTAATGTAGTCTTAACGTCCTTGCCGTTTCTGTCCTGCATATCCTTAGATATGATTTTGCCCTCGTAGCAATATGTCCATGCGTTCTTAGCGATGCCGTACTTTTCTGCAGCGAGGTCTTCCATAATATCAAAGAGCTGCGGAATAGCTACAAAGACGTTGTTAAGACCGGTTCCAATTCTGCTTCCTGATGTAGAATATCTCTCTGCGCCTACGAGTGCAGGATCAGATACGAATATATCAATTGACTCTTTTAAGAGAGTAGCAATTTCTGTGATAACTTCACCAAGGATGTTTCCGAGTGTATTATCGCCTAATGCATCAACCAACATACCCGGAATATCAGAAATGTTAATATCGCGGAGCGCCTTATCTGCAATGTAGATACCTGTAAGAACCGGTACGTTGCTTTCATATTCCATATAGAGAGTGAATACAGCATCAGGATTTGCTTCAAGTACTGTAGCAAGATCGCTGTTTGTTTTACCCATATAAGTGTATGTAGCAACGCCGTTAACGTCTTTTCTTGTAAGCTTGTTGCCGTTCTGATCCTCGGCAAAGTAATGCTTTAAGTCGCTGCCGGTGATGGTGTCAACGTCTAATCTCTTAGAAACAAAGTTCTGGATACCGTCCTCATCAGTAACGACATCCTTAACCTCTACAATACCAAAGTCGTAGTAGTCAATACCCTGAGCCTTTGAACCTTCAAAGAGCCAGTGAAGTACGTTAGGAAGAAGCTCGTTGAGATCCCATGCGAGTCTTGTGATACCGATTTCGGAACCAGCCTCAGGAAGGAACTTCATAATGATTGAACCGCTGAAAATACCGAAGAGCTCAAGAGGAGGCTCGTCGCCTTCACCGTGGATAACGAGTGGAAGAATAAGCTCGTCAATTGCAACTACAAGTACAGGAACAAGCTCTACAATTGTAGCAATCGGAGCATTGATAAGTCTTGACCATACGTCGCTGAGCGCAGTGGTAAGATCAACTCTTGTACTGAGAAGGCTGTTAACCATATCCTCAACAGTCTGGCCTAAAAGCTCCATGCCGATAACCTTGACAACAACTGTGTTAAGGAGCTCGTTAAGAATCTTAGTACCAATCTGATTTGTTAAATCAGCAGTGTTATTGAGAATATCCTTCTGCTTATCTGTGAGGTTAACCAGAACAGCACTTGTTGCAGTGCTGTCAAGGTAAGCAACAATATCAATGATAAAGTTCTGATTTGATACCTCGTCAGCGATTGAGCCCTGAATACCTGTAAGGCTTGTTGCAACCATTGAGTAAGCATACTCTTCTGCTGCAGCCATATACTCTGAAATTGCAGCAAGATCAGGCTCATAGCCTTCCTTTATGATAGGCAATCCGTCATCGCCGGCGATAAGTGAAGAGCCTTCTGTTTCAAAAGCAGAATCCGTTGACGGAATCAAAGCACTTCTTAAGTTCTGCATGTAATCATTACTTGCAGGGTAACCGGTGATAAGTCTGAAATAATCTGCTGTTGCTGTGCCCTTGAGCACTGCAGGAAGAGTAATATCGTAGTTAAGGTTAAGGTGATCAATATTTGTAGTCTTGCCTGCAAAATATGAATCGGCAATTTCTGCCTCTTTACCTTGTACGTTTGTAGCGTTTACAGCTAAACCGAGAGACTTGAGGTCTGCCTTGGAGAAGATGCTTGCATCAACACCTGTCTTGCCGTTAGGAAGAGTAGCTTTAACCATCTTGAGGAATTCATCGTAGCTGCTTACTTTGCCTTCCTTCATTGCAATACCTGCAAGTGCTTCCTTATAGTGAAGAGGAAGAACCTGTGTTAAATAAGAAAGGGCAAACATAGGACGGAACGATTCAAGTGCAAAGTTTCTTGTTTCGTCGTCGAGCTCAATATTAGGATCGCCAGCTAACAAAAGTCCGATAAGACCGTCAACCGTAAGCTCAATATCACCAAATATTTGGAGCTTGTTAATTCCTTCAACGAAAGGCTCGAAGAGGAGGTCCATACAATTTGCAGGAGTAACGTCCTCGTCAACGTCTACAGGAATAAGAACACCAAGACCGATTGGGTCAATACCGCCGTGAACATCTACTATGTTACCTGTTGAAGTAATGAGGGCACGGTAACGGTAAGTGGTAATATCATTTATACCTGCACCATAGTAGTAATAAAGAATCTTGTCAATTCCGTCAATGTTGATTTCGCTTGCAGAAATTCCGTAATCCTTGAGCTGAGCATTGTAGCCCTTGCATAAGCCGTCAATAATAGTCTTATCTTCAGCTTCTACAGCGAAATCAAAATCTTCGAGCCAAGAAAGAGGAGACTCGCGGTAATCAACGCCGTTAGGATTTTCAGCGTTAAACTTGCTGCCATACTTGTTAATTACCTTCTCGATAGAAGTTCCAAGCTCTGAAAGAGGGAGGAGTGCATCCTTCCATTCTTTTAAAGTAGCTTTTTCTTCTGATGTGAGCAAGTCGCTGTTTGCATACGTATCGCAAATAGAAATAATTGCGTAGTATGACAAAGCATTATCTGTGTTGAGATAATCGAAGTTGCTCGGGTTATATCCCGGATAATACGCATTTACAAAGCTCTGCTGATCGGTGTAAATGACTTCACCGCCTGCAATAGAGCCTGCAGCTGAGTTAATAAGCGGGATAAGCATAGGCTGTAAACCGGCAAGAGCTTCGCTCAATGTGGTTACTTCTGCAGCAGCATCCTTGACAGCGGCACGCTTTTCTTCGTCAGTAAGCTTGCTGACTTTTGTGCCGTTAGCCTTTGCATACTGTGCATAAAGCTGTTTAGCCTTTTCGGGATTGTTTTTGGCATACTTGTCGCAAATCGGACCGCCGATTACGTCGATGCCAAGGAGAACACCCGGCAAAAGATCGTCTGCCAGACTGTTCAGTGCGTCAAAAGCATCCTGTGCTTTTGCGTCGGTAGTCCATATGCTCTTACTGTTGTCCTGCGCAAAAGCAGTGATTCCAACAGAGCAAGTGGTAACTACCATTACTACAGCTAAGAAGAAGCTGAGTAGTTTTTTGCTCGTTCTCATAAACATTCTCTCCTTTACATATGATTTAACGGACTTTTACATCCGTTATATACGCACGGTACAAATGCCCAATCACAGTATATTGTGTACTTGGTGTATTTTTGTTCATAAATTGTACACAATTTAGTGGTTAGAAAGCGCACCTATACTCGCACGCACGAACAAATACAATTTATTTATACCAAATTATATAAGCGAAGTCAATACCCTTTTTGCAATTTTTGAACAAATTGTTAATAATTCGAAAATTTTTGAACGTCACGGGGGAGTATATCGCATATTCCGCTTTGTATAAGTGCAAAAACAAACAAGCAATATTCGCTAAAAATTTACAAAAATCGAACAAAAATTCGTCAAATTTCAACAGACACTTGTAAAGTGAATACACTTTACATTAACCGAATTTTTGTAAAGCGCTTGTGCTTTACCTGGAGTTGTAACCACAACATCTTGTAAAATTAATGAAAATTATTTGTGAACAAAATATTAACAATTGGTCACATTGACAAAAATTTAACATCGTTTTTGGACAATTTGCCGATTTTGATTACAGACTCCTTACGGCATTGACTTTCGTGCTTATTTATGTAATAATCTTAGTGTGTTTAATGAGCACTTTGCGCCCTTTTTCACCTATGGGGAGCTATTCCACTTATGCTAATTCGGATTGCCCGATGGTCAGAGATCACGACACATAGGCTGGGACGTAATTGTGCTGGTACACTAAATAAATGTATTTAGAATGGAGGCAAATAAATACGATGCATAAAAAAGCTAAAAAGTTTTCCCGTAAATTGCTTGCTCTCTTAATGGCAATTGTTATGGGTATTACTTGCTTCAGCGGAGTGCTTTCTGCTTCAGCTGCATCAAAAGATGTTAAGTATCACGATGAATATGTAGAGTATAACAATCTTGCTTGGAGAGTTCTCTCTGACGAGCAGACTGCTACAGCTCTTCTCGACTATCTTGACATCGTGCTTGCAGACGTAGGTCCGACCATTACAAAGGGTCTTGGTAAGTCACTCTCTAACGTTAATCTTGGTACAAGCGCAGTTAAGCTTACATGGAATGCAAATGCAAGACAGATCAAGCTTAGCGTAATCAGTCTTATCAACGCAACGATTGATGTTAAGTTACACAGCGTTGACGAATTACTTGAAACTATCGAAAGCGTAGCAAGCGTTATTGATAGATTCGGTAACCTTCTCGGCGACGCAGGTAACCTTCAGCTCACTGCTACAAGCGGCATGAGAAGAGCTAAGAATTCTTCAATAGAAATTCTTACAGCTGTTATCGGTCTTCTTCAGAAGAACTCAGCTGACTATAATGGTAAAGACGTACTCGGTCAGTTTCTTCGTGGTAATTTCGGCCTTGGTACTGTAGGAAACACTGCAAACCTTGATGTTTACAAACTTGTCGGTGACATGATTGGTATCGACAGTAATACATTTAAGGCAGATCCTGTCTACAACCTTGTTAAGCACATCCTTATGACCAATACAAATTGGTTTACAGATGAAGAAAAGGCTGCTTACAACGACGGCTCTAAAACATTTGTATTTGATGAAGTTCTTCTTGAGAAGATGACAACACAGCTTCTTACAAAGATCAACGCTGAAATCACATACAAGGGTGCTGATCAGGCTACAGTTTCTTCCAGAGTTCGTTACGAAGAGATTAAGGCTAAGGCTGAGGCATCAGGCACAACCTTTAAGCAGGCTGCTGCTTCTCTCGGTTATGACCCTGAAATCGCATACACAGATGACGGTAACGTATACATCTTTGTATATGGTACAAACGATGACGGTTCTGTAGCAGACAATGCGCAGAAGGTTTCTCTTACAAAGGGCGATAGCTTATTCAAGTTCGGCTTGGATGCTCTCAAGGTTGCTTGGAAGACAGCTCTTGCTCCGACACTTGAAACTCTTCGTGTAAACTATGACGTAGATCGCGGTCACGGCTCAAACTTTGATAATGCATACTATTATTGGTATCTTGCAAACCTTGCTTCAACTACTCCTTGGAATACCAAGAATCTTGATGCAATGTATGCAGAAGCTAACGTTAAGGCTTGGGCAGCAGACGTTGCAAAGAGCTACGGCGCTGCAGACGCTGACGAATTCTTAGCTTGGGTTAAGAACAACTATGAATTTGATCGTGACGCTGACGAAGATTCAAAAGGCGCTTGGTCTGACATTGATGAGACAACACTCTTCAACAAGATCAGATACAGCCCACTTGTAGATTACTACTTCGCTAAGCAGGACGACGCAATGAAGACAGGTCCTGTAAACCTTTACTTCATGCAGACAGGTGCTCCTAATATCGAAGCATTCTTCTCAGATTCTAACTTAGCAAAATACAGCTCATTAGGTGCTGGTCTTAACGATGCTCTTGTTGCAGCAGTTAAGGACCTCTTCGTGAACAGAGATAATGTTTACGGCGATGCAAAATATCCTGAATTAGCTACAACAGGCAACTTCACCAAGATCGACGCTAATGCTGTTACAAAAATAGCTACAACATTAACAAAGAATGCAGCTGCTGTTATCGAATACACAGCTGATTCAATGGATGCTAATATCCTTAAGGCTTTCCACGATAATCATCCGGGAGAAGCTCTTTCAGAGTCAAATCTTGAAGAAGCTATGCTTCCGTTACTTATCGCTGTTATCGGACAGATTAACCTTAACGGCTATAAGATGGAGCAGTACATCCACCCAGAAGATTGGGATGCTTGTAAGGACGCAGAGGGCGTTATCTTCGTAGCTCTCAGAGAGTATCTCTCATACATCCTTCCTAATAAGGACTACAACGTACTCGTTTCTAAGGACAATAACGATAAGTTCAACGTTACATTAGAGGGTACAATTCTTCCAATGGCTCGTGATGCAGTTGTTTACGTAATGCAGGGTTATGTTCCTGTAGACGGTAAGGACGGCAAGGCTTATGATGTATATAAGAGACCTGTTGACGATCCTACAACAATCTTCGAGCTTCTTAACTCAGTAGTTGCTTACTATGGCGGCGAGTACACATTCAAGAACGGCAACATTGCTAAGAGCGTAGGCGCTATGGCTGTTGGTGCACTTCTTGGTGTATGCGATGACAATGGTAAGAGCTTAATCACTAAAGAAAATACACTTTGGCAGAACATTGACTTAGTTGCTAAAAAGCTTATGCCTGTACTTGGTACACTCCAGTACGGTGACGCTGGCAAGAAGGGTGAGTTCAGCTCAGAGAAACTTATCTGGAACGATATCGTTAAGGGCGTACTCAACATTGCTGACACTACAACAAACAACGGTGTTGAAATGGGCGGTGTTACAAACTTCATTTATCAGTTCCTTACAATCGTTTCTGCAGAGCCTATCCAGACAACTCCGATTATCGGTACTGTTTACGATTTCCTTGCTGACTTCGTTAACGGACTCTTTGGTGCTCGTTACTCAAGCAGAAGAAATCATGACAATCAGGATTGGGTAAATGTTATTCCTGCAAGAACATCTGCAACTCCGTTTGATGCTCTCCTTAAGAAGCAAGTACTTGGCGGTACAGACGGTAAGAACGTAGGTGCTATTCAGAAGTTCATCTGTAACATCGGTGAAGCTGCAGGCTATTCAAACGTAAAGGTTCCTGACTCAATTATGAGAGGACTTATGTTTGCAATCACAGCAGTTCAGAGCTTCGTACCGGGTATCCTTGATTCTATCGGTGATCACGACCTCAGAACAGCTTCTGCAGAGTTTGCTTCAATGACAGTTCAGGGTTGTACTGTTAACAAGCAGGTTGATACAGACCTTAACTTCACTAATGACTCAATCGGTATCAACAACGGTTACGTTAAGAATGGCGGAGTTGAGCAGATTGGTAGATATTGGATGCAGATTACAGGTGCTACAATTGTGGCTTCTGATAACGCAAAAGCATCAATAACAAACATTCCAAGTCAGCTCGTAGCTCCATCTGAAACAGTTGCTCTTAAAGCACACGTAACATACGTTGGTGGCGACGATAATGCTACAACAGCTCACGCAGTTATCACTTATGATATCTATGAGAGAACTGCTGACGGCAACACAACAAAGCTTTATACAGGTCTTAAGACAAATGCTTACCAGTATCTCTCAGGTGAGCAGAGCTGGAGAGACGCTGTATATCCTCAGGGTGCCGGTGCGCATGCACTCAGCGCTGACTTCAAGAGCTCTATTACAAGCGATCAGTCAAACAAAACAAAGACTGCAGGCGGTTACAACATTTACTCTTCATCAAGAACAAACGATCTCTACATCAGCTATCCTGAGTACATTGTTATCGGTACAGCTAACCTTTATGAGATTAGTGACTACCAGTTTAACGTATTCACAGGTGCTAACGGTACCTTTGGTAGTAACAAGTCAACTGACGGTCTCTACTGCTATGATGTTAAGACGGTTGTTAACGACTGGAACAACGGTAATGTAAACGTTAACCAGAACAATGCTATTCCTGTATTCGACAGAGTTACAGGTGACATTCTTAAGTATGGTCTTTATGACTATTCTACAGACGGCGGTGTAACTTGGAGCCGTGGCCCTGCAGATGATAGTACCGGTGGTTGGAGCGAGTCTGATGCTTCAGCTGCAATTTCAGGTGCAGCAGATGGTATGGGCAAGGTTCGTACCCACGTTGCATATACCTGGGATGAGGCATACAACAGCGGCATGATCGCAGCTCACCATAAGAATCCTAACACCGGTCTTTATGAGTACATTTATCTCCAGAACAGCAACGACAATCCTTATAGTGATGTTCTTAGCAGAATTTCTTGCCGTGGTCCTGTAGACGGTATCTACATCAACCCGACGAAGATGACTATTCCTAAGGGCTACAACTATGAGACTACTAACAGTCTCCTCAATTATGACGGCTCAACACCAATTAAGGCCGGTTCATATCCTCTTCAGTTAGCATACTATACAAACTCCGGTGCAGGTACAATGAACAGAGGTTCTTGTACTCTCGTTATCGGTGCTAACGATGCTGCTGATGCAATTACAGAATCATACGACAGAATTCTTGACGTTCTCAACAGATACAGAGATCAGGACTACTTAGACATTTCTGTAAAGGAACCTGCATCTGATGCACTTCTTGCATCACTTTCAGCTCAGGCTGCAGTTATGACTCCTACATCAGCTGCTGCACTTTCTGACCAGACTGAGCTTACAGCTTCATACGATGTAGTTGCTACTGAGTATGGTGATACTGCATACAAGCCATTTGCTAACGTATCAGGTATCGCAGGTACAGTTTACTATGATGGTGTATTACCTGGTACTGTATATGCTGATGCAACAATCGGCAAAGACAACCTCCTCTACTTCGATGAGGCTTGCACAATGCCAATCTACTCAAGCTCACGTCTTACAAAGGCTGACGTTACTAACGGTAAAGATGCTGCAGGTAAGGCTGTAATTGCTGATGAGAAGGGAGTTTACTATCTCCTCAATGCACCTCATTATGCAACAGAGTGGACAGAATCACCGAACACTTACTTGGATTCTACAGGTACGATTTCAAAGCCTGTTCATTGGAGAACAATTGTAAAGAAGAACGGTCAGCCTGTTCAGGATAAGAACGACAACGGCGAGCTTCTTTACGAAAAGATTCAGTATGTATATCGTGACAAGGCAGGCGTCAAGGTTAACTCAGACTTTGTTTGGGCTTGTAAGTTCCCTGTTACTGCATACACATTAATTCCTAACGATCCTGACGGAAAGAAAGACTACCGTGGTAGAATTACTCAGATGTCAGACGAGCTTGCTTGGATCCTCGAGCAGGTAGAGGTTGCAATTAACCCATCTCTTGCTCAGCCTATCTTTGAAAAAGTTTCACAGGTAAGACAGGGCATGAACAACAATAACTTCGACGTTGTTACATACAACAAGATGACAGACATGGCTCGTACAGCTGAAAGCAAGTACAGAATTAACATTACTTATAATGGATATGCTCCTGTACTTGATGCTGACGGCAACGAGCAGCGTTACACTGAAGACCAGATCGATGAAAACGGCCAGATTACTCATTATGAAGGCGACGTTATCACCGAGTGGCAGGTAGGTCTTGTAGCAGAGAATATTGCATTCGAAGATTACAAGAACTGGGAGAACAACGGTGATATCGAAATCACTGACGTTTCTACAACATCTACACTTTCATCTATTCAGGTTGAAGAGTATCAGAGAATGTATGCTAAATTCGCTACAGCAGTAGTTGAGCGTGGTTACAACGGTGACCAGATTGAAGCTGAAATCAAGTGTGCTGCCGGCAACGAATACAAAGCATTCACAGTAACTCCTGCAACTTATAATGATGAAGGCGAGTTAGAGACACCTGCTGTTCTTACAGGCACAACAGCTACTGAAGTACCATTCGGTGCAGTTGAAGGCGGTAAGCTTGTAAACAACGGTCCTATCATCTACGCTGATTACCTTTGGGATAATTACGTTCAGGCTCTCGCTAATGCAGTAGAAATAGCTGCAAGAGCAAACGGTGGCTACAAGTATAAGGATGCAGGCACTTATGAGCTTGATAAGAAGGCTGATTACACCTGTCAGGTAACAGATTGTTACACAGCTGATACAAATCTTCAGGTTGCTGAGATTGCACTTGAAAATGCAATTCTCATCACAGTTGATAAGGATTCAGCAGTTGGAGGTACAGTTTCTATCGATGGCGTAGTTATCGACAGAGAGAAGGCATACGCAGTTGCTAAGAACTCATGGCTTGCTGTAGACGGTGTTGCTGATGAAGGCTACACATTCACAGGCTTCGCTGAGGAGACTTATGGCACAGATGCTGGTCAGATCGTCATCGGCGATGCTGATTCAGAAGGCAATCCTACTTACTCAGTATGGGTTAAGGACAAGAACGTTGTTCTTTATCCTGTATTCCAGCCAGACGAGGAAGACAGCAAATTCAACGTTTCATCTGCTATCGTAGTAGCTAAGGACGGTAACGGTGCAACTGATAACATTGCTGTAAACGGTGAATACACAATCACTGCTTACGCTCAGGACGGCACCGTTGCTTATACTACAACAGTTGATATGTCTGCTAACAACAATGCATTCACTCTCGAGCTTGCTCCTGGTGAATACAACGTAACAATTGAGTCACTGTATGCTCTTACACGCAGTGATATTAAGGTTATCGTAACAGATGCTGATATCGATGCAGATGCAATTTCAATCGTCGCTTGCGACTTTGACCTTAGTGGAACAATCAGTAGTGGTGACGCAATAATCGTATATCAGAACGCTGCAGGTAACGGAGCTCTCTACTGTGACCTTGACGGTTCAGGCACAGTAAGTAGTGGTGACGCAATGATTGTATACGCTTGCGCTGCAGGTGGTACAATGACACCTGTTGAGATTAGATAATCTCTTTTTCAAAACAATTAATAGGTGCTCCGGCGGGTTTTCTGCCGGAGCCGTTTCCAAAACTAAATTAAGTTATTATATTCGTTGATAACTGCGTGTGACTAATATAAACGCGATATAATTTGTATTATATGCACGATAGTTTACTATGGGCTCTGGCCCGATATATATAATAAAATATTTTCCCTACAGGAGGAGACTTATGATTTTGACGAGAAACAAAAGTCTTGCAGCTCTCGGAGTCGGTATTGTATCGCTTCTTGCTGTATTACTCTTTTTCTTCTGTTCTCCTTCCACCTCTTATGCCGCTTCACTTGGTAGTGAAGAGCCGTATATTTATTTTACTTACGAAGAGGAGGGTGTGGAGGCAGACGGAAACAGCCTCGAAAACCGCACCTTTGACGTGAGTATTTGGGTACAGGGTGTTGAGCAAATCTCCACCCTTCAGGTTACAGCTAACCTCGACGACACTGTTACTGTGGCATCAGAGCCAAGTGCACTTATGAGCGACGAAATAGCTGACGTACTCTCAATGGGCTACGTAATTAATAATGATGACATTGTAATCGGTTTTATTTCTGACAATACCGATTATTCTGTAATCAATTCAGAGGCAACACTCATTGCCACTCTTAGCATGACCTTTGCTGAAGCGGGTGATGCTGCAGATCATATTAAGGTTACAACAAACCCTAATTTGACCTTTATTCAAACCAATTATAATGACGGTTTAGACGACTCATACGCTCTTGTACAGGAGTTCGAAGGCTATCAAGGCGTGTTATATCCTATGACGGCTGACGTATCTCCTGAGCTTAAAGGCACAGGCCACTCCGTTACCGGCTCGCTTGTTATTATGACAGACGGAAACGGTGATACGGCAGGAAACGCTGTCAGTGGTGAATACACTGTTACAGTGTATACTGATGCAAATAGAACACAAGAGCTTATGTCAGTAGTATCTACTGAACAGGTCGGCGAAAATAATTTGAAAACAAATACTTTTGTTATTGATGGACTTGCAGACGGTACCTACTATCTTTCAATTTCCTCCGAGTATGCTATTACACGAAGGGATATTACCTTGATAGTAGACGGTGCTGACATAGTTGCAGGTGCTATTCCTATGATGGCTTGCGACTTTGACCACAGCGGAACAATCAGTAGCGGTGACGCAATGATTGTATATGAAAATGCTGCCGGTGACGGTAATATTTACTGTGACCTTGACGGTTCAAGCACAGTAAGTAGTGGTGACGCAATGATTGTATATGCTTGCGCTGCAGGCGGTACTGTTAAATCAATAACGATAAAATAACAAGGGGTAATTATTAAATGAAGAAAACATTTAAGAGAACTATTGCCTGTCTCCTTGCTGTATTAATGGTAGTTTTCTCAGTTCCATTCACAGCTTCTGCTTATGATGATCATAGCACCATCATTAGAAACAGAAAGTGGTGGGAGCACAGTGCAAAAAACGACGGTACTTATGAAGTCGTTGACGTTGCTCCGGGCAAGCTTACTGCTGAGCCAAGCTACTTTGGCTATAATAGCGGTGACAGCGATTCAGGCACAGGTGACGGTATCTGGAACGAAGAATACGGTCCATGGGGATTGGAATTTGGTCAGGTAATCAATTTCAAGACATCAACAGGATATACTTGGGATGATGATATCGAGGACCATCGTAACGACTATAAGCCTGTTATCGGTGTTACTGTATCAGATATCAGTGATAGCAGTACATATGCTACAGATTTCTATTCAGCTAATTTATCCAAAACAATGGACGCTACAAGAGCTGCCGGCAAGATTTTGAATCCTGCTCAGCTCAAGGCAGGTCAGATTATCGCTGTAACAATTGAGTACGGTGGATTTGACGTTATGGCTAGCGGACAGGTTAAGGGTACTTATGATGAAACAAAAATCTATCCGGGTAGCTGGGTAAAGCAGGGTCGTAATCCGATTGCATGGACACCTGCTACTGAATTCCTTGCAACAACAGCTTGGATTGGCAAGGCTACTTACTATGCTGATGCTGGTATTTCTTTAGGTGCAGGCTTTACATCACCTGGTACTTTCTACGGAGCAATTGAGGCTGGTGGAAAGGTAGGCGGTTCTACCTTCGTTGGTACAGGTAAGGACGAACGTACATTTGGTGAGTACGGTATAGTTGTAGGTACAATCGCTTTCCAGGTATTGGAAGATTGTGACCTTTCAGAAGTATTCCACTTCACACCATCAGAGTTCGGCGTAGAAGACGGTACTTATTTCGAACCTATTTTAGTAGGTCAGTATGACGGTTCAAAGCAGAACGACTTAACTCCATGGAGAATTTCTGTAGACAGTAGTTCAAACGACGTATATGCTAATGCAGCTATCATTTGGACTGATTATGAAGCAGAAGATACTCCAGAGCCACCAACACATGAGCACAATTGGGACGATGCAGTTGCTGTAGAGAACGGTGATGGTACTCATACTTACGCATGTACAGTTGAGGATTGTCCTGGCGGAGAAGGCAGCACAAAGACAGAGTCTTGTACAGCTGCTGCTGATAAGGTAGGCGTTGTAGAAGCTAAGTGTGATGCTCCTGGTTACTCAGGCGACACAGTATGTAAGGATTGCGGCTATGTAATGGAAGAGGGTACAGAAACAACTGTTCCTCATACACCATCTGCATGGGCACACGATGCTGATTCATCTCCATCAACACATTCAAGAAACTGCTCAGTTTGCGGTACAAATAAAGAGACAGCAGAGTGTGTATTCTCATATGAAGTAACAACTCCTGCTACATATACTTCAGCAGGTGAAGGCAAATACACATGTACAGAAGCAGAGTGCGGCTACAGCTACACAGTTGTAATCGACAAGCTTACTTGTGAACACCCAGAAGATCAGGTAGAGCTTCAGAATCAGAAGGACGCTACATGTACAGCTAATGGCTACACAGGCGACAAGTATTGTAAGCAGTGCGAGACTGTAATTGAATACGGTCAGGAAACTGATATGGCAGCTCATACACCTGGTGCTTGGGCACACGTTGATGGTACAGAGAAGGCTGATGCTAAGCATTCAAGAACATGTACTGTTTGCAGCGGCGATTATCAGGAAGAAGCTTGTAAGTTCAACTATACAATCGTTGAACCTGCTACAGAAAAGACTGAAGGCACAGGCAGATACACATGTTCAGAGTGTAGCTACAGCTATGATGTAACAATCCCAATGGTTGATTGTGATCATCCGGCTGAAAGCCAGCGTGTAGAAGGCCAGAAGGATGCTACATGTCTTGCTGCTGGTTACACAGGTGATACATTCTGTGACAAGTGCGGCAATCAGATTGCTACAGGTCAGGATATCGCTCAGCTTTCACACGAGTACAGCGAGCTTGTATCTGACAAGGTAGATGCTA
>JAFLRZ010000003.1:131096-142034 GCA_022511225.1 Eubacterium sp.
GACAACAGGCGGCGAAGAAATCGCTCAGCTTTCACACGAGTACAGCGAGCTTGTAAGTGCAGAAGTTCCTGCTACAGTTTATGAAGCTGGTAAGACAGCAGAGTACAAGTGCGTAAACGGTTGTGAGAAGACAATCGGCGGCGTTGAGATTCCTGTAATCCCAAGCTACACTGTAACAGTTGAAGGTCAGGATATGGGTCAGGTAACAATCGACGATGGCACACGCGGTCCTGTTGAGGCTAATGATGGCGCACAGGTTAAGGTTGCTAAAGATCCTGTTGGCACAGTAACTCTTACTGCTGTTGCTCCTGAAGGCGTTGAGTTCGTAGGTTGGACAGCTAACGGTCTTACACTCGTTTCAACAGACGCTACATTCACACCGGCAGTTCTTGCTGACATCACATATACTCCTGTATTTGCTAAGGTTACAGCAGAAGAGTTCACCGTAACATTCGTTGATGCTTATGGTAACGTTGTATCTTCACAGCACGTAACATCAGGTGCAGACGTAGTAGAGCCAGACGGTCCAAACCGTGCAGGTTACACATTTGTTGGTTGGTCAATGTCTGCTGAAGAAATTGACGCTCTTACAGAGGCTGCTACAATTTCAGCTATATATGAGCTTACTGCAGATGCTGGCTATACAGTAACAGCTACAGGTGCAACAATCACAGTTCCTGGCGCTGATGATACTACTGATCAGGCAACAGGTATCGCTTACGATACTCGCGTAACAGTTTATGCTGAAGGCGCTAAGTCATGGAAGATTGGCGATGTAACAGTTGCTTACGGTGATACTTACTCATTCTATGTAGGTTCTGACGTAACAGTTGTTCCTGTATTCGAGGGCGAAGACGTTGCTGCTGCTCCAACAGTTGCTAACGTAAGCGTTACAAGAATAACAGAGAATAGTCTTGATAAGTTCACATTCCTTGCTACACGTTCAATGGAAGGCTTCAAGCTTGTAAACTTCGGTTTCGTATACAGCAAGACAGGTAGAACTAATATCACTCTTGATGACGTTGATGGCACAAATGTAAAGGCATTGTACTGCAAGACAAATGCACAGCAGTTCAGCTTAACATACGGCTTATCAAGTCAGAAGGGTACAGTATCTGCTCGTCCATTCGTTGCTTACGTTGACGGAAACGGCGATACTCAGGTTATCTACGCTGAGGCTCAGACAGGAACTTATTAATAAGCCTACTCTAATATAAGTTTGGAGGACAAAATAATGAAAGAGCTTTATTCAAAACCAGTAGCTGAAATTGAAGAGTTTGCAGTTGTAAACATCTTCACAGTTTCTGATGATCCAATTGAAAATGGCGGAGATATGGACTAATCCATCTGCCATTACAGATTAATAAATCTGGGGAGACGGCTTCGGCCGTCTCCTTTTTTATGTGTTCAGTCTACAATTATGCTCCCTCGTCGCTGTGTGCGTTGTCGCGCGCCGAGGTAACACTACTTGTTTCTAAAATAAAATATCACAATCGGCATATAATATATATGACACCTGTACCATATTGACAAAACTGCAAAAATATGGTATATATATAAATGTCGAGGGAGTAATTCCACGCATGCGCGAACTAAATCAACATCATGCCGTTTGGCTGGTTTAGTTGTTGGCAATTTATTTGATTTTGCCATGAATGAGACTCGTACATAGTTATCTATGTACGGGTTTATATTTTTATATACAGGTTTTATTTTATTAAGGAGTTACAGATATGAAAGAGTATTTACAGCATTGGAGCGATGTTCTGAGCTCTGTCAACTCAGGTGAAGAGGGTCTTACCTCTGCCGAGGCAGGTAAACGCTTGGAGCAAAACGGCAAAAACAAGCTTGCCGAGGGCAAAAAGAAATCGCTTGTCGCAAGATTTTTCAGTCAGCTTGCTGACCCGATGATTATTATACTTATAGTGGCAGCTGTTATTTCTGCCGTTACCTCCGTTGTCAGCAACGAGAGCGAGGGCTTTGCAGACGTTATCATCATTATGATTGTCGTTCTTATCAACGCTGTTCTCGGTGTTTATCAGGAGAGTAAGGCGGAGAAGGCAATCGAAGCCTTGCAGGAAATTGCCGCTGCTACCTCTAAAATAATCCGTGACGGCAAGCTTATGGATATCAGAAGCGAAGAGCTTGTAGTAGGCGACATAGTAGTGCTCGAGGCGGGCGATGCTGTTCCTGCCGACTGCCGTATTATGTCCTCTGCTTCTATGAAGATTGAAGAAGCCGCACTTACAGGCGAGTCCGTTCCTGTCAACAAGACTGCCGATGCAATTGATCCGCTCGGTAGTGACGTCGTTCCGCTCGGCGACCGCAAAAATATGTGCTATATGGGCTCAAACGTTGTGTACGGTCACGGTAAGGCTGTAGTCGTTGCAACAGGTATGGACACCGAAATGGGTAAAATTGCTTATGCGCTTGAAACTGCTGAAGAAGGGCAGACACCTCTTCAGCGCAAGCTTGCACAACTTTCAAAAGTTCTTTCCTTCCTTGTAATCGGAATTTGCGTATTCATTTTTGCATTTGACATTGTTCGCACTCTCGTTATGGGCGGAAACGTAACGTTTGCTTCTACGCTTGATACGTTTATGGTTGCCGTTTCGCTCGCTGTTGCCGCAATCCCTGAGGGACTTGCCGCAGTAGTTACAATCGTGCTTTCAATAGGCGTTACTAAGATGAGTAAGCGCAATGCAGTTATCCGTCAGCTCACTGCAGTAGAAACTCTTGGTTGTACGCAGATTATCTGCTCTGATAAGACAGGTACTCTCACTCAGAACAGGATGACCGTTGTTGAGTACAGCGGCGATGAGGAAAAGCTCGTCGCAATGGCTATGGCACTCTGCTGTGATGCAGAGCTGCAGGAGGACGGCACAGTAAAGGGTGAGCCTACAGAGGCGGCACTTGTAGCATATGCAAACAAGCTTGAGATGCCGAAGTATAAGCTTGAAGAGAGCTTCCCGAGGGTTATGGAAGCTCCGTTTGACTCCTCAAGAAAAATGATGACCACTGTCCATAAGGCAGAAAAAGGCTTCGTTCAGTATACTAAAGGTGCACCCGACATCGTGCTTTCCAAGTGCACAAGCTATTATGAGAACGGCAAGAGTGTGCCTATGACAGACGAAAAGCGTGCCGAAATTGCCACTTCAAACAAGGCAATGGCAGACAAGGCGCTCCGTGTTCTTTGCTGTGCTATGCGTATGTACAGTGAAAAGCCTGAGAGCGAGGAGGCAGATGCCTTTGAACGTGACCTCTGCTACGTTGGTCTGACGGGTATGATTGACCCTGTTCGCCCTGAGGTTGTTGATGCAATCAAGGAGTGCAGAAGTGCAGGAATAAGACCGATTATGATTACGGGTGACCACAAGGATACGGCTGTTGCTATTGCTAAGTCTTTAGGCATTATTGCTGATGAATCACTGGCTGTTACAGGCGCAGAGCTTGATAAAATAAGTGACGATGATTTCTTTAACGATATAGAAAACTATTCTGTTTATGCACGTGTTCAGCCTGAGCACAAGGTAAGAATAGTCAAGACGTGGCGGGCAAAGGGCTTGATTACGGCTATGACAGGTGACGGTGTAAACGATGCTCCGTCAATCAAGAACGCTAATATCGGCATCGGTATGGGCATCACGGGCACAGATGTTACAAAAAACGTTGCCGATATGGTGCTTGCAGACGATAACTTTGCGACTATTGTTTCAGCAGTCGAAGAGGGCAGAAGAATTTACGATAATATCAGAAATTCTATTCAGTTCCTTCTTTCTTCAAATTTATCCGAGGTGCTTTCAATATTTATTGCCACGATTATCGGCTTTACACTCTTTGAGCCTGTTCATCTGCTTTGGATTAATCTTATTACAGACTGCTTCCCTGCACTCGCTCTCGGACTTGAAAAGGGCGAAAGGGACATTATGAACCGTGCCCCGAGAAATTCAAAGGATGGCATTTTTGCAGGCGGTATGGGCTTTGACTGCGTATATCAAGGCGTAATGGTTACCGTTATCACTCTCGTTGCTTATGCGCTCGGTATTTTTATGGCGGGAGCAGATATGGGACGACATATGACTATTGCAGAAATCTTTGCAGTCAATGACGGTGTTCTTCATCAAAACGGTATGACAATGGCATTTCTTGCGCTTTCAATGAGCGAAATTTTCCATTCGTTCAATATGCGCTCACGCAGACAGTCGATTCTTAAGATGGGCAGTATAAACTGGTATCTCGTAGGCGCAATGGCACTCAGTCTTGTGCTTTCAACGGCAGTTATTTATATCCCATTCCTCAGAACTGCATTTAACTTTGCCGATATTTCACTTAAGGAATACGCAGCAGCACTTGTGCTTTCGTTTATGGTAATTCCGATTGTTGAGATAGTTAAAGCAATTCAGAGAAAAACAGGAAACAGGTAATATTTGAATGGGCAGGCTTAAACGCCTGCCCATTTTTGAAAAAAGGTGCAATTATGGAAAATGTACTTTATGAATTTAATTTTAATTACTTCAATTTATTATGGTTATTAATTCCTTTTATTCTTGGTGTGGTTTGTGTGTTTAATAGAAAACTTGTTTCAGGTGGTAAAGGTATACCGAGAATAATATCTATTATCTTTTCTGTAGTCGGTGTTGCAGTTTTCATTTTAGGAATTGGTATAATGTCATCTTATATGCACGATTATAATACATATAAAGAATTGCTTGAAACAAATCAGGTTGAAGTTGTTGAGGGCGAGGTTGAAAAATTTCACGCTCAGCCAAAAGAAGGACATGACACAGAGCACTTTGAAATAAACGGTGTTTATTTTGAATACTCAAACTTTATTGTTTCAAACGGATATAATAAGCCTAAATGTTATGGCGGTGTTATTTCAGGTAATGGGCAGAAATTAAGAATTCAATATGTTCAAGAAGAATCTGACGGTGAAACGTATAACACGATTTTATATATTGAACAACCGGAGTAAATTTTATGAATAATTCGCTTCACCAAAACGGTATGACTATATTTGAATATAATTGTAGCAATAATCATAGTATTGGTATTGTGTATTATTGCGTTATGTTTTGTTATTTACAAAATCATAAAAAAATTCAATAAATCAGATTCCTTTGATAGAATTACTAAAGCAATGATAATTGGAATAGCTGTTGCTGTTTTCTCAATTTCGAGCCTTTTTGTTTGGGAAACAAATTCACAATTTCAAGAAGGAACAGTAACGGAATGTATCAGAATGGGAAGCATTGGAGATTTTATTGTAAATTATACATTTTATATAGTTGATGAGGAAGGAAACGAGTTAGTTTATAATGCTCCTATTATTTCCGGCAAAAAATATATAAAGAAGCTCGAAAGCGTAAATTCCGGTGATCAAATACGTATTGAGTACGGCGAAAAATTTAATTATGCGTTTGATATTGAAAAAATAAAATGATGTAATTACAGGGGCTGTGAAAACAGCCCCATATTTATTGTGTCGGATTAGCAGCGAAATGAAAACTTTTAGCGTTTCACAGAGTTTGTAACCTTTTATTTACTGTTTTTTCTCGAAAAATCGGGCATTTTGCTGTGAAACATATAAAAATAAGCAAAATCTACATATACATAATTTTGTGGTGAACAATAGTCACAAATACAATATATTGTATATTTTTGTTAATTTCTATTGACAATTACATAGATATTTGATATTATTAATGAGCTGACGTAAGTTGATGTAATTATTTTGTAATAATTGGAGAGAGAAAGTTATGAAAATCATTAAAAGAAACGGAGCAGAAGTAGATTTTGATTTAAGCAAAATCGTTGTTGCTGTTTCCAAGGCTAACGCAGCTTGCAAGAAAGAGGAGCTGTCGCCAAGCCAGATCAGAGAAATTGCCGAGTACGTAGAGTTCAAGACCTCAAAGGCAAACAGGGCCTTGAGTGTAGAGGAAATTCAGGATATTGTAGAGAATCAGATAATGGCACAGGGTGCGTTTGACGTAGCAAGACTTTACGTAAAGTACCGTTACAACCGCTCTCTTATCAGAAAGGCAAACACTACCGACAATCAGATTCTTTCGCTTATCGAGTGCAATAACGAAGAGGTTAAGCAGGAAAATTCCAACAAAAACCCTACTGTTAATTCAGTTCAGCGTGACTATATGGCAGGCGAGGTTTCAAAGGATATTACTAAGAGAATTCTTCTCCCTGAGGATATTGTAACTGCTCATGAGGATGGTATTATTCACTTCCACGATGCAGACTATTTTGCTCAGCATATGCACAACTGCGATCTCGTTAACCTCGAGGATATGCTTCAGAACGGTACTGTAATCAGCGAAACGATGATTGAAAAACCTCATTCATTTTCAACTGCCTGCAATATCGCTACTCAGATTATTGCTCAGGTTGCATCAAACCAGTACGGCGGTCAGTCAATTTCGCTTGCTCACCTTGCACCTTTCGTTCAGATCAGCCGTGAAAAGCTCCGTAAGGACGTTATTGCCGAGAGCGAGGAATTCAGCATTGATATGACCGAGGAGCAGATTAATGACCTCACTGAGAAAAGACTTCGTGACGAGGTACGAAAGGGTGTACAGACTATTCAGTATCAGGTTGTAACTTTGCTTACAACTAACGGACAAGCTCCTTTCGTTACTGTCTTTATGTACCTTAACGAGGCAAAGAACGAGCAGGAGAAAAAGGACCTTGCTCTTATCATTGAGGAGACACTCAAGCAGCGTATTCAGGGTGTTAAGAACGAAAGCGGTGTGTGGATTACCCCTGCGTTCCCGAAGCTTATCTACGTGCTTGAGGAGGACAATATTCAAGAGGACAGCAAGTATTTCTACCTTACAGAGATTGCCGCAAAGTGCACTGCAAAGAGAATGGTGCCTGACTACATCAGCGAAAAGGTTATGAAAGAGCTTAAGGGCGACGTTTATACCTGTATGGGTTGCCGTTCCTTCCTCACTCCTGACAGATTTACCGAAAACGGAGTAGGCAACGTTGCAAATGCCAAGAATTATGAAGAGGGCAAGCATAAGTATTACGGACGCTTTAATCAGGGCGTTGTAACTCTTAACCTTGTTGACATTGCGTGCTCCTCAGGCGGAGATATGAGCAAATTCTGGAAGATATTTGACGAGCGTCTTGACCTTTGTCACAGAGCACTTCAGTGCCGTCACAACAGACTGCTCGGCACAATGAGCGACGCTGCGCCTATTCTTTGGCAGCACGGTGCACTCTCAAGACTCAAGAAAGGCGAAACGATTGACAAGCTTCTTTATAACGGATATTCAACGATTTCTCTCGGTTATGCAGGTCTTTACGAGTGTACAAAATATATGACCGGAAAATCACATACCGACGAAGAGGGCAAGCCGTTTGCACTCAAGGTTATGAGGTATATGAACGATGCCTGCGCAAAGTGGAAGGCTGAGGAAAATATTGACTACAGCATCTACGGCACTCCGCTTGAATCAACTACATATAAATTTGCAAAATGCCTGCAAAAGAGGTTTGGCATCATCAAGGGTGTAACAGACAGAAATTATATTACAAACTCTTACCACGTCCACGTATCAGAGGAGATTGACGCGTTCACAAAGCTTAAGTTTGAGTCTGAATTTCAGGCTCTTTCACCGGGTGGTGCAATCTCCTACGTTGAAGTTCCGAATATGCAGGATAATATCCCTGCAGTGCTTCAGGTAATGAGATTTATCTATGATAACATTATGTACGCCGAGCTTAACACTAAGAGCGATTACTGTCAGTGCTGCGGCTATGACGGAGAAATCACTATCGCAGAGAACGAGGACGGCAAGCTTATCTGGAGATGCCCTAAGTGCGGTAATGAGGATCAGGACAAGATGAACGTTGCACGCAGAACGTGCGGTTATATCGGCACACAGTACTGGAATCAGGGCAGAACACAGGAAATTAAAGAAAGAGTATTACACTTATAAAGGAATAGCCCCCGAGCGCAAAAACACTCAGGGGCTGGTTTGGTATTTATTTATGTATTACGGTGAAATCAAAAAGAACGATATTTCAAACGGTGAGGGTGTTCGCACCTCGCTTTATGTGTCAGGCTGCAGACATCACTGCAAAAACTGCTTTAATCAGGAAACGTGGGATTTTGGCTTCGGTAAGCCGTTTACAGAGGAAACGATGGCAGAAATTTTTGCCTCCTGTGAGCCTGAGTGGGTGAATGGTATTTCCCTTTTAGGCGGAGAGCCGTTTGAGCCTGAAAATCAAAGGGTGCTCCTGCCGTTCTTGATAATGTTTAAAGAGCGTTTTCCTCAAAAAAACGTGTGGTGCTATACAGGCTTTACGATTGAGGAAGTTATGGGTAAATGGGAGTCAAGAGCAAAGACGGATGTTTCCGACGAGCTTCTATCTCTTATTGACGTGCTTGTTGACGGCGAGTTCGAGGAGGATAAAAAGGATATTTCACTTGTCTTTCGAGGCTCTTCAAACCAGCGTATAATTGACGTCAAGAAAACTATCGAGCAAAATAAAATAGTGCTTCATTTAGAATAATATTTATATAGTAAATCAAAAACCGCGAACATATTGTTCGCGGTTTTAATCTTATATCTTAGCAGAATTTTGTCAGTAACGAAGTCTAACACAAAAAGACACAATTTAAACTCTTGCTACCATTTCGCCGTATTCTTCCTTGCTCTTTTTTATAAATTCTTCTACCTGCTGAGCTGACGGCATTGCATCTGAGCAGGAGTGAGCAGAAATGAGAATTGACGCTGAGGCTGAGCCGAATTCAAGGCACTCAATAATTTCCTTGCCCTGAAGAAGACTGTAAAGGAAGGATGAGCCGTAGCCGTCTCCGCCGCCGAAGCCTTTAAGCTTAACTGCAGGGAACGGCTTGATTGAGTAGAATTTACCGTCATTAGTGTAAGCAGTTGAGCCTTCCTTTCCGTGCTTGATAACGCAGATTGCGGCACCGAAGGACTGCCAGTACTGAGCACTTTCAGGGTCAGAGGACTTAACACCTACAATGCCTTCGGTAAGGTCAAATTCCTCACGAGAGCCCATAATGATATCTGCATTCTGTGCAACAAGGCTGTAGTAAACTGCGATTTCGTCCTTTGAAGTCCACGTATATTCACGGTAATCAATATCAAAAATAATTCTTGTGTTGTTCTTCTTAGCAAGCATCATCGCCTTAAGGCAAGCCTCTCTTGACGGGGATTTTGCAAGTGCAGTACCGCTGATAACGATAGCCTTTGATGATGCGATGTAAGCCTCGTCAATATCCTCAGGCGCCATACAGAAGTCGGCTACGTTGTCACGGTACATAAGGATAGACGACTTTTCTTTAGAAAGAATTTCGGTAAAAGTAAGACCAAGGCACTCGCCGTTCTTAGCTCTTGTAACGTGGCTTGTGTCGATACCCTCCTTGTTGAAATAATTAACAACGAAATCACCGAATTGGTCGTTGCTTACACAACCGCAGAAGCCAACCTTACAGCCGAGTCTTGCAAGACCAACTGCAATATTAGCAGGAGAGCCGCCAACGTATTTGTTGAAATTTGAGGATTCTGACAGTGGCATATACATATCAGTAGGGTTAAAGTCAATAGCAATTCTTCCGATTGGAATAAAATCAAGCGGCTTTGACATATCAAATTCAATATAGTTCATATTTATACCTCGCGAAATAATAAATTATGCTTTGTTATCAGTGCCGAAAATGAGAATATGCTTCTTTGCATTTTCATAGGCACCCCTGACCTCAGCAGCCTGAAGGTCATAGTAACCGTTAATACTGCTTTCATTATAGCACTGTCTGACTGTATTTTCAACCGTATCAAACGTTGCAGTGGCAATATTTATTTTCTTGATACCTGTGTGCGAGCAACGGATAAAATCGTCAGGTGTAATTCCTGTGCCGCCGTGAAGCACGAGAGGAAGGTCGGTATTATTTTCACATTCCTCAAGAATATCAAAACGAAGCTTCGGCGTGCTCTTGTAGTTGCCGTGCGCGTTGCCGATAGCAATTGCAAGCGCATCAACGCCTGTTTCAGCCTCAAAGCGAACAGCGTCCTCAGGCTTGGTGCAGTTGATAGCAATGTCCTCACTGCCGTCCTCACTGCCACCGACACAACCGATTTCAGCCTCAACAGCAGCATCGTATTCCTCGGCAATTGCCATAACCTGCTTTGTCATTTTAATATTTTCATCAAGCGGCAGATGTGAGCCGTCAAACATAACTGACGTGAAGCCGAGATCAAGTGCCTGAGTGATTTTTTCAATAGTTTTGCCGTGGTCGAAATGAACGGCAACAGGAGTTTCTGCAGCTTCGGCAGCAGCTACCATAAGAGGTCCGATTACTTCAAGAGGGCTCTGTTTGAGCCTTACCTCTGCAATCTGCAAAATTACCGGTGCATTAAGCTCCTTTGCAGCCTGAAGCACTCCGAGCACCATTTCCATATTTGCAACTGAAAATGAGCCTACTGCATAATCACCCTCCTGCGCATCAGCAAGAAGGTCGCGCATATTAACTAACATTAAAATTACCTCGCATTTAATTTGTAAATATGTCTTAGACAAAGCCAACAAAATCTAAAGAAAGATTTTAGGCGGGTGGGCAAAGCAAACCGAATCCAAACACAGCTTGTAATAATAGCTGAATTGCTTTGCATAAAAGACGGGCTATGCCCGCGAGTTAGCAGTAAGCCGAGTTCTGTCGTGGGCAGTTATCTATCTCGACATAGCATTGCTGCTATGCTCCAGCCATCCGTCAAAGTTATGTGTCGAGCAAACAACCCTTTAGTCGATGTTGCAGCGAATAGGGTTTACATGGCAGGAGGTGTCTCCATCTCCTCGGTGAGCTCTTACCTCGCCTTTCCATCCTTACCTGCGATGCAGGCGGTTTATTTCTGTTGCACTTTCCCTAAGGTCACCCTCGGCGGCCGTTAGCCG
>JAFLRZ010000030.1 GCA_022511225.1 Eubacterium sp.
TGTCAGCCTTTAATTCCTCAAAAGCATATTTCAATGCAGATGAAACAAGCTGTTTCCCAAAACCGTTTCCTCTTTTTGTGTCATCAACAATTACAAAACCAAGACGAGCAATCTTTCTTGCATCATCCATAAATCGTATAGTAAGATGACCGATAATTTCGTCTTCATTTACAGCAGTCAATTTATATAATTCGTCATCATTATACTGTGAATAATAATTATTCATATCATCAGGTGTTATAGGATATCTCTCGTATCGATCAGCACTCCACTGACGAAAGGCATATTCATTTTTCAGCCATTTTACGATAAACTGAGCATCTGTATTCTTATATAATCTTAGCTTCAACATCATTTACTCCCAGATGTATTCTATTTCCTGCGTTTCAAGTTCTAAAGTACACATTGAATAATCTACTCTTTTATATTTCATGTTATAAAGACAAAGTTCAATTTTTGCACTGTTAATATTAGGCGAAACATATGTGTAAAGATACTCCCAAGGATGCAAGCCTTTTTCTGCTCTTTTGGTAATTTCTTTATTTGCAATATCAACAAAATCAGCAAGGGATAAATACTGTATTATACCTTTAAATTTTTTATTCAAAGAGGATTTAAGATATACTTCACAATACTCCTCATTTTCTATTTTACATTTGATATAGCACTTTTTATATTCATAATATTTTTTTGCAAAATCACTATCTCCGTATTCTTCTTTGCTCAAAAATATATTAAAACCTAAAGTCAGAATTCCGTCTTTTAATGATATTTCATCAAGCTCTTGTTCATGGAGCATGCCATCAAGTATGCTGTTTTCGCGCATGATGTATTTTTCAGTCATTTCAATTTCCCTTATTCTTCTTTTTTATTGGATGCCTTATAACAGTTTTCAATTTACTCTCATCACATCTTCTTGGGTCGCTCAAATAAATCTCATGGTGAAATCTTGCATCTGTTATATCTAATTCATAACTGTTTTCTTCCATATATTTGTGCATCAAATCAACTGTTTCAGGCTCGTTATCATAAGAGCCTATATGCATGCACTGAACACAAATACCCTCATCATAAGTAAAGAATTCAACCTTTGAAAAATCCTGTTTTTTCTTTTTTGTTGCTTCATCAACAGCCCACATAAAATCATCTTCTGTTACAAAATCAGGCAGTCTTATAACGGAAATAAAGTTCATATCATCTTTTCGGTTATAATCAATACCTTGGGTATTATCCTGCCACCAAAAGCCCTCAAGAGGAGGTACAACATATTCAAAATAGCCGTCTATTTTATGAGTGCCTTTATAGCTCATTTTAATGGTAAATGCAATTGCATATAACAATCCTATGCTGTTTTTATATTCGCTGTTTTCATCATTTGGATTGCCTTTTCCTCTTACTGCGATATAATTCATTTTTGGAATTTCGACAATACTCGGTTTCTTCTTCGGCATATAGAATTCTTTGTATTCTTTTTTGTAATCAAATGCCATAATGATTTACCTTTCTTTATTCCCAAATATATTTTATTTCTTTTGTATCAAGAACCAGTCTGCAACTGCTATAAATTACTCTTTTATATTTAATCCAAATATGAAGCTCAATACTTGCGCTGTTTGAATTAGGACAAGTTCCTGTACATAAATATTCCCATGGCCAGTACCCTTTTTCTTTCCGCTTTCTTATTTCTTTATTTGCAATTTTTACGAATTCTTCAACTGATAAATATTTACCTTTATAATTGTTCTTTTTATCAATTGCTGTTTCCAAAAGCACATAGCAAAACATTTCATCACCAAGAGTACATTTAATATGGCATTTTGTAAAATCTTTATACTTTTCTGCAAAACTTGTATCCGTATAATCCTGAGGATAAAAATGTGTTTCAAAACTCAATGTCAATTCATTATTTTCTAATGAAATATTATATAAATCCTGATCATGAAGAATACCGTCCGGTATATAATTTTCACTCATTATGTATTTCTCTGTCACTTTTTAGTTCTCCTAAAATTTAACTATTAATCACAATAAACATACTGCAGTTCACGCAGTTGCTTACCTCCGATTTTATCGTCATAATATTCACCGCTGTTTTTAAAACCGCATTTTTCATAAAAATGCCTTGCTCGGTGATTCTCCTCAAGCACCCAAAGAAAAATCTTTTTAAAGCCCATATTTTTAAGCTCGTCAACAGCTTTTTTAAGCAGACCTTTACCATAACCCTTACCCATATATTCAGGCAGAAAATAGATTGAAACGATTTCTCCCCAATCCTTGTAATCCTCAAATCGTGATTTACAATAGGTTGATGTACCGATTATCTTATCACCATCCAGCACAACAAGAGTATACCTTTCAGGATTATCAAATGCTCTGCACCAATGACCCTTTGGAATACTGTCTAAATAATCCTGCGGAATAATACCTTTATAAGCATATTTCCAGCTTTGCTCATATACATTGCTTATTTCTTCTCGGCTATCACTTTGGTTTATTTTTCTTATAACTATATTTTTCATATCAATCCTCATATTCAAAGTACAAAAATGTCACTTTGAAAAAATTATAATGCAAATTTCTGTAAATATTATAGCACAGAACAGATTAATATAAAAGTTAAAATAGCAATGCTACAAATGAACAATTCCTTTGCAACATTACTATTTAATTTGATTTATATTTTTTAATGGTATTCAGGGATTATGACACAATCAAAAAATCACTCCTCCAGGCAACTAAGCTTTGAAGGGGTATTTTTACTCCTCAAGTAGGATGTCAATCATCTGTTCAATTTTATTTTGTGTTTCAGGCAATGCAGACATAATGTTTTTTACAAATTTGCTAGACAAAATCAAATGTATTTAAATTATTTCCATTATTTGGCAAATAAATCATACTTTTATTGATAAAGCCTATAATTTTTTAATTGAACCTTGATTAATTTCGGCATTAAGAGCCAGATTTTTAATTCCTCTTTTTGAAAAATCTATAGTTATTAAATTGCCGATAATATCAACTACCGTTCCTACACCAAAGCGTTTGTGCTCGATTTTATCTCCAATTTCATATCCTCGAGACAATGGCTTTAATTTTTCACGTTGTTTTGCCTTATGCATTTCTTTTTTCCTTGCCTCTTCACGCTCAGCTTGCAGTAACTTTTCTTTTTCTTCTCGCTGTTTTTCTTCACGCTCACGCTGTTCTTTTTGCCTTTTGGCATCTAATTCTTTATTCCTTTTTTCAATTTCTTTGCTTTGCTTTTCCAGAGTTTCCCTTCGTTCCTGCTTTTCCTTTTCTTTTTCTTTTTTATATTTATCAAACGCCGCAGCTTTCTTGGTTAAAAAACTTTCAAATTGTATATTGAAATCTGGAACAGTCAACACACCATCACTAAATTCTAATTTTTCTAATGGATACTGATTTACAAATATTTTAGGATAGTTATCTGAATGTATCGAATAACCATCATATAGATACTCATTTGTATCCATTTTGTATAGTGTAACATTTTCCCCCTTTAAATCAATAGTAATTATTGAATTGTCAGAGGTCTCGTTAATAGAAAACCTTTTTGCGTAATTCATTTCCGATTCATCAATAATGTCATTCTCGCCCAAATCCGTTACTATCCATATCACTGGAATGTTTGCCTCTTGATATTTTATAAAAAAGTCATCAATTCTATTTGCACTAGAGAACTTGGAGATTATTTGCATAGCATATAGTTTATCGTTTTGTTTAAGTGAGAGGTGTGTATAATGACCTTCAATCAGTTTCACGTCCATTGAAACATCATAGTTTTTACTTTGAAAATAGAAGTATAGAATTCTCTTGATGTTTTTAACTATATCACTTGTTCCTTTATCATATTTTTCATAAGCACAGTCAGTATTATTTATGTGTGCAAAATATGCGTCTTTCTTTTCTCCGTGGCAATATCTTAAAACCCGATGTGTACAATTTTTATCAGGGCATAATAACTCTTTTCTTCCGCTTGCCTTTCTTACTGCTTTTTCAATTTCATATTTTTCAGCAATATTTAAAGCTATGATTTCTTTTCCGTTCCACATTGCTTTTTCCATAGTGTCGCCTTTAAAACCAATTACTATTTATACTTTAATACCTGTTTTTATATTTATTTTTTGCTGATTCTATAATTCTTCAGGATATTTCATATCGTGTGCAAAGCGTACCTTTGTCATAATATCCATAACGTCGATCGTATAATCAAGGTGCATATTGTTCTCTTTGCCTGACACGGCATTTTCCATATCTATAATTTCATAACACAGGGCATCAAGGTCGGTATCTGTTTCTATATACTCTGTATGCTCATCGTCCGTGTACGTTATGCTTGCGGAAAATGCTCTGTTGTAATTAGAAACCTCAACGTATCCGTTTTCAAAAGCGGCAATGCCGATTTTAGGCAGTTTTGCAGTTAGTGATAATGTAACGGTCGCCATTTCGTTTTCAGTGTTTTTCAAAAGAATATTAACCTGTTCGTCAGCACCTGTTGGTGCTTTTTTCATTTGTGATTCAATTTCGTCTGGATTTTCACTCATAAAATACCTTGCAAACGACAGAGCATAAACACCTATATCAAGCATTGCACCGCCTGCAAGGTCCATATTGAAAAATCTGTTTGTCATATCATAATCCTTACAACTACCCAGATTAACCTGAATGAGCTTTAATTTGCCAAGCTTGCCTGATGATATAACCTCGTCGATTTTTCTGTATACAGGCATATGAAAAATTGTCATTGCCTCGGCAAGAACAACGTTATTTTTCTCCGCTACTTCAACTGCCTGCTTTAACTCGTTTGAGTTGAGAGTTATCGCTTTTTCGCAAATTACGTGCTTGCCTGCATTCAGTGCCTTTAAAATGTATTCAATATGAGAATTATGCGGAGTTGCAATATAAATAATATCAACGTTTTCATCACTGAAAACGTCGTCAATATTGTCATACACCTTGTCGATGCCGTATTTTTGGGCAAATGCATCGGAATTCGTTTTTGTTCTGCTTGCAAGTGAATAAAAGGTTCTATTTAATTGTTTCATAGCCCTTGCCATTTCATCGGCAATATGTCCACAGCCTATACAAGCCCAGTTATAATTTTCAGCCATTGGTATTATCCTTTCGTCTGATATATACTTTGAAATATCAGTTTAATCTAAAAAATATGCAAATGCTTTTTCTTTGGTGTCTAAAATTTCATTTTCATCAACACCCAAAGTTTTTGCCAATTCAATAGAGCCCTCAAGTGCAACATTAACATCAGGAGAAAAAGCATTTTCAAGAATTGATAAAAATTCTTCAAACGAAGCTGATAACTCCAATACAAACTGCCTATACTTTTCATCAAGCTTATTATCTAATTCAATCAACTCATCATAATATTGCTGCATTATAGCTTGTTCTTTTTTGTTGAAGTTATCTTTTGCAGTTTTGTACATCATTGTGCCAACAGCATTTCCGATAACTGCACCGAGAACAGGTACAGGAATAGCGATTTGACCTATCAAAGAAAATAGCGCACTAACAGATGCGTCAAGACAAACTATCTGTGAATTCTCAAGCAATTCTAACTCTGTAATTTCATTCTTTCTGAATTTATGTATCTGCTCTGCCAACCCAAATGATGCAGTTACTATGGCATTGGCAGTTGTTGAAGCTGTCTTGTTATACGTTGCAAGCGCTTTTGCGTTGATTCCCGCTTCATAAAACTTCGGAGCATTAGATTCTAATGCACTTGTTACCGCATAAATGCTTGCTCCTCTTGCTCCGCCTTTTACAGTACCGATACCCGTATCCTTTGCGATTTCTTCCCAATCTTCACTTGTGAAATCTTTTATGGCTTTGCCCGATTTAATTTTCTTGATAATACAAGTAATAAAAGCAGTTGAGCCTTCAATTACAGCCGATACTGCTGTTGCTTTTCCTGCCTCCTCCAAAGTCGATTTATTGTTGTCAATCGCTTTATCTTTTCGCTCATTATTAATATTTTTTAAGCTTTCTTTTTCTTTAGCAATTGTCTTATCAATTGTTCCCTTTTGAACTTCATCATAATCAAGCAATGAAGGTTCTAAATCATCAAAAGAAATATTTTTATTGTTTTCAAAAAAGTTATGAACCTTTTTCCACTGATTGATTGTCAGTCCATCGCCACTGTCAGAAAGGGTTTTGTATGCCTCTTTTTCTGTCAGTCGATAAAGTTGTTTTATATTTTCGTACTGATCCTTTGGAATTTGATACTTTGAACCATTAGCTAAATAATCCGGATATTTTTCTAAATGCTTTGCAACCGCACCAAGAGAAAAATCGCCGCCAGACAAATAAAACTTTTGCTGAATTTCTGTTGTACCGCGTAACAAATCAGAAGAACTATTGTCGTTTATCCATTTATAAATATCAGGATTTCCTTTTATATTTTCTCTTGCATTGCCGATACCGACCTCTGATATTTCTGCGATAAATCCGTGTATTCCTCTTTCACCACCACGATTTGATTGTAGTATTTCGTGAACGCTTTTTAAAGTGCTATTTATGGACTCCATCGCTTTTTGATAATTTAAGTCCTGTTTAGTCAATGCATCAAACAGTTTTTCTATTCTTATCTGGTTCAGATATCCAACCCAAGAAGCTACCGCCTGTTCCTGCGTTGATTTGAAAACTTTTTCTGTATTCATAAAATCTCCGTTAAATGTTATTATCTAATGTTGCAGCAATAGCTTTAGTGTTATTTACCAAAGTCATTAACATAGTTTGCTCATTTTCTTCCATAGCACGAAAATCCTTACCAAAGGTTTTCATACAATTTCCATATTGCTCAGTAAGTGCCTCTCTAAGCATTATTGTCTTATCGAGTAAATCTTTCATTAAAGCAGAACTTTCCTTAAGTGCTTCTGTGTTGGTTTTTACTTTCTCTATTTCTTCAACCTTTTCTTTTGTGGTTTTCATTTTCTTACGTGTAAATAAGACAACAGACGTTAATATAGAAGCACCTGCAATTGTCCAACCGATAGGGCCTGCCAATGCGAGCAAAGCATTACCAGCAGCCATTCCCCCGCCACCGGCAGTAAGCGCACCGCCGCCGAGCCATGCAAGTGCGGCGTTCGCTGCGGCTGCGCCTGATAATGAGGATATTGCAGCGCCCGTTGAAGCAGTGCCAAAGGTGGTGGCAACCCATATTGCCGCGCTTGGAGCCAAGCTTGCAACGGCAACACCTGCCGCCATTCCACTACCGGCACCTGCTGCTGACTTTTTCGCTGCATCTAATTCTTCTTTTGCAATTGTGCAGACATTTTCAAAACTATCCTTTTGACTGACGATTAACTCAAAATCCTTGTCGAACTCTTTAGGATGATTAGCGATGCTGTTTATCAGTTTTTCAACATTTGTAATAGTATCAACAGCACGTTCTCTTTCGGTATATAATTCAACGCCATAATTGCTCAAAATAGAATATTCCACGTTATATGCTTCAATTGCATCATTCAGCCATTTGTCAGCATTTAAAACTTCGCTGTTATCTTTTTTCTCGTCAACTTTATCTTTTATCTGCTGACCTGTTTTTTTAGCGTCATCCTTGATTGTATCTGCATTTATATTCTGTAATTTTTCTTTTGCCTTTTCAATATCAATATCAGAAATTCTTTCTTTGACCTTCTGTCCTTTTTCTATAGCGAAATCCTTAACCTCTGTTAAATCAATTTCAGAAGCTTTTGACTTTATAAATTTAATCCCTTCTTCGCCTTTTGATTTCAGTTTACTGAGCTTATTCATATCAAATGCCATATTTTAATATTCCTTTCAAAATATTATTCTTTATTGCTATAATAGCATAGTGTTTTGTTTTTCGCAATATATACCAAAACTAAACAAATTTTTGCATTGTCAGAAGTGCTTATAGTCCGTTTTTTTACCCATAGCATTGCGTTTTGTTTGTAATTTTTATATGACATACACCCTTACAGTAAAAGTGAGTTTTGGATTGATTCCGTCTTTTTTAGCACTACAAAGTTCATAAGGTAAATAAAGCTTGCCCGCATAGAATTCATATGTTTTTATCGGTTTCAAGGTAAAAGTTCTCTCTTGCGTGTACTCGACAGGTCGGTCCTGAAAGATGAACTTACAACTAAAATTCTACGAAACCAGCAATTTCTGCACATAAAATAACAAATTTTTCATTAAGACAATCCTCAAAAAAATCAACTCATTAATCACTGCTTATTTTGGCGGTTATTAATGAGTTGATATATTATTTATTTCAAAACGCAGTCAGCAAAGCGGTTATCACTTTATTGTGCCTTGCGTTTTTTTATTGAATTTTTTATAAGGCGTATTAGTAGGATTATAACCCATAATACCGTGGCAATCACAACGCCTGCAAGAATCGATTTTATATACTGTGAAGCCCATGTGCTGCCCCTGTTTTCAGTGTCGTCAGCTATCCTCTTCGCTTCTTCATACTCAATACGCGTTCCACGTACAAGCAGACGATGGCTGTTTATGCCGTAAGGCGTGCAAGTGATGAGCGTGACATAATCCTGCTCAGGATCAATGCGCAAAGCCTCCATAGCTTCATTTGGCAAAACAGTCTGAATCTGATCAACCTGATACGCGAGCCTTTTGCCCAAAACGCTCAGAAAAATCACATCGCCTATTTCCAGTCGGTCGAGATTCGTAAAGAGCTTATTATTTGTAAGCCCTGTGTGCCCTGTAAGCACGCAATGCGTTCCCTTTCCGCCTACAGGCAGGGAAGAGCCTTTTAAATGTCCGCTGCCCTTCTGCAAAACATTCTCACGCGTACCGTGATAGATAACGAGTGGTCCTATCAGTCCGGGAACCTCAAGGCTTCCCATAGCACCCTGAGCATCAAGGTTCAGAAGTGAATCATACAGTGGATCCTCTACAGCAGCATCGCTTTCACTGAACGGATCAGTAAACCGCACTCCACCTGTTAAGAGTGACTGATTGTAAGCATAACACTCATCCCATTGACTGTTACGCTCCTCTGACGGCATCTCCGCTGCCTGCTTTTCGTAATATGCAACCAACTCTTTTTGATTTTGCTCGGCTAAATAGTTACTCAGAAGAGGATATCCCATAAGTCCGATTCCCGCAAGAGCGATAACTCCTATGAGAAGGCGATAATACCATTTCATTTAACGTGTGACATCCTTTCAAAATACCTGTTAAAATGACAGCCGGACCCTGCGCAGGGGTCCGACCGCCTATTTTACTGTTCTTATTTATGAGTTATATATTATTCGCTTACCTTCTTTTTCTTGGCTGTGCTGTAAACAAATGCAGCGCATGAAACTATCAATACACCGCCTATACCGAACAACCATACACCCATATCACCGGTATCAGGAAGCTGGAAGTTTCTCTTCTGGTTATCAATTGCAATCTGGAGAGAGTCTTTAGTTGCAGATTTATCTGTGCCTATGATTCCACCGTCTGAAATATCGTTATCATCGCCGAGACCTAACCACAATGCACTTCCGTTAGATATTAATGCATTACTGCCGTCATCTTTGATGTAGATGTAAACCTTTCCTCCTAATAAGTAACCGTTAGGAGAGCCTGTTTCTTCGAGGATATAGTAACCGGGATCAAGACCGTAAATGTTCAGATTGTTTGCGTCTGCCTTAAGCTTAAGGCTATATGAGCTGATTGCCTTATCGCCTAAGTCTGCTCTCTGATAATCACCCTTTGTTCCTGTTGTTCTTTCAATAAATGCGATTGGATTAGCAGCCTGAACTAAGTCAGCCGGATCTGTATGACCTGCAGGCATTGATGCTTCATAAAGATTGAATACTACATCATTCCACAGAGTGCTGTCTCCAGCCTGACCTGCGAATGTCTTTGTGATATCCAGACCGTAGCTGAATACTGTAGTAGTATCATCATGTGTTGTAGACTTGGTGTGATCGGAAGGATCGTTGGAGTAATCAAGCTCTACGTAGTTAGGGTTTTGAAGAACAGCGTCGCTTGTAAGCTCAGCTTTGTATCTTAAAGTAACTGTTGCGCCATTTTCGCCGAGCAGATCCTGCAAGCTATTCCAATCAAAATTTATACTGAACTGCTGCTTACCGTTTTGATATGTACCGTAATTAATACCGCCCTGCTCTTTACGGATTCTTACAAGAGCTCGAAGAGTATCGGTTGTACGAAGTCCAAGTGAGGTCTTAAGTGAATCATTAATGCTGTCGCTTTTTACGTCAGCATAATAATATGTTTTGCCGTCGATATTGAACTCGAGCAAAAATACACCCATATAGGGGCTAGCACCTTCTACAGATTTTGAGCCTGTCACATAATCTACCAATCTCTGATTTGTAAGGGTATCTGAAATTACATAATGGAGATCTGTAATATTGATATCATTGTTAGAAGGATAATCATCAAGTGGCTGAATATTAAATTTTACCTCGTACTGAAGAATGTCACCTGCATCTGCCTGTGCAGTATCTGCGAACTTGCCTTCCTTACCTGTATCCGTAAGATTCTTTACTGTCTTGTCGAGTCCGTCGTATTCTGCTTTAACGTCTATTGTTGTCTGGCTTTTTTCACCAACTTCAAGAACAACCTTTACGTTTGATATGCCGTTAACTGTATTTGTTGAATACACGAGCCAGTAACCGTAAGCAAGATCACCAATATCAATCTTGCCATCCTTTGCTTCTACTGTAACAGGGGTCTGACTAACCGGCCAACCACCTGCATTTTTCTTAGCTGTAGCATAGTTCTTTAACCAACCTGCGAGAATCTGTGCATCTGAAGCTTTTCCACTGCCTGATTCTATAGCGCTGAGAAGTACTCCGGCAAGGACATCAGCGCTGTTTGCAGTAACGTCTTTGTTTACAGGGAGTATGATTACATTTTCGGTAGGAGCTTCTTCGGTATTTGGAACAATCCTTAAATTTCCACTCGAATCAACTGTAACGCATATCTGGTTATTGCGAATACCCTTTTCATAAGCATCCGGTGTTATATTCTTAAAGAAGTCATCAAAGTCATCATTTACTGTATAAACCTTGTTGTTGTCCTTTGCGTTATCGACAGGTATTGTGTTTGGATCACGATCGAGCACCCGATATGCTTCGAAATTCATCTCATTAACCTTATCAGCAGGTACAGTTGCCGATACGCTGAGCGGAAGGAGCATTGTCATAGCCAATATAATTGCTATAAGTGCGCTTGAAAATCTTTTTAATGTTTTCATCGTTTTTATCCCTTTCTGATTTGAATTTTTTATTTTATCATTTTATTATCTGTATGCCTTACGCAGTACTGCACTGCTCCAAAGCCTACAAACATATACTTAATAATACGCTGACAAACTTGTCAACATTTTCTACGTTTTTTTCTCTTCGCTTCAATGAACCAAAGAGTAACACCCGTTGCAAGCATACTTCCGAAGATGCCGTGGTATCCGATTCCGTTACCGCCCGTTTCAGGAAGCGTTATCGGTTTGATTGGATTTTCCATCGTTTCGGTTATCTGCCATACGTCATTTCCCACTTTGACGCTTGCGGTGTTGTGAATCTTGTAATCACCACTCGGTGGCTCTTGCAAAGGCGTTTCAATCTGTTCAGGTTCTTCAGACCCCGAACCCGACTCCGATTCATTGAGCTTGTAGAAGGTCATTGCTTTTGCATAGAAAGCAAAGCTGACTCCACGGAAATCACTGGTATAGTATCCAAAATATACAGTAGCTGTACCGTTTTTGCCTTGTAAAACGCCGGGAGTAGAGTAATTTGTAAATACCGTTGCGTCGGCCGTATCATCAACAAAGCTTGCACTGTTGGCAATAATCTTCAGATACTTTCCATTTGCAGCACTTTGAAGATAAAATCCGTTGGTGCCGTGCACAACACTCCATACGATAGTATCATCTGCATCAGAATCGTTAATCGTATTGTCCGTGATTGTAACAGGTTTACCCAATAGCGCTGATATATTTCCGTTAACAAATCGGCTTTCACTTAAAGCGTTACCGTTGTAAACCATAATATATTTGCCTTCGTCAAGGACAGTTCCTGTTCCTGAAGGAGTATATTGTTCAAAGACCTTGGGAGCCGATGTCGGTGGAGATTCTTCATCATCGCCGTCATAAGCGGAGGATTTCACCTTGACAGTCAGGAAAACCTGATCTGTCGCACGGGCGACAACATCCGTGACTGTCCATATTACCGTTCTGGTACCGGTGTCATATCTGATTGTGACGTTGTCATCCTTGACTATATTATCCGACGAGACTTTCGTCAGCGTTACACCGCCGTATTCCGCACTTACAAAACTTACGTCGGGATCGAGTTTGTCTGCAACTGTAATTGTTGCCGCTTCGGTCTTATAGTTTGTAAACGAAATCTGATACTTAATTTCCCAATCCTTATCGACCTGCGGTCCTACGAAGTTGCCTGATTGGGCATCCTGGTTCAGATTTCCAAGGTCAGTGCCGACATCTGTTGATTTATCATTTGGAGGTGTAACCGAAACCTCCGTCTTATGAACTCCATCCATAGGAGTTTTGACAGTATCGGTAGAGAACTCATATCCGTTGATTACAATGCGCGCCTTATTGGTAATCATATTGTCGGGATATCCTAAAGATTCACCATTCTCATCAAAGGCAAAAGGCGCATTCTCATTGACCTTAACTGTCAACTGAACAAATCCGGACTGACCCGTTACGGCATCCTTTACCGTCCATACAACTTCGTGCTTATCCTTGTTGTAGGTACAAGTCCACTCCTTTGGCGGAGAGGTGATTTTTTCATAGCTTCCGTCGTTCTTTTGCCGTACAAATGATGCTTCGACAAAGTCTACACCCGGATCGAGCGGATCTCTGATAGTAACATCTGTCGTGCCGTTATCTTCTTCAGCCAACTGGTCGTTTGCCCAATAGATCACATACGTGACCTCATCTCCTACACTGACAAAACCACTGTCGGGTGAAATCTGCTTTTTGTTTGCTTTCGGCGGATAGTTGAAGTAATTGACTTCCTCTGTCAAAAGCGAGGTCGTTTCACCTAAAACGGAATATGTGTGATCCGTGTCGTTAAATTCGTGGGAATCATCAGGTGTATCGTGATTACTGTAATAGGTTGTTATTTTTTCACGATTATTTTTATCGTTTTCCTTATGCGTAACGTAGCTTAGCGAAACACCTTCTTCGACCTGAGCAGCCGTCAGCTTTTCCGTTACTTTATATTCCGTACCGGATTCCAGACCGATAAACAGCAGACCCTCTCCGTCCCTTAAAGAGAAGTCGGCGGTGTTGTCCTCATCTTCAAAATGAAGTGCCTCAGTCTGATATGTAGTATTACTTTGATATTTTGTCTTGATTGCAAAGCCAATAGTTTCTCTTTCAACCTGACCTACGATGAAATCGTCTTTTCTTATAAGCCGTTTATCGTTTTTATCAAAACGCCAGTATTCACCGTAATAGCCTACAGGAACCAAATATGCAGTAACAGGTATCTCTTTATCTGTTCCAAGAACCTCTGTAAAGCTATGACCTTCATCGGAATCAAACAGCGTGTGGGTGAAATTATCACCTGCACTTTCGCCGCCGACATAGACGTAATAATCTTTGCCGTCAGGAATGATTTCTCTGCTTTCTGAATTATAACCTACAGTTGCAATACTGCCGTCATCTGCCTGCAGCAGACCGTGGTTATTAGTCAGCAATTCGACAGTTTTAATCAGGGCTCGCCAAATTGTTTCTTCCTGTCCGTTTTCGTTCTTTATCGTTTCTCTTATGGCTTTGATAGCATTGTACGTTCCGCTTTGCTTTTCCAGCTTGACGGTGTACCTGAACTTCATATTACGCAAAACTTCGTTGCTCTCATTGCTCAGCGTGCCTACCGTTTTGGTAACCAATAGCTGTGTATCGTGTATGGCGAGTCTGCCGTTGTTGCCAAGATACACGTTGATAACAACGTTTTCGCCGCCGGTGGAGGAGCTGACAGTCGGCATATAATACGTATTTGAAGTTTCCGTATTATTTGTACTTTTATTGTTCTCGTCTTTTTTAACACCGATACCGGCAGCCATATCGCCAACTCTTAAACCGCCGGGATGTGTAGCGATAACGTAGTTGCCGTCTGCGGGAGGTTTGGCAGGAACGTCGCCATCCATATAAGGTATGCTCTTGCCTGTTTCCGGATCATACCAGCTCAGATACTCGTTATCTGATACTCCGCCACTCTCGCCGCCGATAGCACTGCCAAACTCACTGCCAAGACGCGGCAGAGCCAAATGTACAGTACCTTCAGCGTTGTAATACTCAACTAAAATATAATACCATTTTTTCGGATCTATTTTGTCTTTAATCGGAGCTCCGAGAGATTTTCCGTTCAATGTCCAACCGGAATCATCAGAACCGCTCACCACGCCACCTGTGGAATCGTTAGTTGGATTTGCATACACGGGATGGTAATTCTGGAAAACATAGTAGCGGTTGTCACTGCTCGGACTGAAAGTCAAAACCGCATCGCCGTATGTATATGTACCGTCGGTAACGTAGCCGTTATAAATGTTCTCTTTGTACCAGTTGGAGTAAAAATAAACCTTATCTCCTGCCTGATTTCTGTTCTGTACCACATAGTTTGGATTGACCTTGGTCAAATCCACGTTTCCGTTAGCAGTCTTTATCTCTTCGGCAATACCGACCTCGTAAAACACTCTAAGCGGAGTCGACTGTGCTTTTTTTACAAGGTATTCATCGGGATTATCCTTTTCCTTATCGCCAACATTTGTTTCATAACTTATGACATTGCCGTTATCAAGCAGTATGGTTGCTACCTGCATCGGCAAAGCCATTGCAGGAATGTTTATGTACAGTGCTTCATCGTTACCTGTGTCTGACTCTATTCCGCCGCCAACGTCCGTGTCCTGAAAGTTGTCGGTTTTTTTAACATAGATTTCTATCTCTGAAAGACGGAACGTTGCATTGTTGCTTCCGTAACAGGGGTTTACAATTTCGTCACCCGATGCAGGAATTTCTATATTATAGTACTGCTTGGAGTAAGCGTAGTTTCCGTTATTTATAGCTTCAGAATTCGTTATCTTATTGTCGTATTTATCAAAATACTCTATGTCATCAGACTTGTTTACATCATATAGCTCACCGAACAGCAAAACGTTCTTGACGGTTTTTACCTCCATATATTTGCCTATGGGGTCCATATAACTCAAAGAGTTACTTACGCCTACGTCGTTGCTGCCGTCAACAGGTACGAATACGTTACCTTTTTCACCTGCAACCTCTTGGATGATATCTTTAAAAACATTATCCATATCTGTAGATGCAATTTGTATTAATTCTTTTGTTGTGTAATTAATATTTGCCGCAACGTCTTCCTTGGAAGGACTGTTACCTTTCGGCAACTGAGAAATGTAAATATCTTTTGTGCCTTCTGCATAATATCCGTCAGGCAACTGACCGACATATAGAGGACTATCGGATGTAGAAGCAAGCCATTGCTCATAATAGTTGTATGCTTCTTTGATTTTGCCGGTTGCCCGGTTATTGAAATACGTTCTCGGATCCAGTGTAATCTGTATCTTCGGAGTTTGCGTTTGTGTTACCGTCTGAGTATCTACAGCAATACCGTAAGCATAAGGTGTTTGCCTGTAATTTGAGGAAATACGCGCTGTGTTATATGCCGCCGTCAACAGAGTTGGCAAAGAAACGGTTGCGACATACTGCACATCTTTATCATCAGCATACGAGTTTCTGCGCTCAGTGAAATTTGTGTCATACCAAGCTTTGGAGTCATTTGTATCATTCTCGTCATATGACACAGAAAGCGTGTTACATCCGCCATCGGTCATAATAATTGTGACCGGTATTCTGTCATAATCCAAGCCGGATCTTGGGGATTGCCATTCAGTGACTTCCTCATCTGCCAGCATACCCATACCTGCAGCAATACCGGCTTGCAGGTTCGTTGCGTTACCGGTCTTAACCGTTGTTGAATTACAGTAGGTACTGATATCGGCAGCTTCTGTCCAACTGCTCTTACTGACAGCCTTTCTCGCTTTTCCGTTCATCCTGATTATACTTTCTGAAAAGGTCCAGCCAAAATCATCTACCGTAAGCCACTGTGTGTCTTTTTTTCCGACCTCGGGAACAAGGTTTACCAGTGGTACAAACTGCGTGGCAGTATTTGAGTATACAGCCACACCTACACGGCTATCTGAGCTTACATCAGAAAGAAGCGTATTGATAGCATCATTGACCGCATCCAATGTTTTATACAGTCGGGTATTTTCCTTACCTGAAGCAATACCGCCTCCCATAGAGTAAGAAAAGTCAAGTATAAAGACAACGTCCAAAGGAACGGTTTCTTTCGTGTCTACCAGCTGGCTTGAACCCAGCGTAGAAAAAACGTGCAGGAAATCACCGTTGTCGTTTGAAATAGTAGTGCCGTCTTTGATTCCGTCCGTATCCATATCAAGTGTGATGCTGTCCGTAAACACAGACTTATCCGCCCACACACGTCCGGCTCTGCGGGATTCCTGTCGCAAAGCGACCAATTGCGGATAGCTGTCAGTAGTGTCGGCATCTGCAATATGCTCCACAGTTCCCGGTGTTACTTCGGCGAATACGCTTGGTATGTATAAACCAGACAAAATCAAACACATGCATAATATCAGCAAAATAATTTTGCGAATTATTAAGCGTGCTTTCATATTTTTCTCCTTATATAAGGTAGATTTAACCTTTCATTATTAAGCGAAGTTATATATACTCATATTAGTTATATCATATATAATAAAAACATGTCAATATTTACAAACATTTTTGTGATGATTACATAATGATATGACCTTCAGCCTATAAATATGAGCTTTAATCTATAAAATTTAAATAATCTTATATTACATATACGCTTACAGTAAAAGTAATCTTTGGCTTGATTCCGTCTTTTTTAGTACTATAAAGTTCATATGGCAAATACTGCTTGTCCGCATAGAATTCATATGTTTTTATCGGTTTCAAAGTAAAAGTTCTCTCTTGTGTATAACATATAGGTGTTGAAGAGCTGGGGCATCTTGAGATGATTGCAACAATCGTTCATCAATTAACAAGAAATCTTACAGAAAAGCAGATTGAGGATAATCCCAATTTTGCTGCGTATTTTGTAGACCATACTACAGGTGTTTATCCGACATCTGCAAGCGGTGCCCCATGGAATGCTGCTTACATCGGCGTAAAGGGTGACACAATTGCTGATTTGAACGAGGATCTGGCTGCAGAGCAAAAGGCTCGTGTAACCTATGATAACATTCTTCGTCTTGTTGACGACCCTGATATTATTGAGCCTATTAAATTCCTTCGTGAAAGAGAAATTGTCCATTATCAGCGTTTCGGTGAGGGATTGAGAGTTGTTACCGATAAGCTTAACAGCAAGAATTTCTATGCCTTTAACCCAAGCTTTGATAAATAAAAACAAAAATCAACCAATGAGCTTGTAACTCATTGGTTGATTTTTTATCTATTTTAGGCAATGATTCAGATAATCCTGAAGCTGAGACAGTCGTTCCTTACTGAGTGCGTCTGTATTTTTAAGCGGATTTTGTAAGCCGAGCTTATCGTATTTGAAAAATCCCATTGTATGAAAAGCAAGGAGCTCGTATTTTTCAAATTCAAACTGCTTTGCAAACTCTGCATACTTTTTAATATGCTCCTCGGTATCATTTATGCCCGGTACTATTACAGTGCGAAGCCACAAGCGAATACCGTTTTGACTGCAATATCTGCCGATTGATACAAAGTTATCAAATTCACCGTTCGTATATTTTTTATAGCTTTCGGCATCATAGAATTTCACGTCAAGAATAACTAATTCTGCTCCGTTAATTGCCTTTTTAACGCTAACGCTGAGTGGTACACTTCCCGAGGTGTCAAGTGCGTATCCTATACCCTGCTTTGCAAGAAGCTCGCCTGTTTCGGTGATGAATTCTGCGTTGAGCAATGGCTCTCCGCCCGAAAAGGTTACGCCTCCGCCGTTTTTGAAATACGGCTTATACCTGATAATTTTTTTTACTAACTCGTTGCTGCTCCAGCTATTGCCTGAGCTAAACCACGTATCAGGATTGTGGCAATATACGCAGCGAAGCGGACAGCCTGTAAAAAAGACTGCGTAGCGAATACCGTCCCCGTCAAGTGCTGCCATTGATTCAAAAGAATGAATATCTGCGTTCATTAATTTCCATAGCCTTTCTGCCCACAAATATTCCATTAAAAATTTACTTGCCATTATATGTGGGCAGATAAGGCGTATATGGGGTTTGCTGTTTTAGTATTTACATTGAAGTGTGGAAGGTGCGGGAGATGACCTCCTCCTGCTTTTCGCGGGTGAGCTTATTGAAGTTTACTGCGTAGCCACTGACACGAATAGTAAGAGACGGATATAGTGTCGGGTCATTCATAGCCGCAATAAGCTTTTCTCTGTTGAGGACGTTTACATTAAGATGATGCGCATCCTGTGCAAAGTAGCCGTCGAGCATAGTGGTAAGGTTGTCTATCTGCTGTTTTTTATCTGCGCCAAGCGTATCAGGTGTGATTGAGAAGGTATTTGAAATGCCGTCCTGACAGCAAGCATAATCAAGCTTTGCCACTGAGTTAAGTGATGCAAGTGCGCCCTCAGAATCCCTGCCGTGCATTGGGTTTGCACCGGGAGCAAACGGCTCGCCTGCTTTTCTGCCATCAGGTGTTGCGCCTGTTTTTTTGCCATACATAACGTTGGATGTGATTGTGAGAATCGAAAGAGTGTGTTTCGCTCCGCGATACGCAGGAGTTTTGCAAAGCTCCTTATAGAAATACTCAATAATGTCCTTGCCGATAAGATCAACTCTGTCATCATCGTTGCCGTATTTCGGGAAGTCGCCTTCAACCTCAAATTCCGTAATAATTCCACGCTCGTCCTTAATCGGCTTTACCTTGGCATACTTGATTGCAGAAAGGGAGTCGGTAGCAACAGACATTCCCGACACACCGAAAGCCATAAGTCTTTCGACGTCTGTATCGTGAAGCGACATCATAAGTCTTTCATAAGCATACTTGTCGTGCATATAGTGGATAACATTCATTGTGTTGACGTAAAGCTTTGCCATCCATGAAAGATATTTTTTGTATGCCGAAAGAACCTTGTCATAGTCAAGAATTTCATCATCAAATATTTCGCCCTCAGGTGCAATCTGCTCTGCCCCGATTTCGTCCTTACCGCCGTTAATAGCCATAAGAAGAATTTTTGCAAGGTTGCAACGTGCTCCGAAAAATTGCATCTGCTTGCCCATTTTCATAGCTGATACGCAGCATGCAATAGCGTAGTCATCACCGTACATTCTTCTCATAACGTCGTCATTTTCGTACTGAATTGAGTCTGTATCAATAGAAACCTGAGCGCAAAAATCCTTAAAGCCCTGAGGCAGATGCTCTGACCAGAGGATTGTAATATTAGGCTCTGCTGACGGACCAAGATTGTAAAGTGTCTGAAGAAAACGGAATGAGGTCTTTGAGCACATTGACTTGCCCTCACCTGTTACACCTGCAAGCGCAAGAGTTACCCACACTGGATCGCCTGCAAAAAGCTCGTTATATTCAGGCGTGCGAAGATGACGTACCAAACGAAGCTTCAAAACAAGATCGTCAATAAGCTCCTGTGCACCCTTTTCATCAAGAATACCGTTTTCAAAATCTCTTTCAATATAGCAGTCGATAAACTCTGCAATTCTGCCGATAGAGTTAGCCGCACCGTTTTGCTCCTTGATAGCACCGAGGTAGCCGAAATAGAGCCATTGAACAGCCTCTCTCGCATTTTCTGCGGGTCTTGAAATATCACAGCCGTAATCTAAAGCCATTACTTTAAGCTGATTCATAAAATCAAGCTGCTTTGAAAGATCTTCAAGAAGATGAATTGTCTTTGCATCAAGAACGTCGGCATCACCGATTTTTTTCTTATCAAGCTGTTTTTTTTCGATAAGATAATCCATACCGTAAAGTGCAATTCTTCTGTAATCGCCGATAATTCTTCCGCGCGCATAAGCATCAGGAAGTCCTGTAAGAATACCTGCGTGGCGAGCCTTTTTCATAGTATCTGTATAAGCTCTGAACACACCTGTGTTATGAGTTGTTCTGTAAATAAACTCGTCCTTGATTTTATCGGAAATTTCATAGCCGTAGGCTCTGCATGCCTGAACGGCATTTCTGTAGCCTGAAAACGGAGATATGCCTCTCTTAAGAGGCTCATCGGTCTGCAGACCTACAATAATATCCTTTTCCTTGTCAATATAACCCGGCTTATGAGAAAGAATTGAAAGCACCTTTTCAGTATCAACGTCAAGGACTCCGCCCTTTTCATTCTCCTTTATCAAGAGCTCTCTAACCTTTGAAAGAACTTCGTCAGTCCTCTTAGTCGTGCTTTCAAGAAATGAGGCATCGCCGTCATAATTCTTATAATTAAGCTTAATGAAATTGCTTACGTTAATGTCGTCACACCATACGCCCTGTTTAAATCCGTTCCAAGCTTCAAATTCCATAACTTTTCCTCTCATATACAAAATCTAATTTTCTATAATTTCACTGACCGACATAACACTCTTTACCCGCCGGATGAAAAATTCCTATGCAGTGCTCACATCTTCCGTGCCTGCATCTGCCGCATTTATTCTTTCCGCACTGACCGCAACAGGTTTTTGAATTTTCACAAAGCTCAAAATCGCCGCCGTCAATTTTTACCATCTTATCATTAATAAGAGAATCGGAAATATTGTAACGAGCCCTGTCGTAGACCGCAGTTACGGTAGAACGAGCTACCTGCATCTGCTTAGCACACTCCTGCTGAGTGTATCCCTCATAGTCGATAAGCCTTATAATTTCAAACTCATCAACCGTCATAGTAACCGGTTGGTCGGACTTTTTGTCCTTATTGCCTATTACGTTTTTATCAGGAAGTCGGCATACTCGTCTGTGCTTTTTTGGTCGAGCCATAAGACACCTCTTCTAAATTTTCCTATGCCAATATTATACATTGTTTTTGACTTATGTCAATAATTATTACAAGAAACATCGTATTTTGTAACAATTTCCGTATACCGCTAAAATATCAGAAGCTATATGAAAAATGCAAATCACTCAATTTAAACCACGGTTAGGATTTCTACTCATTGCCTAAGAAATGGTATTAAAACAGAAATACATATTGACTGAAAACAAATTGATGATAAAATAGAAGTTAAAAGGGGCTGATAATATGAAAGCGTATGCAACGTATTTTGCTAACGACGAAAAAGAGCCGATAAAATACGGCGAAATTAATCTGATTAATCCCAAAAGAAAGCGCCTGAGAGGCGAGGAAGCAAAATCCGGAATAGAGGCAACGCCCGTTTTCTGCGGTTTTTGCGGAACTGATTTCGAATTGATGAAAATGGGTCGAAACAGTCTGCTTGATTCAAAATTCCCCAAAGGAGAAAACAGACTTATTAACGGTCACGAGGGTGTTGTATGGGTGCCGAGTGAAAACCGCTTTGCTATAGTTCTTATCCGTGGAGGCGACAGCTTCGACCCCACACGCTTCACAGAGGATGAAACGTATTTTGAATACGGCTGTGACGGTGCCGACGGACTTTTCTGCGATAAAAATTACTTTAATCCCGATATGCTTTTACATCTGCCATCGGAATACGAAAATATGAAAAAGCTTCCGTTATCTTTAGCGAAAAAGCTTGTTTTCAGCGACCCTTATGCCTGTGCAATTTTCCAGCACGAGCGTATGACTGATATAGGTGAAGCGCAGAATTTCAGAGTTGTTATGGCTCAGAAAAAGTGCACTGAGCAAGAGGCACGTGATATTGCGAAGGATACTACGTTTGACCGAACAGTTATTTACGGCTTGGGCACAACGGGACTTTTTATTGGCGACCAGATCAGGCGGAATCACAAAAATGCAAAAATACTTTTTGTTGCAAGAAGTGAAGAAAGCTCAGCTAAAGTTAAATTTGCAAAGGAAGTTATAAATGCCGATTATCTCTGTGCATTCGGTTTGAGCGAAAAAGAAATTGCAGATAAAATCAAATCATATTTCGGTGCAACTGCATCAGTATTTGTTGGCACAAGCGGAAATGAAATTGAGCACAGAATTGCGTTTGAACAGGGTGTTTTGGGTTGTAACGGAATTTACGACAGCTTTTCTTTAGGCCCAAAAGTTACGTTCGACACAATGCCGTTCGGATTTAAAAATCACGTGATTTTATCGTCAATCAATTTCACTCAGAAGCATATGGAGCAGGCTATAGAAATTTTATGCACAAGTCGCTTTGACGAGCTTGTTGAAATCATAGACAAAAATGAATTTATTTCTGACCCTATGAATGCCTATGAGAACAAAATATACTGCAAGGGCGCACCACTGAAAAGCGCAGTTATCTGGAACAGCGATTATATAGATACGGAGAAATGATATGAAAGCTATTGAAATTACTAATCCTTATGAAATAAAGCTTATCGACAAGGAAAAGCCCGAAGCAAAAGAGGGCGAAGCGTTATTAAAAGTTCTTTACTGCGGTATCTGCGGAGCGGACGTTGCATCTTATACAGGCAATCAGCCGTTTACTACTTATCCAAGAATACCGGGTCACGAGTTTTCTGCGCAGATCGTCCAAATCGGAGAAAATGAAAAAGGCTTTAAGGCAGGCGATATTATCACCTGCAATCCCTATTTTAACTGTGGCGAATGCTATGCTTGCAAGAGAGGCATTGTTAACGCCTGCACGGATAATCAGACAATGGGCGTTCAGCGTGACGGCAGCTTTCAGGAATACATAACAATGCCGATAGAACGATTGATTGACGGCAAGGGACTCTCTGCAAAGGAGCTTGCACTGATTGAGCCGTTTTCAATCAGCTCACATGCACTGTCAAGAGCAAGCGTTAACAAGGGCGACAATCTTTTAATTATGGGTGCAGGGCCTATCGGTCTGTTTGCGCTTATTAAAGCGAAGGCACTCGGCGCAAGGGTTGCTATTGCAGATTTGCTTGACAGCCGTTTACAGCTTGCAAAGGAATACGGAGCAGATTTGATTATCAACAGTAAAACAGACGACATAAATGAAATGTGCCTCGACTTTACAAACGGCAACGGCTTTGACGTCTGTGTTGAGGCCTGCGGACTGCCTGTTACATTTTTAAGTTGTATTGAGCAATCGGCACACGGTGCAAATATTATTCTTATCGGAAACGGCAAAAAAGAAACTACTTTTCTTCATTCGATTATTCTTAAGAAAGAGCTTAATATTTTCGGCAGTAGAAATGCATATACAAAGGATTTCGAAGAGCTTATTGACCTCGTTTCAAACGGAAAAGTAGACATTCTTAAAATGGTAAGCGGAATTTACGATAAGGAAAACGCTGTGGATGCATTCAACGCTCTTGCAAATAACGACGGCTCGCTTGCGAAACTGCTTATCAGCTTTGAAAACGGAGAACAATTATGATTATTGATGCACACGCACACTTATGGAAAAAGCAAGTCGGACTCGTTGACGGCAGACCTGTTATAGCTCAGCAAAACGGAATAAGTGATTTTGGCGGTGAGCTTCGGCAAATGATGCCGCCATATATGCTAAACGGCGAAAATACGGCTGAAATGCTTATCTCAAATATGGACTATGCAGGTGTAAACGGTGCCGTTATTACACAGGAAGAGATAGACGGAAATCAGGACGAATACCTTTTATCTGCAAAAGAAAAATACCCTGACCGTCTTAAAATATGCAGTCTTTATGAGGAAAACAAGCCGTACACGTTAAACGGCTTTGACGGTATTAAGCTCTGTGCAGGAAGGCTGAAAACACAAGATTTAACAAAGCATTTTTCTGTTTTCGAACAGGCATATAAAAACAACAAGTTTGTTTCAATTGACCTTGCAGACGGTGATGCTCAGGTATCCTCTTTGCGCGAAATAATTGAGCAGCTCCCCGATTTAAAAATCGCAATAGGTCATTTCGGAATGGTAACTACTGACGGCTGGAAAGAGCAGATAAAGCTTGCAAAAAACAAAAATGTATTCATTGAAAGCGGCGGAATAACGTGGCTTTTTAACAGCGAATTTTACCCCTACCCTTCTGCAATTGATGCGATTTTGGAGGCGTCTGAAATCTGCGGCTTTGACAAGCTGATGTGGGGCAGTGATTACCCTCGCACAATGGTTGAAATCACATACAAAATGAGCTTTGATTTTATAACGAAATCAGCAAAAATCAGTGATACTGACAAACAAAAATTCCTTTTTGAAAACGCGAAAGAATTTTACGATTTTAAGAATTTAACACCGATTAAACCGATAAAAAATATGCTGTAAAATGCTGACAGACTTTTGAAAAAAGAGCAGGAACTTGATGTTCCTGCTCTTTTTTGTTATTTATAAGGAAATTCGTACACGGAGCGATGTAGTCGTTAACAGAATGATGTGGTCATCGTTCCCTACAAATACTCTACTCAATGCAATTCCGGCGCGGTTATTCGCTTTTTCAACTGTCTGTTTTTATTTATAAAGAGGACCGTAATTCAGGCAAGCACGGAAGTCTGCAGACTGTGTATCCTCTGTGCCGAATGCTGACCAAGCATGCGGACGGAAAATCTTTTTCTTGGCAACATTATGCATATTGACAGGAATACGCAGCATTGATGCAAGGGTTATCAAATCTGCGCCAACGTGACCGTAAACTGTTACGCCGTGATTTGCGCCCCAATTAGCCATAACACTATAAACATCGCTGAATGCGCCCTCACCCGTAAGACGCGGAACAAACCACGTTGTAGGCCAAGACGGGTCAGTTCTCTTATCTATAATATTATGAATTTCATCAGGAAGGTCAACAGTGTAGCCTTCTGCAAGCTGCATAACAGGTCCGATACCGTCAACAACGTTTACTCTAAGCATTGTGACAGGCATCTGTGCACGGCAACGGAAATGGCTTGAATATCCGCCGCCGCGGAAGTATTCATAGTTTGCCCTGCACCAATCAGTAGCATCAAGACAAGCCTTGATATCCTCCTGCGTCATTTCCCAGAACGGCTTCATACAGCCCTCACCCTTGTCGTTTTTAGCAGCACCACTGCCGTCAAGAGCCGTAGCACCTGAGTTGATAAGGTGAATAAAGCCGTCCTTTGCAAGACCGTCAGGACGAACACCTGTTACACGCTCGCACGCATCAGGGCTCCAATAGGTGCGCACGTCGTGGAAGCAAGGTGCTGAATGTGAAACGAGTGTGCCGAGCATCATTGAAACACCGTTGAGCGTATCATTTTCAGTAGCAAACGGTGTAGGCATCTTTGCGCCGTTCCAATCAAAGGTTGACGCCATAATTGCCTCGGTGAAATCTGCGTTAGGAAGCCAGTCAGTCCAGTTGCGCTGACCCTGAAAACCGCCTGCTACGGCATTTTTAC
>JAFLRZ010000031.1 GCA_022511225.1 Eubacterium sp.
CGTCTTAAGCAATGAAAAACTCCACTAATACGGCAAGTATTGGTGGAGTTTTTATAACTTTTACGAACAAAATCAGTTTGTCAAAACTGCTTCGCACCTCAAAATTGTGAGGCTGTACATCGTTATGCAGGGCGTCCCTTAAGTTCTGCTTTTTTGCACTTTATTAAAACTATATTTTATTCTCTACCGCTCCAGCAGTACGTGCAAAGCTTATCTGCACCGATACCTACCGACTCAATCATATCATCAAGTCTGTGGAAACGAAGTGAAGTAAAATGAAGCTTTTCGCAAATCATATCAACCATTTTCTGATACTTAGGACTGTCAGGATCCGTATATTCCTGAAGCACGTCGTCGCTTACGTTATCGCCCTCAAGCTCCTTGATAACTCTGCGTGTGATAAGCTCCATTTCCGATGTAGAGCGTGAGAAATTGAGATATTTGCAACCGTATACAAGAGGAGGGCAGGCAGGTCTGATGTGTACCTCCTTAGCACCGCTTGCATAAAGGAATTCTGTCGTTTCCCTGAGCTGAGTGCCACGCACAATACTGTCATCAATAAGAAGCAGGCTCTTGCCCTCAATAAGCTCCCTGATAGGTATGAGCTTCATCTTTGCAATGAGATCTCTCTTGCTCTGGTGAGTAGGCATAAACGACCTCGGCCAAGTAGGAGTGTACTTGATAAACGGTCTTGAAAACGGAATTCCTGATTCGTTTGAATATCCGATAGCGTGAGCAGTTCCCGAGTCAGGAACACCTGCTACAATATCAGGCTTTGCATCATCTCTCTTAGCAAGAGCTTTACCGCAGTTATATCTCATCTGCTCAACGTTGATGCCTTCATAAGTTGATGACGGATAACCGTAGTAAATCCACAAAAACGTGCAGATTTTCATTTTGTCGCCGGGTGTAACGAGTGTTTTTACGCCGTCGGTATTCATAACGGCAATTTCGCCTGCACCAAGCTCCTTATGGTTTTCGTATCCAAGATTGAGGTAAGCAAAGTTTTCAAAGCTTGCGCAAAATCCGTCAGCCTTTTTGCCGACAACGATAGGAGTTCTGCCCATCTTGTCACGAGCAAGATATATTCCCTTAGGAGTAAGAATCATCATGCTCATTGAGCCGTCGATAATCTCCTGAGCATATTTTATGCCGTCAATGAAGTTTTCTTTTTGATTGATGATTGAGGCAACAAGCTCTGTTGGGTTAATATCACCGTTATGCATTTCAAAGAAATGAGTGTTTGTCTTAATAATTTCTTCTACGATTTCATCAGCATTATTAATTTTACCTACTGTGGTAACTGCAAATGTGCCGTGATGTGAGCGCACAAGAATCGGCTGTGCCTCAAAATCAGAAATACATCCGATACCGAGCGTGCCGTGCATCTGATTTGACTCTTTCGTGAACTTAGTTCTGAAGGGTGCATTTTCAATGTTGTGAATAGCTCTGTCAAAGCCTGTCTCCTCGCTGTAAACTGCCATACCTGCACGGCGGGTGCCGAGGTGAGAATGGTAGTCAACACCGTAAAACAAATCAAAAACGCAATCTTCCTTGGAAGCTGCTGCAAAAAATCCTCCCATACAAAACCCCTCCTATAATCCTCTGTAATAGTTTGCGGTTGTATTATAGCAAAGTGGTTTATATTAGTAAACAAATATGCAGAATTTTAACCGAATTTTAATATATTATAATTTAATTGCATTAATCTTATAAATATGATAAAATATTCTGTAAAATATTTTGGAGGTACTATTATGACTAAAAAATACACTGAAATGACTAAAGATGAATTGCTCGATGAGCAGAAGGCTCTTATGGTTAGATACAATGATTACAAGGCTAAAAATCTTAAGCTCGATATGAGCAGAGGCAAGCCGGGCGCAGATCAGCTTGACTTGTCAATGGGTTTATATGACGTTGATAGCTATACTATTGACGGACTTGATACCCGCAACTATGGTATTCTTGACGGTATTCCAAGCTGTAAAAAGCTTTTTGCCGAGCTTATGGGCATTGAGGAGAAGAACGTAATCATAGGACCGAGTGCAAGCCTTAATCTTATGTTTGACTATATCAGCCAGTGCTATACTCACGGTGCAGGAAGCACCCCTTGGTGTAAGCTTGATGAGGTGAAATTCCTTTGCCCTGTTCCGGGATATGACCGCCACTTCACAATCTGCGAGCATTTCGGTATCAAAATGATAAACGTTCCTATGCTTGCTGACGGTCCTGATATGGATTTCATAGAAAAGGCTGTAGAGGATGAAAGTGTTAAGGGTATGTTCTGTGTGCCTAAATACTCAAACCCTCAGGGCATTACTTTCAGCGACGAGGTGGTTGAAAAAATCGCTTCTCTTAAGCCTGCCGCTGACGATTTCAGAATTATATGGGATAATGCATACTGCGTTCACGACTTAGTAGATGACGGTGATGAACTTGCAAATATTTTTGACATTCTGCCGAAATATAACAATGACGATATGGTTATAGAGGTCTGCTCAACAGCAAAGATGACCTTCCCTGGTGCAGGTGTGTCTGCAATTATCGCAAGCGACAATAATATCGCTTCAATCAAGAAAAGACTTAACGCTGAAACTATCAGCTATGACAAAATGAATCAGCTTCGCCACGTCAGATTTTTCGGCAATGCTGACGGAGTTAAGGCTCATATGAAGAAGCATGCGCAGATTCTTAAGCCTAAGTTTGATATCGTTCTCAAGCATCTTAATAACGAGCTCGGCGGTAAGGATATTGCCTCTTGGTTTGATCCTAAGGGTGGATATTTCATAAGCCTTGACGTTATGAACGGCTGTGCAAAAAGAGTAGGAGAGCTTTGTAAGGAGGCAGGTGTAACGCTTACCCCTGTCGGCGCAACGTTCCCATACGGCATTGACGAAAATGATTCGAATATCCGTATTGCTCCGTCATTCCCTCCTGTAGCAGAGCTTGATATGGCAGCAGAGCTTCTTTGCATATGCGCTCAGCTTGCTTGTATTGAAAAGCTGGTGGGATAGGTATGAAACTTGGTGCATCAACCTCCTGCTTTTATCCGCTTGAAACGGAAAAATCTCTTAAAAAGGTTGTAGACCTCGGATTTGAGAAAACAGAAGTATTTTTTAACGCTCCGAGCGAGCTTGATGAAGGCTTTGCAAAAGAGCTTCTTGAAATAACTAAAGGCTCAGGCACCGAAATTATTTCCGTGCATCCGTTTTCAAGCTTTCTTGAAACAAATTGTATTTTTACCGAATATAAAAGAAGATTTAACGATTTTATTTCTATCTACGAAAGAACGTGCCACGCGGCAGCTATGCTCGGTGCAGGGATTGTAGTAATTCACGGCGCACTTGATAAGCCGAAAATTCATATACCCGACGACAGATATTTTGAACGCTTTAATCTGCTTATCGAAATAGGCAGGCGGGAGGGTGTCCTCGTATGTCAGGAGAACGTAAATAAATTCAAAAGTCAGAGCATCGATTTTTGCAAAAAGATGAGAGAAGCACTCGGTGAAAGCTATAAAATGGTGTTTGACATCAAGCAGACTGTAAGGGCAGGGCAGGATACGTTTAACTTTCTGAATGAGTTTAAGAACGAGATTGTTCATCTTCACCTCAGCGATAATTCCGAAATCGGTGACTGCCTGCCGCCGGGTAAGGGCAGTTTTGACTTTGCTTCACTTAAAAGCATTCTCGATGCCTCTGATTATAAGGGCGATGCGGTTATCGAAATATACTCCAAAAGCTATGACGTTGAAAAGGAGTTAAAAGAAAGTAAGGCTTATTTAGAAAATCTATGGCAAATATAAGTAACAGAACAAAGGGTGTAATCTGCATACTGCTGTCGGCACTTTGCTTCAGCGGTATGAGCAGCTTCATAAACTTATCGGGCGATCTGCCGACTGCGCAAAAGGTTTTTTTCAGAAATCTTATTGCACTTATGATAGCAACTGTAACCCTTATTAAGAAAAAAGAAAGTTTTGCTCCGCGCAGGGACTGTATAAAGTACCATTTTATTCGTTCATCAGTAGGACTGCTCGGCGTTTTAGGCAACTTCTATGCCACAACGAAAATGGCAACTACTGCCGATGCGGCGATACTAAATAAAATGAGTCCGTTTGTTACACTCATTTTTTCTGCAATTTTTCTTAAAGAAAAGGTCAAGCCAAAACAGGCAGTAGCAATCGGTATCGCATTTGTAGGCGCAATGCTCGTAATAAAACCCACAATGTCAAACGTAGAGCTGCTGCCGTCGATATACGGATTTTTGGGCGGAATTGCAGCAGGTGCTGCATATACGTGCGTAAGGCATATGGGTAATCTTGGTGAAAATTCAAGAGTAACGGTATTCTATTTTTCGCTTTTCTCCTGCGTTGCTACCGCTCCGTATCTCATATTCAGTTTTCATCCGATGACTTCAAAGCAGTGGATATTTTTACTGCTTGTCGGACTATGTGCCGCAGGCGGGCAGTTTGCAATTACGGCTGCGTATACCTTTGCTCCAAGCAGAGAAATTTCCGTTTACGATTACTCAAACGTTATTTTTACTGCAATCAGCGGATATTTCTTCTTAGGAGGTCAGATTCCTGACGCTCTGTCCTTTGCAGGATATTTTATAATCTGTGCAATGGCAGTCTGGATGTTTTTCTACAACAACAAAGCAAGAACACACAATGTATAGCTGTAAAGCAAAAATACTTGCATTTCACTATATATTGTGTTATAATTTCTATATTATAATAATTTGCTCGGAGGATTTTTGCAATGAGATGTCCGTTTTGTGGCTATGAAGAAAGCAAGGTAATTGATTCCCGTCCTACTGACGAGAATGAGCGTATTCGCCGTCGTCGTGAGTGTCTGCAGTGCAGTAAGAGATTCACAACGTACGAAACTATCGAGGATGTGCCTATCATTGTAATAAAGAAGGACAGGAGCCGTGAGGTATTTGACCGCAACAAGATACTAAAGGGTATGCTTCGTGCCTGCGAAAAAAGGTCTGTTACAGTAACAGAGCTTGAAGCCGCTATAGGTGAAATCGAGGCAACGCTTCAGTCTGCTATCGACAGAGAGGTTACATCTGCAAGAATCGGTGAGCTTATTATGGAAAAGCTTAAGCTTATTGACGAAGTTGCATACGTTCGTTTCGCATCTGTTTATAAGGAGTTTGACAGTGCACAGGCATTCAGTGATGAAATATCACGTATGTAAAAGGGGTGACCGTAATGAAAGATTGGTATAAAGAATTAGTCGTATATCAGATTTGGCCGAGGTCATTTTGCGACGGCAACGGCGACGGTATAGGCGATTTAGAGGGTGTGCTTTCGAAGCTTGATTACATTAAGGAATTAGGCTGTAATGCCATTTGGTTTTCACCTCTTTATCCGTCACCAAATGCCGATTTCGGATACGATATTGCAGATTACAGAAATATCCATTCCGAGTACGGAACTCTTGAGCTTTTCAAAAAGGTGCTTGACGAGGCTCATAAAAGAGACATAAAAATAATTATGGATTTGGTAGTAAATCATACCTCGGATGAGCATGACTGGTTTGTTCAGTCCAAGGATCCTTCCTCGCCGTACCATGATTATTATATCTGGCGAAAGGGCAAAAATAAAGGCAAGCGCCCTCCTAATAACTGGCTTTCCTGCTTTGAGGGCAAAGCTTGGGAGCAGGACGAAAAATCAGGCGAATACTACCTCCATGTATTTGCAAAGAAACAGCCTGACCTCAATCACGACAATCCAAAAGTCAGAGAAGAGGTTAAGGACATTATGCGCTTCTGGCTTGATATGGGCGTTGACGGCTTCCGTGAGGACGTTATCACGTTTATATCAAAGCGAAAGGGCTTGCCGAACGGTTTTCCGATTCCTGCCGCTTGCGGAATTGAGCACTATATGGACGGCCCTAATATTCATCAGTATCTTCAGGAATACCGAGAGGTTACTGATAATTACGACTGCTTTACAATCGGTGAAGCACCTATGATGACTCCGAAAAATGCTCTTAATTATATCGACGAGAGTCATAAAGAGCTTGATCTGATGTTCCATTTTCAGCATATTGAGGCTGATTGCTTTATGGTTGACTATATCCAGACCAAGTTTGATTTAAAGAAAATGAAGAGAGCTTTTTCAAACTGGCAGGATAAGATTAATGGCAGAGCGTGGAATACTCTTTACATAGAAAATCACGATCACCCTCGTATCATTTCGAGATACGGCAGCGAGGTGTACAGAACAGAGTCAGGCAAAATGCTTGCAAATATGTATATGCTTCAGCAGGGTACGCCGTTTGTTTATCAGGGTCAGGAAATAGGTATGCTCAATACAGAGCTTGACAGCCTTGACGATTATGAGGACTGCTTCGTTAAGAATAACTATAACGTTGCAAGAAACAAGGTTCATTTGAACGAGAAGAAATGCTGGGAGTGGGCAGTTAAGTCTACTCGTGATAATTCCCGTACACCTGTTCAGTGGGATGACAGCGAAAATGCAGGCTTCACTACAGGCACTCCGTGGTTCCCTGTGAACAAAAATTATCGTGAAATCAACGTAAAGGCAGAGCTTGAAAATCCTGATTCAATACTTAATCACTATAAAAAGCTGATTAAATTCAAAAAGGAAAACAAGGTTGCCATTTATGGCGATTACAAAGAGCATTACAAAAATTCAAGTAAGCTTTACGTATATGAGCGTAATTATGAGGGTAAAAGACTGCTCGTTATCTGCTCGTTTGCAGATGAAAACGTTGCATTCGAAGCACCTGCAGGCTTTAACCTTGAAGAGGGAACACCGATACTCTGCAATTATTCTGATCCGACAATTCAGGGCAACGGCTTCAAAACTCGTCCGTACGAAACAAGAGTTTATTACTTTGAATAATTTTATCAGATATTATAAATGGGAGGCAGTTCAGATTGCCTCCCGTTTTTTTGATTTTATTGTACGGAGCGATGACCGCAACGCTCCGACGATGACCACAACGCTCTTATTGCCTATTCGTAGGGGAGGATATTATCCTCCCGTATTTTCTATTAATCAAGAGCATCCTTAACAGCTTCGCCGGCTTTATCTACTGCATCTCCTGCACCGTCGGCTAAATCGCTTGCACCTTCTCCGATGTCATCTCCAACCTTATCGGCTTTTGATTGAGCGTCATCAGCCATATTTTCTGCTCTGTCGCTCACAGAATCATCCGTGGTATTATTATTCGTGGTATCTCTTTGGGTGGTTGTTGTAGTGATTGTTGTATTATTGTTTGTAGTTATTTTTCCGTCGTTCTTTGAACAACCCATAAATACAGTTGCAATCACTGCAACAGCAAGTGCGATAATCAGTATTTTACTTTTCATAGTAATCACCATAACCTTTCAAAGTTTAGTTTGTACACTTTTATAATTTTTATACGTTTTATTTTGTAAGAGTTCCGCCGTCACTGTAAAGAAGCATCATAATGTCCTCTTCTTCTCCTGTTTTTGCGTTAAGATAAATGAGCACCTCTTCATTCGTGTCCTTGCTTTCGCAGTGAAGCTCAATACACTGCACCTCAGTGCCGTTATTTTTTGGAATAACGCATTTTTTTGTATCAATAACAGTGAGATAAGGACTTACAAGGCTTCTGGCTTTCTTTTCGGAAACAGCACCGGTAAAGTCACTTCTGTCTTTGTGATTCATAATATATCCCTTTGCTTCGAGAGATACTATTCTGCCGTTACCCATAGAAACACCAACCTTGATTAAGTCGCCGTAATAGGTCGTGCTTCCTGCTGAGTAGGCAAAGTTTATTACACAGATGTTGCCGCTCGTCATATAGTAGCTTGTCTTCATATTTTCATATCCGAGCTTATCAAGATATTTTTTTGCAAGATTTACGGCATTTTCCTCGCTTATCTTTGATTTTGAAATTTTACCTGAGTAGAGAATATAAGCAACAAATCCGCCCTTTTTCGTAATACCTATCGTTCTTTGACCGTATTTGAAAACGTAGCAGGGAAGAGTGGCATTTTCTTCCGACTCAAAGCTTACCTCTGATGCTGATACGTCAAGTGCAGATGCGGCAATATCCCTTGCTTCTTCCTTAGAAAAGCTATCCTTACCTTTGATAAACTGAGGCTCTTTATTCAGCACTGCATCGGCAAACGGACCGTCGTAAAGCAGAGTAGGATAGTCCTTAAATGAGTCCTCAGCCGTTGTCATATTAGTTGAAAGAGTTTTTACCTCAATTTCATTTGCTTTAATTCCACTGCCGGTAATCACTCCTCCGTTGTTGCACACGTCAACAATTGAGCTGACCGAATCGTTAAGCTCTTTTGCATAGTTAAGCATTGTACATAGATTTTCGTGTTCCTTTTTGCTTATTTCTTTGCCTGATGCAATTTTTTGCGCAAGGTAGGAGGCATAGTCTGCTGACTGGCTGATAAATTTGTAGGTAGAGCTTAGTCCGAGATGTGATACAGGCAGTCTTGAAAGAGCATCTTTTGCTTCACTGCACTCTGCAAAAAGCTGAGAGCTTAATTCAAGCATCATTTTGTCCGATCCCGAATAAACACTCTTAGTCAGATTAGTTTCGATAGAATCAAGATTTTCAGATAACTCATTAAGACTTTGCTGATAAGACAGCTCAAGCTGTGCCTTGTAGCTTCTTGCCATATTCATATTGATAATGCTTAAGGCAGCTAAAGTTAGCACCAACGCAAGCGCATATGAGTATACCCTGATATAATTTCTTTTTGTCATTATTGTCACCCTTGAATATTCTTTGCCAAAATATAAAAAATATTCAAAAAATAGTTTGATTACGGAAAAATTTATGCTATTATATAAACATTATAATCATTAAAATGGAGTAGTATTGTATGTCAAAGTCAGATGGTAAAAAAAGAATTGTTGTAAAGGTCGGCACGTCGACTCTTACGCACTCAACCGGAAAGACAAATATTGCCCGTATGGCAAAGCTTGCATCAGTGTTATCCGACCTTAAAAACGAGGGGCACGAAATAGTGCTTGTATCAAGCGGCGCTATCGCAGTAGGTGCTGTAAAACTCGGCTTTGCAAGACGCCCCGTTAGCACAAAGGAGCTTCAGGCTTCGGCAGCAATAGGTCAGTGCGAGCTGATGTTTCTTTACGATAAATTCTTTTCGGAATACGGTGTAACAGTAAGTCAGCTTTTGTTCACTGCCGAAACTCTTGAACACCCTGAGCAAAAGAACCATTTGCTTGACACGTTTAATCAGCTTCTTGAATATGACGCACTTCCTATCGTGAACGAAAACGACTCGGTCTACGTTGAGGAGCTTCTTAACGGCGATAACGATTGCCTGAGTGCTACCGTTGCCGAGCTTATTGATGCCGATTTGCTTATACTGCTTACAGATACAGACGGACTTTATGACAGCAATCCGTCACAAAATCCAAACGCTAAGCTTATTTCAACAGTAGATAAGATTGATGAAAAAATATTTGAAATAGCAGGCGACGCAGGAGAAAAGGGAACAGGCGGCTTTGCCACTAAGGTTAAGGCAGCTATGATAGCAACTAACGCAGGAATACCCGTTATTGTTATGAACGGCGAAAAGCCGACTTCCATTTACAAGGCACTTCAGGGTGAAAGTGTCGGTACGTATTTTTCAGCTAAGGGTGAGTGAAATGCTAAAAGAACTTGGAATGAAAGCAAAAAAAGCAGCGGCATTATTGACGTCTGCTACTTCAAAGCAAAAAAACGATGCGCTTATAAATATCGGAAATGCGCTTGTCGATAATGCAGATTACATTATTGAACAGAATAAAATTGACCTTGAAAACGGCAGAAAAGCAGGTCTTAATGAGGGACTTCTTGACAGGCTTATGCTGAACCTTGACAGAATCAAGGGTATCGCCGATAGCTGTGCTCAGGTTGCAGAGCTTGACGACCCCTGCGGTATAGTGCTTGAAGAAGTCACAAGACCAAACGGTCTGCTTATTAAAAAGGTTTCCTGCCCTATGGGAGTTATAGGAATTATATATGAAGCCCGCCCGAACGTAACTGCCGATGCGGCATGCCTTTGCCTTAAGAGCGGTAATGCCGTAATTCTGCGTGGCGGCAAGGAGGCAATTAATTCCAATATTGCCATTGCAGAGGTTATGCGCTCAGCAATAGAAAAATCAGGTCTGCCGATAGATACAGTACAGCTCGTGACTAATACTGACAGAGAATCATCAACTGCGCTTATGACGATGAACGATTATCTTGATTGCCTTATTCCGCGAGGGGGCAAGGCTCTTATCAAAGCAGTAGTTCAGAATTCAACTGTTCCAGTTATCGAAACGGGCTCGGGAAACTGTCATATATACGTAGACGAAAGTGCTGATATTGATATGGCTTCAAAAATTATTTTCAACGCAAAGACTCAGCGAATCGGAGTGTGCAACGCGTGCGAAAGCCTTGTTATTCATAGCAGTATAATTAATGAAGCCTTGCCGATTATCAAGAAAAAGCTTGACGAAAAGAACGTTGAAATCCGCGGAGACAAGAGGGCACTGACTGCTTGTCCTGATATCAAGGCTGCAAGTGAAGATGACTTTGCTGCAGAATATCTTGATTACATCATAAGCGTAAAAACTGTTGACAGTGTTGAAGAAGCGATTGAGCATATTAACGCTAATTCAACAGGTCATTCCGAATCAATCATTACTCAAAATAATGATAACGCTATGAAGTTTATGCAGAGAATAGACTCATCATCAGTTTATCATAACGCATCTACAAGATTTACAGACGGCGGGGAGTTCGGACTTGGTGCTGAAATCGGAATATCAACCCAAAAGCTTCACGCAAGAGGACCTATGGGACTTCGTGAGCTTACTACAACAAAGTACCTGATTTTCGGAAACGGTCAAATCAGATAACAAATAAAATTTTAAGGTAATGAAAATGAGCGAGAAAGAAAGAGCAAAGCAAAGAGCTAAAAGAGCAAGAGCGAGAAGAAGAAAGAAATTTTTTAAGACTGTTTTGGTGATAATAGGAATAATCGCAGTCGGCTTCTCAGCATTTGCCATAACCATTAAAATCAGCAATCCTGATTATGATTTGAAGGAGTTTATTCCAAAAATTCCAACAGAGAAGTTTGAACAAATTTCCTCATTCATACAAGAGGATATTTTAGGCAAGACAACTACAACCACTACAACCGAGACTTCTACTACTCAGAAGCCGACTACTACCAAAAGGCAGAATTACGATTACAGCGAGTTTGATGATTTTGCATTCGACACGTCGCTTCAGGGTAACCAGCTCGGAAACCTCCTAAATAAAACAAACGGCAGAGTTACCTACAGCTCCTCGTATATCTATTATAGTATAGACTCAAAGGGTATATACCGTTTTGAGCCTAATAACGAAACAAACAGCAAGGTGCTTGTAAAAAAATATAATTTTAAATGCCTTAATGTATTAGGCGATTATATTTATTTTGTCGATACAGAAAATAACAGACTTAAGCGTGCAGCCGTATCAGGCGGAGATGCAATCAAGATTTGCGACGACATTGACTTTGCATACCTATATAATGATAAGGTCTATTTTGTAGGTACTGACAATTCAGTTGGCTATATTAATACAGACGGCTTTGAAAAGACTGTTTTGTATACTGCTCCTGCAGATAAAGAAGTAAGCTTCGCAGGTATTTCGCTTTCAAGACTCTTTATCGTACAGCACGATAAGGTTGCAGACTATTCTGAATATATCACTGTTTCATTAAAGGACAAAACAAAGCGTTATTTTAGGGACGACACAAAGGGCGATGAAATAATCAATCTTCAGCTTGAGGGAGGTTATTTCTATTATTACGAAAAGCAGGATGACGGCTCATATAATCTCATCAGGCAGAAATTCGGCTCCGAAAAAACTGTCACTCTGCTCGAAAACTGCAACGTTACAGACTATCCTGTAGTATATGCAAACAGACTTTATTATACCAGAGAAAAGAAAAATCAAATTTATGCTATGGAGCTTAATATGAATTCTATGGCTAAAAAGACAATGCTCAGTACTGATTTTGATGATGATACCAATACTATAGGTGTAGGCTACGGCTATCAGTACGTATTCCTGTTTGGAAGGGCAAGCGAGAGTGAGTATATGAAATACAGAGGAAGCTGTATTTACACCTCGTCATCGACAGACAATACTATTAAATTTAAAAACGGCAAGTGGTATTATTAATTTTTTGAAAGGAGATGTACTAAAGTGGATAAGTATAAAAAGCTATTTTCAAACACGTTAATATTTGCTATAGGTACATTTTCCTCCAAAGTGCTTTCCTTCCTTTTAATGCCGTTCGTAACGAGGATGATGGGTACTGACGACTACGGTGCGGCAGACCTTGTTCAGCAGACGGTAAACGTGCTTATCCCAATTGTTACACTTCAGGTAAACAGTGCGGCACTGCGCTTCGCCCTTGATAAGGCGGCGGATAAGCGTGACGTACTTACCGTCGGTGTGAGAACGACTGTAATCGGTGTCGGCGTACTTGTTTTGCTCTCATATCCTATCAGCCTTATAACGATTAACGATTTTCACCTCGGTGACTACATTATTCTTATCTTAACGTTCGTATTCGTATCAAGCTTCAGGCAGCTTTGCCAGCAGTTTGTACGCGGAAGCGGTCACGTCAAGCTTTTTGCAATAGACGGAATTATTGCAACTGCAACAACACTGCTCTTTACAATACTCTTCCTCGGTCCTCTCAAGTGGGGAGTAACGGGGTATATCGTAGCAATTATTGCATCAGACTTCTGCTCTGTAATTTTCTTTATAATAACGGCAAAGCTTTATCGTTACGTTAAAATCAAAAACGTCACAAATGGCATCACATCTCAGATGCTTAAATACTGCACTCCGCTTATTCCCACAGTCATTTTGTGGTGGATTACCAACGTGTCGGATAGATATATGGTCACATATTATTTCGGCTCTTCGGCAAACGGACTTTATACTGCGGCATCAAAAATTCCTAACTTTGTAATCCTTTTTTCACAGATATTTATTGATGCGTGGCAGCTTTCTGCAGTTGAGGAGCATAATAGCAGGGAAGAAAGAAATAAGTTCTTTACAAATGTATTTCGTGTGTACAGCGGAGGAGTGTTTGCCGTTGCGTCTGCACTTATTCTTTCCTGTCAGCTTATTACAAGAATTCTTGTTTCACCCGTTTTCTATGACTCGTGGAATTACGTTCCTATCCTCATTATTGCTACAACGTATTCCTGTATCGTAAACTTCCTCGCATCAGTTTATATGGCAGAGAAAAAGTCGGTAGGTGCACTTCTTACAGCCTCATCAGGTGCGATAACAAATATTTTGCTTAATTTCTTGTTCATACCTCGTCTTGGCGCCAACGGTGCAGCTCTTGCAACGGTATGCTCCTTCCTTGTGGTATTTGTTACAAGAGGCACAAACACAAGAAAGTATATAAAGATAGATTTCAAGCTTCCTCTTATGATCAGTGAAACGCTTATTCTTGCGGCACAAAGCGGACTTATGCTTTATCTTAAGCAGGGCATAATTCTCTATGTACTTGAGGCGATTCTTTTTGCTCTTATGATATTCCTTAACAGAAAGCCTATAATGGAGCTTGTAAATCTTGTATTTGGCAGATTTTTAGGCAGAAAAAACAGTAAATAACAAGTTTTATACTAACTATTGCAAATCATAAGAATTTAGTATATAATGTACAAACAGATTAATAATAAAACTAATTAAACTTAGAATATTTGGAGGATTTGTATGAAAAAAATGACTGTTGCTCAAGCAAAGAAAGCAATCAGCGACAAACTTAGCCATTTCTTCGGCGTAGATCCTAAAACTGCAACTAACGAGCAGTATTACAAGGCTGTTGCTATGATAGTGCGTGATATGCTTTCAAAGATGAACAGCGAGTTCAGAGAAGAAGCAAAGGGGCAGGATTCAAAGGAAATCTACTATCTTTGTATGGAATTTCTTATGGGTCGTTCGCTTAAGAACAATCTCTATAATCTTGATCTTACAGATACATTTGCACAGGCACTTGACTCATTTGATATCAAGCTTGACAGACTTTTTGACGAAGAGCCTGATGCAGGTCTCGGCAACGGCGGTCTTGGCAGACTTGCTGCCTGCTATCTTGACGGTCTTGCTACAACAGGCTTTCAGTCAATGGGTTATTCTATTCGCTATGAAGCAGGTATTTTCAAGCAAAAGCTTGTAGACGGCTGGCAGACAGAGCTACCTGACTTCTGGCTCCCCGGTGGCGAGGTATGGCTTGTACCGAGAGAGGAAAGAGCAGTAGAGGTTAAATTTGAAGGCTGGATTGAGGATAGCTGGGACGGTGATTACCACCACGTTGAGCACAGAGATTGCAACATTGTAACAGCAATTCCATATGATATGTACGTTTCAGGTAAGGGCAAAGGCGTTTCAAGACTTCGTCTTTGGGCAGCAAGAAAGCCTGAGCTTGATATGACACTGTTTAATTCAGGCTCATTTATTAAGGCTATGGAGCAGTCTGCTATGGCAGAAGCTATTTCAAAGGTGCTTTATCCTGCCGATAATACACCCGAGGGCAAGTCACTCAGACTTCGTCAGCAGTACTTCCTCGTATCAGCTTCAATTCAGGACATTATTCAGCTTCATCTTACAAGATACGGTACTCTTGATAATCTTCCTGAAAAGGTTGCAATTCATATAAATGATACTCATCCTACTATGGCAATTCCTGAGCTTATGAGAATTATGCTTGATGAATGTGGCTATGACTGGGATACTGCTTGGAGCCTTGTAACAAGAACGGTCGCTTATACAAATCATACTGTTATGAAAGAAGCTCTTGAGTGCTGGAGTGAGGATTTATACAAGAGACTTATTCCTCGTATCTACGAAATCACTAAGGAGATTGATAACCGTTTCCGTGCATACGTATGGGGCGTAACACAGGATGCCGATAAGGTAGAGAGAATGGCAATTTTTTCAGCAGGTGTAGTAAGAATGGCTAACCTCTGCGTTGCAGGCTCACATTCCGTAAACGGTGTATCTGCACTTCATTCCGAAATTCTTAAGGATACGGTGTTTAACGATTTTTACAGCATTACTCCTGATAAGTTCAAGAACGTAACAAACGGTATTGCCTTCAGAAGATGGATTTGCCAGTCAAACCCTGAGCTTACTAAGTTTATTACAGAGCTTATCGGTGATGGCTTTATCACAAAGAGCGATGAGCTTCTTAAGCTTCGTGATTTTAAGGACGATGATAAGGTTCTTGAAAGACTCAGCGAAATCAAGCGTGAAAACAAGAAGCGCTTTGCCGAAATAGTTAAGAAGAAAAACGGAATTGAAATTGACCCTGAATCAATCTTTGACGTTCAGGTAAAAAGACTTCACGAGTACAAAAGACAGCAGCTTAACGTGCTCAACATCATTGCTCAGTATCAGATGCTCAAGGCAAATCCTGATATTGACTTCCAGCCGAGAACGTATATCTTTGCATCAAAGGCAGCTCCGGGCTACTATATGGCAAAGAAGATTATCGAGCTTATTGATGCTCTTTCAAAGGTAATCAATAATGATGCTGATATTAAGGGCAAAATCAAGGTTGTATTTTTAGAGGATTACAGCGTATCTCTTGCAGAGGCTCTTATGCCTGCGGCAGATATCAGCGAGCAGATTTCACTTGCAGGAACTGAGGCTTCGGGTACGGGTAATATGAAGCTTATGCTTAACGGTGCCGTAACTCTCGGTACAATGGACGGTGCAAACGTTGAAATTTTCGATGCCGTAGGTAATGACAATATCTTTATCTTCGGTATGAGCACACCAGAGGTTGAACAACTTAAGAGAGATGGATATAACCCAATGCAGTATATCAATAATAATCCTACTCTTAAATCTGCTATTGATTTTATTAATCAGGGTGTTAACGGTAAGTTCTTCCACGAAATCACGTCATCACTTATGAACGTTGATCCGTATATGGCACTTGCTGATTTTGCCGATTATCAAAAGGCTCAGCAGGCAACTGCCGATGCTTATAAGGATAAGAAAGCATTTGCAAGAATGTCACTTATGAATATCAGCGGTGCAGGTATATTCAGTGCAGACCGCTCAATCATGGATTATGCTAACGATATCTGGCACACAAAGCCTGTCTGCCTTGACGAGAAAACACAGCTCTCCTCAAAGAAGAGTGCTCCTATGGCACCAAAGGATGAAAAGAAGCCTGCTGCAAAAAAGACAACAAGAAAGAGCGCTAAAAAGACGAAGTAATGATAAATCAGAAAGGTACATTTTACTGTACCTTTCTAATTTTAATACGCATACATCCGAGGTAATCAATGCAAGTTTTTAATTCCAGAAATAAAAATTACAAATCAATAATTTCTGCTATTGCAACTGATGAAAAATGCAAGCTTCGCCTTGTCGTTCCAAGAAATTGCGGTTGCTCCCGTGCCGTGCTTGTTATCACAAAAGAAGGCGAGAACGCCGTGTATTATGATATGTTCTGGGCAGGAATGTGCGGTGATGACAGGGAATACTGGGAGCTTCATTTCAGCGCATCGGATTCAGGACTTTACTTCTACCATTTTGAACTTGATACACCTTGGGGAAAAAGCTTCATCAAAAATATCGGTGGAGGGATAGGCGACTTTTCCATCGACGGCACTGAATTTCAGCAAACCGTGTATGATAAGAATTTCAGGACGCCTGATTTTATCAAGGGCGGTATAATTTATCAGATTTTCCCTGACAGGTTTTATAACTCAGGTACAGAGAAGAAAAATAAATTTGAAAGCCGTGTTATGCGAAAATGGGCAGAAGAGCCGTTCTGGCGAGAGGATCAGATGAACGGCATATGGAATAACGATTATTTCGGCGGTGACCTCAAGGGTATTGAAGAAAAGCTTGAGTATATAGCTTCTCTCGGAGTAACCTGCATTTACCTTAATCCTATTTTTGAAGCACACTCAAATCATCGCTACGATACTGCTGATTATGAGAAAATTGACTGCCTGCTCGGTGATGAGAAGGATCTTGAAAATCTATGCAAAACTGCTAAGGAGAAATACGGGATTTCAATAATTCTTGACGGTGTTTTCAGCCATACAGGTTGCGATAGCAAATATTTCAATATGTATGGAAGATATGACTCCTTAGGCGCATACAACAGCAAGGAAAGTCCCTATTATTCGTGGTACAAATTTATAGATTATCCCGACAATTACCATTCATGGTGGGGCATCAGCCTTCTTCCTGAACTTATCGAGGAGGATGAAAGCTACAGAAATTATATATGCGGCAAAGACGGAATACTTCGTAAATGGCTTCGCACGGGAATAAGCGGATGGCGGCTTGACGTTGCCGACGAGCTCCCCGATATTTTCCTCGATGATTTGCGAACAGCAGTTAAAGAGGAAAATGAAAATGCACTCATTATCGGAGAGGTCTGGGAGGATGCTACTACAAAATTTGCTTATGGTGACAGAAGAAGGTATCTTTTAGGCGACCAGCTTGACTCTGTTATGAATTATCCGTTTGCTGATGCAATACTTAATTTTGTCCGCTTCGGCAATGCAAATTATTTTTGCGACTGCGTTATGAGTATCGTCGAAAACTATCCTCCGCAGGTGCTAAACGTGCTTATGAACCATATAGGCACTCACGACACTGAAAGAGCAATCACCCGCCTTGCAGGTACAGATTGTACCGATAAGGACAGGGATTGGCAGTATGAAAATAACACGCTGTCGTCATATAATTACATTAAGGGTATTTCAATGATGAAAATGGCATCACTTATTCAGTTCACTCTGCCGGGCGTACCGTCAATTTATTACGGTGATGAAGTTGGCATTCAGGGAATGAGAGATCCATTTAACAGAGCTTGTATGGAGTGGGAAAATCAAAATACTGAGCTTTTGAAATGGTATAAGCGTCTTGGCGAAATCCGTCGTGGATGTAAAGCTCTTATTGACGGTGAAATTGAGTTTCTTCACGCAGATGATTCATCTCTTGCATACGTCAGAAAAAGTAATGACAATTCAGTGTTAGTGGCAGTGAATAATAATGAGGAAGAAGCAGGCATATATGTCGGCAGAGAGTGGGATAATTCATATGCATTTTTTGATTTTATCTGCAATAACGGAGTAATCACACTACCGCCGAAACGATATACAATGCTTTCAAAAAATAATTAAATCTGATAAAAAACACAACCTCGGTTAAAATAGTACCGAGGTGTTTTTTTATGCACAAAATAGGCAAAACAATGTATTTTGATACTCCCGTTGTAATTACAGGCCACGCAGGAGTTGTCGGCAAAAAAGAAGGCGAAGGTCCTCTCGCAAAGGATTTTGACGCAATCTTTGAGGATACGAGTATGGGACAGCAGTCATATGAGCTTGCAGAATCTGCAATGCTCCACGATGCAATTATAAGAGCACTGTCCTCGGCTAAAAAAAGTCCGTCAGAGGTTGACTATGTCTTAAGCGGTGATCTTCTTGATCAGTGTATGGGTTCGGCATTCGCGCTGAAAGATCTTAATATCGCATCAATCGGGCTTTTCGGTGCCTGTTCAACTATGGCACTCTCGATGTCAGTAGGCTCTATGCTTGTTGAAAACGGAGCAGATTGTATCGTTACAGGAACGTCAAGCCACTTCTGTTCAAGCGAAAGGCAGTTCCGTTTCCCGCTCGAATACGGCGGACAGCGACCACCTACAGCGCAGTGGACGGTAACAGGTGCAGGCAGTGCAGTTGTGGAAAAAGGTGCAAAAAATGAAAATGCAATAAAAATCAAGGCAGTCCATATCGGCACAATCACCGATTACGGCATCACCGATGCAAATAATATGGGTGCCGCCATGGCTCCGGCTATTGCTATAATTAGACCATGGGCAGTAGTTTGTAACCCAAGCAAGCTTATAATGACGAATTTTCGGCACTCTCGCACATTTTTTGCCTCGACATACGCAAGTATGCCTTCGGCAAAGAAATGCACGATAACACCAAAACTTCAACATTCTAATTCTCGCTTGTGTCACAACCTACTGACCGATATAAGAAATATCTTAATGGGCGATACACAAGTTTTCTACAAAAATAACAGAAAAAAGGAGGTTTTGGGGCATTCGCCTTAATCAATTTTAGGAGGTCTGATAAATGAAAATACAAAATAATCTTACATATGTTGAAATTGACGGCATTGATTATCCCGATTTAAAAGAAGCAAAGCAACCCAAAAAGCAAATAGGCATATGGGGACACCGCTATGCAAACTATCTTCGAGAATTTCACCCAGCGCTTTATTATTCAATGCTCTGCCAAATGACCCTTGCCGACTACCTTGAAACAGTCGATAAACACGCAACAGAACTTTACGATAGACTCATAAAAGAGTTTGCAGAAAAGCAAGGCGTAACAGAAGAACTCAAAGCCGAAAACCAAATGCTCTGGGTAGAGCAAATGAACAACATCGCAAACCAAGTACGAGAAATTATTTTTGATGAATTGATTTTTACTTACAATAAAACAGAATAACCCACTAAATCCCTATTCATTTTCTTGAATAGGGAAATTTTTTGAAAATGTCTTGACAAATATGTAAAAATTTGTTAAAATAACACAGTTCTACTGGATAGTAGGCTAATTAATTTATTGCTGGATAGCAAATGGAAAATATTAGATGCCTGGATAGGTTCTGGATTATTAATAATTAAAATATTTTATTTGTATTATTTTTTATCTATTCGGGAATCAACTTGTGTTGGTTCCTTTTTTATTTCCATAGTTGTCCGGAAGAAAGGATGTTAAAATGATTAAAGAAAGTAAAGGTATTATTATAAAATTTGAATACCGAAACGAGCAAGCGATTGGGAATATAATTCGCGTTATTGGGGTTGTAAAAGGGAGGTCTTTTATTCCAATAATTGATTACTTAAATCTCGATGCCAATCCACGATCATCTAAAACGGGTTCTGTTACAGACGCTATACAGGAATCTATAGAAAAAGAACCGGAGTTGTTGCCTTTTAAGACTAAAGGCGTTTTACTTGCGTCTTCTCAATATGAGTTTCTTGAGAGAAATCGTTTAAGAATTATTCCGGAAGATCTGGATGTTGAAGGAATATTGGATGGGGGTCATAATGCTTTAGCAATAGGTATGTATATTCTAAAAAATGCTCTTGAATTCGATAATATACCATTGGAGAAAGGTTGCAAAACTTGGGGTGATTTTAAGAGATTATGGATCAATAATAGACACAGTATTGATGACTATTTAAAGTATTTAAAAGATTTTCAGAGTGAAGATTTAGATTTTTTGATTCCGGTCGAATTACTTCTTCCCAGAGACTTAAATGATTGTGCTTGTGTTTCAAAATTTAAGTATAGTTTACTTGAAATATGTGAAGCTCGCAACAATAATGCAGAATTGTCTTTGTCCACAAAAGCAAATCAAAAAGGTCATTATGATATATTAAAACAATTTATGGAAGATCATAATCCTGAACTTGCAAAGCGTATTGAGTGGAAAAGTAATGATGGTGGTGATATTAAAGCGCAAGATATTGTGGCATTATCATGGATTCCTCTTTCTTTGATAGAACCGATAAAAGATGAAAATAATAAAATAATTGAACCGGTTTCTGCAAATAAACTTTACAGTAGTAAGGGTAGCTGTATGAAACAATTTGAAAGACTTATGAGTTCTCCTGATGTTTCAATAGAATCAGAAGAAGATTATAAAAGTGAAATTGTTAATAAGGAAGTTATCTCTGCATTAAAAATTACTGCAGAATTGCCAGAATTATATGATTATATTTATAAGGAGTTTCCAAAACTTTATAATAAAAATGGGGGTAATTACGGGCGTATTGTTGCTGTTAAAGTTTTGAATGAAAAACGCAAAATTAAAAAGTCTCCATATATAAACCTGAGCGTTGAAACATTGAGTCCGGATGGATTTATTATTCCTCTTGTTTATGGTTTAAAAGCTCTCATGGAGCGTAAAGAGGTAAACGGCAAAAGGGAGATAGTTTGGGCAAAGGAACCCATGCCTTTTTTACGTGATAATCTATCTGAAATAGTATCATATTATTCTGGAATATTCAGCATTTGCGATTATGATCCTCAAAAAGTAGGTAAAGCATCGCAGAGTTACACACAAGCAATTTCAGGCTTTAAAATGGCAATGGCAGGTATAATTTAATAACAAAAATAATATAATATCCCTATTCATTTTCTTGAATAGGGATATTTTTTTGAAAAAGCATCAAAACTTTTGTTACCTTTTACAATTTTTGACACTGTATAAATAGAGTGAAAAAGTATTTTATATATCAAGTTTGTTTCTTGGATGTTTTTTAGCAAGTATATTACGCTGCTTTTTCATACTTATGTGAGTATATATTTGAGTTGTAGTTATTGAATTGTGACCAAGTAATTGCTGTATATACCGAATATCAACATCTTCTTCAAGTAGCAGGGTAGCAAATGAATGCCTGAACATATGAGGAGTTATGTGCATATCAATACCTGCAAGTTCTACATAATGATTAATCATAAATCGTACCGACTGTTCAGAAAGCCGATTATCCAGTTTGTTTGTAAAGAAATAATCTGTATTTGAATGACAATGCTTTTTATATTCTTTAAGCGCATTGATTACATCAGCGTTTTCAATTTGAATTAATCGCTCTTTTGAACCCTTACCATATACTCGTATAACCTTATTTTTTAAATCAACATCATCATTTTTTAAGGAACATATCTCAGAAATCCTCATACCGGTTGCAAACATAATTTCAAACACTGCAATATCTCGAAGAACAACACTTTTGCGATAATCAGACAAAGACTTGTCCTTTTCTTTGTAAACGGTTTTTAGTAGCTTTTTGATGGTTTTCAAAGGTATGGTACGAGGTAGAACAAACGGCTCTTGAAACTTAGTTTGAATTTTGTTAAATGGATTGATTTTCATGATTTCTTCAAGTTCAAGATAATGAAAGAAGGCTTTAAGACAAGCAATTTTTCGCTTAGCAGTTTTAGGTTTGAATTTCTTGTGCAGTTCAAATATGTATTCATTTAAAGCAGATTTTTCAAACCATTCATAACTTGAAGATAAATTGAATTCATAGTATTGCTTAAATCAATTGTGTAGGCTTTAATTGTTTTTGAATTTAGACCTTTTTGATATTTGCAAAAATTCAAATAATTTTTCGTAATCTCAGTATAATTTTCCATATCACATTTCCTCCCAATATATGAGTAAATTATACTAAAATTCAACATTTTTGTCGAAAAAATGTGCACTTTTGCGTTTTGCATTGACATCAATCAGCTTTTATGCTATTTAAAATCTACATAATAATATAAAGGATAACTAATAATTATCTAA
>JAFLRZ010000032.1 GCA_022511225.1 Eubacterium sp.
GGTAACAGGACTTGAACCTGCACGGTTTCCCACTAGATCCTAAATCTAGCGTGTCTGCCAATTCCACCATACCTGCATTTGCTTTAGTATATTACCACTAAACAATTTTAATTTCAAGTGTTTTTGCAATTTATTTGCAGTTATCTCGAGATTATAAAACTTATTGATATTGAAATGTGCTTATTGTATAATAGTAATAAATCTAATATTAAATGCAAGGTGGATTTATGGAAATAAAAGTAACAGACTACTGCACTGCAAAAAATGCTTCAGTAGGAATTAAAGAGGCTTTGAAGCATGCTAAAGACGGCGACATTATATCCTTCGAAAAAGGTACTTATCATTTTTATAAAGATTACAGCGAAAAAAGAAATTATCATATGACAAATACCGATTCCTTTGCTTATCCCCAAAAGTATTTTGCAATACTTATCGAGGATAAGAAGGGGATAACGATTGACGGAAACGGAAGTGTGTTTGTCATTCACGGCGATATTTGTGCGCTTGCACTTATAAGGTGCAGTGGTATAAAGCTTAAGAATTTTACCATAAAATATAATTCACCTACTAATTTTGAGATGACAGTAAAATCAAAATTAAGGAATAAAATTATCTACTCAATTCCCGAAAGCACCTGCTTTTTTGTAAAAAGCAATAGCATCACTTTTTTTGAACAGAGTCCTTTTACGAAGAAAAATTACTACTCTTACAAAAACAACTCTCAATGCTACTGTAATGTTATACATAGAGGTGACAATGTTTTTAGAAGCATAATTTCACCAATTAAAACTGCACTTAAGATAAAAAGAATTTCTAATACAGAGGTTGAATGTACATACATTATTCCACCGAAGCTTAAAATCGGGGATACTGTTGCAATGTCAAGAAATTATCACAGAGATTCCTGCGGTCTCTTTTTCTGGGAATGTGACAACATTTCAAGCGAAAACATTACAGTCAATTATATGCACGGCTTCGGCTGGCTTTCCCAGATGTGTGAAAATCTTAGCTTTGATTCAATTATGTTCACTCCCGATAAAGAGAGGGAATATGTAACATCATCCTTTGCCGATTGTATTCATATTTGCGGATGTAAAGGCAATGTAAAAATCAACAACTGTCTGTTTGAACATCCTCACGACGACGGCATCAATGTTCACGGAGCATTTTTGAGATTTAGAGAGAAGCTTGACAGTAACACTGCCGTATTTGAGTTCGTTCATAAGCAGCAGGGCGGCTACAGATGCTTTTATGAGGGAGATAAAGTCCTGTTTTATTCAAGAATTGATTTGAGCCGTATCGGCGGAGAATACACAGTAAAAGAAGCTGTTGATGATATCGACAACAAGCTTGTCACTGTAACATTTAATGAAGCACTCCCTGATATGCAGTCTAAAAAAGCCGTCGCAGAGAATATTACTTATAACCCAAGAGTTACAATAACTAACTGCACTTTTAATGCAATTCCTACGAGAGGAATACTCTGTACGACAACCGAGCAAAGCGAAATTTGTAATAATACATTTACAAATCTTGTAATGCCGGATATATTTATTTCCTGTGACTGCAAAGATTGGTACGAGTCAGGACCTTGTAAATCTATGAAAATTCATCATAATAGCTTTTCACAAAAGAATCCGGTGAAATTTGAGCCCATCTGCATAGGCAAACCTGTAAGTAATGTTCACGAAAATATTGATATTTATGATAATAAAATAGATTAAGGCAATGGAAAGCCAAATACTATATCAAATGCTTACAAACCGAAGGTTCATTGTCCTTCGGTTTGCTTTGTGATATAATTTTGTTGAACAGATAAATTGGAATTCATAGGAGGATATGATATGTACATTATACATTCTCTAAAAGAAGATATATGGAATATTTATAAAAATCAAAAATATTACGGAGAATACTCTATTGATAAATTCGGATTTATTCATTGCTCTGAAATATCAACATATAGATGGGTAGCACCTAATTTTGCAAATGAGACTGATAATCTCGTATTACTGGTTATTGATACCAATAAACTTGAGAATAAAGTAGTTTGGGAGGATTTAAGAAACTGCGGAGTAGCTTATCCGCACATATATGGACTTTTGAATACAGATGCCGTAGTCGAAGTCGTTCCACATCTATGGAGTGAAGACAAAGAATGGATTGTTAATGATGAATTGGTAAAATACGAAAATCAAGAATAAATATGATATATTCCAATTTGTTTAGCAAATTATAAATGTAATACCATAGTGAGCATCGGATATTGATATAAATAAATTCATATAATTAATAAACCACAAACAAAAATGTTTGTGGTTTACTTCGTTAATGCTCTACGCAAAATCAATTGCTTTTTTTAATATTCAACTTGTAAGTTTTCTTCTGCCTCTGCAACCTTCAGCATAATTGCACATTCAATTCGCTTTCTGTGAAGCTCACAACCGAACTCATAAATTCCGTTTACACTTCCTGTTGTATGGTAAGCATTAGCCGCACAACCGCCGGAGCAGTAAAGCTTTGCAAAGCAGTCCGTACATTCCTTGTGAGAATATACGTTGCATCCCTCAAACTGCTCGATAACCTCTTTATTTGTAATGCCTTTCCATATATCGCCAAGCAGGAATTTTTCGTCGCCTACAAACTGATGACACGGATAAAGCTCTCCACTCGGCGTAACAGCAAGATATTCTGTACCTACACCGCAACCCGATACTCTTTTTACAATACACGGACCGGCATCAAGGTTAATCATATAGTGATAAAAGGTAAAGCCGTTTCCTTTTCTGTATCTTTTAAGCATTTCATCTGCAAGTATCTGATACTGTTCTTTTAGAATCGGTAAATCTTCATTTTTAAGCGCATATGCTTCACTCGGATCACTTACAACAGGCTCAATGGAAAGCTCTTTGAAGCCTAAATCTGCCATATGTATAATGTCGCTTGCAAAGTCAAGATTGTTGTGCGTGTAAGTACCACGCATATAATAATCCTTCTGATTTCGTGAATCTGCAAGCTTCTTAAACTTGTCAACTATTAAATCATATGAACCACTTCCGTTTGCAGACACTCTCATAAGATCATTAGTGCTTTTTCTTCCGTCGAGAGAGAGAACAACGTTTGCCATTTCCTTGTTGCAAAAGTCGATAACGTCATCATTTATATTGAGCCCGTTAGTAGTCAGAGTGAATCTGAAATTCTTATCGTATTTCTTTTCAAACTCTCTTCCGTATTTTACAAGCTTCTTGCAAACCTCCCAGTTAAGAAGAGGCTCACCACCGAAAAAGTCTACCTCTAAATTTCTTCGGCTTCCGCTCTGCTCAATTAGAAAATCAAGAGCTCTTTTACCTGTTTCAAAGCTCATTAACCCTTTCGGGCCGTCATATTCGCCCTTACCTGCAAAGCAGTATTTGCAAGCAAGATTGCAGTCGTGAGCAACGTGCAGGCATATAGCCTTGATAACACCCTGACGCTTTTTAAACTCCTTAGCAGTTGCCTCGAACGTATCCTCTGCAAACAGTCTGCCGTCATTAATCAATGCTTCAATATCTTCGAAGCAGAGGTCAATTTCCTCGCTTGTAACATCACTGGGCGACTTGTACTTGTCAAGTATAAAGGACTTAATCTCATCCTTACTGCTTTTTTCATACATATTTATAATATCATAAGCAACCTCATCAACCGAATGTACGCATCCGCTGTTTTGGTCAATTATGATATTGTAGCCGTTCATTTTATATGAATGTATCATCGTATTTCTCCAAAGAAAAAGGTGGGTCCTGCCCACCTAATCTTACTTATAAAATTTATTACTTCTTAATCTGCTCGCATTTCTGGTTAGCAACTGAGCAAGAAGTCTTGCTTGCTGACTGGCAGGATGTCTGGCATTCACCGCAGCCGCCCTTCTTTGCAGACTCACAAAGATTACGAGAGCTTAAAGTATTGATTCTTTTCATAAAGAACACCTCTTTCACAAAAATTTTACAATGACATTTTACATTATTATGTACCCTTTGTCAATATCTCATTTGGAAGCAAACCACTGTCGCTTATTACAGTTACGCCGTTACTCAAAAGTCTGCTAATTGCCTCTACTATATCCTGACTGATTATTTCATTTGGTGCAATAATCGGAACAGCAGGGGGATATGCATATATATGTTCTGCTGAAATCATACCCACGCTTTCATTAAGAGTCACTTTTTTTCTGCTTAATGTATCACTCGTTTTTGCTTTCTGCGGAATACTGCATTTGCTTATATATGGTGTAAATTCACCAAAAATGCCGTTGATTTTTTCAATAGCACTCAAGAGCAGGTCAAAGCCCTCCTTCGTGTCGCATACAGTTGAGATAAGTATGACGTAATTTATCGTTGCACCCTCGACTTCAATTCCGTACTCACGAAGCTCCCTCGCAAACTGAGTACCGCTGATATTTTTTGACATTAAAACGATTCTTGTAACGTCATCATTTTTCAGCACCTCAATATTCTTAAAACAACAAACTTTTTCATAGAATTCATCAAGCAGTATCTTATATTTCGCAAAAGAGTTATCTCTGTTTTTAAGAAAATCAATACACCTGTCAATAGATGCAAGCAGTATGTAGCTCGGAGAACTGCTGACATATATATCCATATACATTTTAACCTTATCCTCAAGAGAAGGATTATTGATGTGAATAACTGCTGTTTGCGTGAGCGCGGGGAGGGTCTTGTGAAGCGATTGGATTATAATATCACCCTCCTGTCTATTCGGCAGATATCCACTCATACCAAAGTGAGCACCGTGAGCACTGTCAATAATTAACGGAACATCACATTTCACGTTACTTATAAATCCCTCATAAGTAGGGGAGGTCATAACTACTGCACACGCATCTGGGTTATCCTCAATAGCTTTGTCTACCGCATCTTGAGTAACATAAGTATACATGCCAAATTTACTGTCAAACTCAGGCTCTATATAGATAATATTTAAACCATTTATATAACAGGCATTGTAAACTGATTTGTGGCAGTTTCTCGCAATAATAATTTTGTCACCCTTCCTGCTAACTGCAGAAATAGCCGCAAGAATACATCCCGTAGAGCCGTTAACAGATAAAATACTTTTGCCGTAGCCGTAAATTTCAGCAATATCATCCTGCATATCAGCAATAGCACCTGTTGGGCAGTGAAGATTGTCAAAGCCGTCAATCTCCGTAATATCAATTTCAGCCCCGAGAATATCAAAATCCATATTTCTTTTATGACCGGGCATATGAAAAGGGTAGCTGTCAAGTTTTTTTAGCTTATCATTTAATTTCAACTTTTTCTTTTTCCTCTCGTAAATTATAAATACCAAGCAACACGTATCCGGCAAATATCGGCATAAGCTCGATAAATGCCGTTTCTTTGTATATAATCAGTAAAATTAAATCCGTTATCAGTATTACAGCCGATATAGCAGCAAGTATATACCGCCTGCTTAGCAGAAACAGCAAAAACACAGATATTCCGATTATCGCAGAAAATGCGAGCGAGCCGATACAGTGAAGCACGTATTCTGTATGCTTGTCATAATCGAAGTCAAAACTGATAGTCATTATCATACCGACTAAAGCAGCAATCAAAAGCGGTATGTAAAATTTATATTTTCCTTTTCTGTATGCAATTAATAAATTCCCGCCAATACTGATAAAAGTAAGCATCCCCCATATTGCAAACAGAAAATGATGCTCAAGTCCGATTTTAGACATTGCAGATGCATTACCCCTGAAACCGCCGAGCGAAGCGTATAATAGGGAATAGACCACACTTAAAGCAGGAATAAACAGACAAATAATTTTTTTCATAATTTCACCTACTATTTATTGCCTAAATTATAACATAATAAATTGACAATTCAAGTAAGTTGTGATATTATCTTAGTTGTTGTTTGAGCAACTTATCTGAAATTTCATACTCGCAGGAGTGGCGGAATGGCAGACGCGCTAGATTCAGGTTCTAGTCGGCGTAAGTCGGTGAGGGTTCAAGTCCCTTCTCCTGCACCAAAAAATCCTTGAAAAGCCTTTATTATAGGGCATTTCAAGGATTTTTTATTTATCGATATTTTTTTCGGATTTTTCCTCATTTACAACCTCAACATAACCTGCCGTGATTATGCCTGAAGGCAAAGCTATTATTGCAATTCCGACAAAGGCTGAAAGTATGGTAAACAATTTGCCCATAGTGGATAACGGAGTAATATCACCATAGCCTATACTTGTCAATGAGATTGTCGCCCAATAAACTGCATCAAAGAAGTTTTTAAATGACTCAGGCTCGATATTAAACATTATCAAAGCTGTAAATAATACATAGAAAATTGCAAGTGACATTACTGTTACAAGAGGTTTAATCTCTTTTTTCAAAACCTTTATGATTCTGTCAATGTTTTTTGAATATCTGAAAACCTTAAAACTTCTTAAAGCTCTTAGCGTTCTCGCAAGTCTTAAGAGTCTTAATGCTTTAAATACATTATTGATCGGAATAAGTGAAGGCAGAATTGAAAGCAAATCTATTATTGGCATAGGATAAAAAGGATATATAAAGAATGATTTAATACCTTTTTGTAACTTATATTTTGCGGTGATTAATCTCAATATGTAATCTAAAATAAATACCGATACAGTAATCTTATCAATTATCACAAATACTATAGCATTTGATGTAACCGCTATCGGTATCATACTTGCAATAATGCAGATAAGCATAATTATATCATATATTTTTAACAGCATACTTGAATCATTATCAGAAGGCTCGATTATTTCATAAATTTTTCTTAATATATTATTTGTCACTATTTATATGCTCCTTTTACTCGTAAGGTTGTTTATTATAAGTGCTTTACTGTTCTTTCTTGACTTATAAACACATTTTTTCTTATCTGTTTTGTTCTCCCCAAGTGCACATCTGATCTAAAATTGGTATCAAAGATTTTCCTCTCTCTGTCAAACTATATTCAACCTTTGGAGGAATCTGAGGATATTCTTCACGGTGCACAAGTCCGTCAGCCTCCAGCTCTTTCAGTGCGTGGCTGAGTGTTTTATAAGAAATATTGCCAATGAACTTTTTCATTTCATTAAAACGGACAACACCAAACCAAGCTAGAGTATAGAGAATAAACATTTTGTATTTTCCCTGTATTAAGGACATTGTATAATTAAATCCTGTGTCCTCTAGTTTGGCATCTTGAATACATTCAATACCCATTTTTACACTTCCCTTTAGGTAAGTATCACACCTTAATGTGCGTACTTGATTTTAGTTTTATTTATAGTAAAATTATAGTGAAAGGTGAGAGAAAAGTCAATCTCACTTATAATATAATTGGGAGGAAATTGAAATGAGTAAGAAAATAGTTGTAATTACAGGAAGTCCGCGCAAAAACGGAAACAGCTTTGCTATGACCGATGCCTTCATCAAGGCGGCAGAGGGAAAAGGTCATACTGTTACACGCTTTGACGCGGCAATGAAAAAAATCGGTGGATGCCGTGCGTGCGAAACCTGCTATTCAACAGGGAAAGCCTGCACATTTGATGATGATTTTAATACCATTGCACCTGCAATTTTAGATGCTGATGCAATAGTATTCACAATGCCTGTTTATTGGTATTCCATTCCTGCGCAGATTAAGGGCGTGATAGACCGCATATTCTCTCTTGTTGTGGGCGGAAAGGATATTGCAGGCAAGGAATGTGCCCTTATAACTTGCTGCGAGGAGGACGATATGTCCGTTATGGACGGAGTTCGTGTTCCTATGGAGCGTATGTGCGCCCTCAACAAATGGGAAATGGTTGGAGAGGTTTTAATTCCCGGTGTGCTCAATATTGGCGATATTGATAAAACTGATGGCTGTGAGAAGGCTGCAGCTTTGGCTGACGCAATTTAAGAATTAATTTTATATGAAACCTCTATTCAATGAATTAATGTACATCTTTTTTATAGTCCTTAGATAAAAAGCGGCAAACTATTTTTTAGTTTGCCACTTTCTTTTGTTCTCTTCTTTTTTCTCCAAAATTGCCTTTTACTTTTATTTTCTTATACATAATTCTATGTTATAGTATGAAGGAAAGGGAATTATTTATGCCTAATGTAAAACAAAAATGACAAGACAAAACGTAAAGAGGCATCAAGAAGCGAAATCGGTGAATAATGAATGATTAATAATTGATTTGATAATCAGTTTATGTTTTTCTTGATTTCAGCTAAAAAAGGAAAATATAAATTAAATATAAAATTTTACAAAATATTCACAAATTCTATTGACTATTTAGTGTGTTGTGATATAATTTATGTTGTATATTTAGAATTAGGATACTTATGCCCAAATGCAAGGTCAGATGCATCCACATAATTTATCCCAAATTCTTTTTCATAATTGACAATTTAAGGAGGATTATTATGAAAAAAACACATTTTTCAAAAAGACTTTTGTCTTTATTTCTTGCAGTTATGATGCTTGTAACAACTGCTCCTCTCGTTCCTTTCACAGCTCAGGCTGCGACGTTTTGGACTCTTGCCGCATCATCTGACTTTACCAAGGCAACACTTGGCGAGAGATTTAACGAAGAAAACAATATTCCGGATCCATCAGCACCTGTAACTCCGACTGACCCTGAAGAGCCAACAGACCCTGATGTTCCGACTGACCCTGAAAATCCATCAGATGGGGATGAAGCACCGGATCTTGACGATCCTAATAAACCTGTAGATCCTCAGCCTGACGAACTGGATTTACGTAACGGTTGGTATATCGATAACGTACCTAATCTCAACCTTACGTTCCCTGATGATAGTATGAGCACTATCCCTGAGGGTGGTGTCGCTCAGTTATCATGGAAAGCTACTAAATGGGCTGACACAGAGTTGACATCTAATGGTGACGGTATCACTATAGCTAACGGCTTTCTTGAAACGAGCACTAAGTCAAGCGACATTCCTTACTTAGATCATTCAAATGCTATTAAGGTTGACTTTGCCTTTGAGTTCACAGGTAATTCAAATATTGATTACGATCAGACAGGCTTCCTTACGTTAGGTACTGTTAAGGGCGAAACCCCTGCCAAGGACCCTGATTATGAGTATACATGGGACTCTCCAAGTGTATTCTTCGGTCAGCACGGTGACGGTAGAGCTGCTGCTTGCGGAGAAGTCTTTAACAGTTATTCACCTTATAACATTGCGCCTGAAATCAACCCGTACTTAGAAACAGGCAAAACATATCACTATATTTTCATCTATGAAGGTGGTCGCCTTAAAGCATACCTTGAAGACGAAAATGAAATTCCTGTTGTATTCTTATTCGACTATTCTATTGACGATATGGATTCAACTGAGGACGACTTGGATATCAGCAAGATTTGCTATTTGTCATTAGGCGACGATAATAATAACTATTTCTATCAGAATCTTTGCTATAAGAGCGTAGCTGTCTATGCAGGTAACTACGACCCTGACGCTGTTCCTCCGACTGAAGAAGCTGACCACTATGTTTTCGCTTATTTCACAGGTGACGGTGAAGGACAGAAGGTTAGAATTGCCCTTTCATCAGACGGTCATACCTTCGCTCCTCTTGACGGTAACAATCCATACTTAGATAGCGTAGCTAATGGTGAGGTTTATCCGACCAGCTATAAATATGCAGGGCATAATACTTACGGCTCAACAGGCTATGCCCGTGACCCGTTCATCATCAAGAAGGTTGGCGAAGTCGGTTACTGGATTGTTGCAACAGACCTTCGTGTCTACAATGATGGTCGTAAAAACGATTATAATAACTCAAGGCTTCTTGTGTGGGATGTTGAAAAGATATCTGAAGCTAAGAATGTTAAGCCTTGGAACGTTGATGCTGTAAGAATGTACAGTACCGATTATCGCAGTAATGCGAGTTTCATTGCATGGGCTCCTGAAGTTGTATACGACTATAATAAAAATATGTATATGCTTTACTGGTCAGGACCTCTTTATGACAGCTCTCAAATCTTAAGTGCCTATACAAAGGACTTCAAAACCTTTTATAATTCTGCAGGCAATGTAATTAACGGTTCGGATGCATCTCACGAGCCTGACGTATTCTATCGTCATAATGACCAAAAAGTAATCGACGCTGATATTATTTACGATGAACTCAGCCATGACTACTATATGGTTTATAAATGTGAGTCCCTAAGAAATAACGATAAGGCAGAAGTTGGTACTCTCTGGATTACTAAGGCAAACACGTTACAGGGATTGACAAATGCTCAGTCTAAAGCCACCAAGATTCAGCTTAACGGTGTTGATGCAAATAATAAAACCTTGGTATTTGAAGGACCTGAGCTTTATCAGCTTAATGACGGTCGCTGGGCACTTATCACTGACCAGTACTCTCAGAATCCTCTTTGGGACTATTATTTGATAGTTGCCGATAGTCTTGAAGAATTTTTCTCAGGTAAGGAATTCATTGGACGACGTGACACGTCAACTAACATTAATGACTGCCTTCCTCGTCACGGTGCAGTTGCAAGGGTAACAGAGCAGACGTATAAAGACCTTACTATGACATCTGCAATTCCTGATAACTTCCCAAATCACGCTTATGCTCAGGGATCATTTGCCTCAAATGAATCGTATGCCGGAGAAAGAAATGATTATAAAAACGTTCTTTATGTAACAGATACAGCAAAATCTGGTTCCCGACAGACAACTAGCAATACTTATGCACAGGTTGCCAACGTTCCGGCAACAGTACTTTATGACGGTGTTCCGAATTCTATTCAGCTTGGTATTATGTTGGCTATGGGTCGTAACAGTAGTAATAGACATCGTTACCCAATGTGGGCAAGCATAACAACTGCTGATTGGGATCTGATTGATAACTGGCACGGCAAAACTGGTACCAATGGCACTTGGAATCATTATTGGGCTTGGGCTAGCGGTGATGCCGGTGCTTATAGAATTTCAAAAACAAATGTTCAGCCAAGCGGTTTCAAAACTTGGGATCTTCCTTATTCTATTACGTCCGGCTCGTATGAGGGTATGTCTAACTTTATGACCTTTACTGGAAACTTTGCCCAAGGAGAGTATTTAAAAACCTATGATTCAATTGGAGTTCAGTCCTACTATAATTCATCTGATAATTGGGTAAATAATGACGTTAACGTTAACGTGTCTTCAAACAATACAGTACGTGTTCTTAATTACAAGCCTATTGCTGATGCTGCAGATGAAATTAAAGCAGAGTATGCTAAAGTTACCGAAAATATTGAAAAATATGGTATAGATTATTATTGTCCAGAATCTCTTGACTCCTATCTTGCTGCTGTTGGTAAGATTACGTTAGATATCAATACTTTCTTTATTAACGGTGATTATTACGATAAAGCTGCTGCTCATATTCAGGAAATTGTAGAAAACGGACGTATTGAGCTCGCTAAAAAAGGTCCTTCTCCGGCTCGTATAAGATACGGTAACCTCTTCCACTTTGACGGCTTTGTTTCATCAGGCTCAATGTTAACAAGGTTGGACGATGGCAGAAGATTATATGTAACAAATGTTTCTGAAAACACTAAACAACGTTATCCGATTTCTTTCGATTCAGTGAAGGGTACAATTTCTGTTTCAGGTGCCGGTGACTGCTATTCAGATTACAATCTCAAGGTTGATACCTACAAGATTCCTGTCGAGCCGGGCAAGTATATTTTTGAATACTCTACGGATGATACAGTAACAACTGCGAATGGTTATCCTGTTAACAATAATTGTGCCCGCGCAATGGTTTTCACTCATGATGCTGCAGAAGCTTCCTCTGATAGTGCTTTCTACAACGCTTGGACTGTTTCAGGTGCGGGATCGCGTAAAATTGTTGTTCAAATACCTGAAGGCAAAAAGTATGTATTCTTCCGCTTTGGTGTAAACGGATCAAATACTCCTGTTACAGCCGTATTTAATAAGATTAAGTTCTACAAGGCTGAGTACGAGTATTGGGCAAGTAATGACATCAATCCGGAAAATCTCATCGGCGGTGAAAACAACGGCAGAACAGGTGTGCCCGGTAAAGAAATCTGGTACTCCACCTATGCTGATCCTGAGTTGAGACAACCTACTCCGATTGAAAATATGCATTTCTGTAACTGGTATGCCGATGAAGAATTAATGGGCTACCCTGTAACAACTCCTGCAGATGCTGCTGTAAACGGTTGTGCAATCCTTTATCCGCAGTATGGCGAGGTTATACCTCTTGACACGGTTGTAGCAACCGGTTGTGTTGATTTTGGCAGTACCGGTGGTTCAATCTGCCAGAACTGTAAAGCTTATCAGGTAGAGCCGACGATTACTCCTGCAAAAGGCCATACTTTCAAATGGATTGGTAAGATTGATGATTATGGTCATTATAAGTTCACCTGTAATGATGACCACTATGATGATCTCTATACAGACGGTTCTGTTTACGAAACTCTTGAAATGATTATTCCTTCACTCGATCCTGAAAGATTTGCAACGTCCAATGAATATCAGACTATGATGAAGAATAGTCTTAAGTATTTCGAATCACTCAAGGATCCTAACAACAATATCCGTGCTGTTGATTACGCTCCGGGTCCTGAAGAAGGTACCACAGAGGAAATCGGTATTGTTGATGAGGCAAGAATAACTTCAAAGCTTCAGGAAGAAATCGATAAGAGAATCGCTGACATGCTCAATACTCTTAACGAGCCTGTTGATCAGTTTGAATTAACGTTTAATGTTTATGTAAACGGTGAATTAAAGCACACAGAGAAGAGCAAAGAGGATTACAACAACAGAATCAAAATCTTTAATGCAACAAACTATATCCCATCAGGTGCTACTGTTCAGGCTTGGTCTGTATCGACTCTTGATTCTCTTGGTCAGGTAACATCAACAAAGGCTATTGCACTTTATGACGCTCATAACTATTATAGAGCTAAGTTTACAACTGATTCTATCATAAACGCTTATTACGTAGACGAAGATCGTTCAGACGTAGTTACTATTTGCGATCAGTATGGTGTTCCGCTTTACGTCTTTACTGCTGATAAAGTCTATGTCGGATACAAAGATGCAGGAGTAACTGCAGACCCGAATTACGTTTACGCAAACGGTCAAGCTTATCTTGTTCCTAATATGCCGTTTATGACTGTTACAGGATTCCTTGCAAACGGAGCTGGTTATTCAGGAGAATACGATTTAACACAAAACGGCTCTGTTAAAATAGTTCCGCTTTGGTCTGCTCCTGAAACGAGCTACGCAATTACTCTTGATGGTGATGACGTTGGCGCATTCAGGTATGACGATCCTGTTGACGTAGTTGCTGAAAACGATCCATATGCTCTTGCAATTAAGGTTGCTGACGGCGATTACAGAATTGTTGCTTACGGTAGTCAATACTCCTTCTTCGCAAACAGAAAGATGGAATTCTTTACTGTAAATCTTACAGAAGATGGTGCATATACTATCAATGATAAAAATGCTGCTAATGGCTCCTATACCTTTACTGATGACTTTACTATCTTCAAGCTTAATAACAAGCTTCCGTTCGTTTACAGTGCAGGTAAGGAAACTGATTCCGGTAAATATACAACATTCAGCTCATATTCAACCGACCTTGCATCAAAAGTTCAGATTATCGAAGTTGGTACCTTGTACAGCTTAGATATCAGAGATGCTGATGACATTGTTCTTGACGCTAACGGCGTAAACAAGGTTGTAAGCAAGACTCGTATTGATCCGGGTAATCAGTATTCGCTTTCAATTAAAGGCGGAATTGGCAAAGACATTACAACTCGTGGATACGTTAAGTATTCATATGTATATCAGGGAGCAACAGTAGTTGCAGTTGATTACAGTAACGTATGCACAACAAAATCTTTAGCAGAGTAGGAGGATATATAAATGAAAAAGAATTATATCACTCCGGAAGTTGATATCGAAAAGTTCAACATTCCAAGCTCTGTTATCAGCACGTCAAGCTACCCAGGACAGGGTGGCGGTGACGAGGAAATCGATCCTTTTGCTGGCAGAGAATTCTAAATTAAAAGCAGTGGGGAAACCCACTGCTTTTTTTGTTGATATTTATTACAAAAAAACGGAAGGTCGCTCCGACCTTCCGTTTTTCATTTTATTAGACTTGTTTATTTATCAATCTTTTTAACAGCCGTTCCGTCATATGATAGCTTAGAGATTGTAATTGTATCAATTTCAGGTGCAGTTGAGTTTACAAGTGAACTAAACTGATAGGAATTATCATTGTATATCTTAATGGTGTTTTGTCCCTTTTTCAGTTTAAGCTGTACGTCGACTGTCTTAAACGTATCCCAACTCAACGTATTTCTGAAATATACTGTTTCAGGCTCACTGTCATTTACAACAATCTGTGCATATCTTTCAACAAGATCAATGTTGTACGGGTGAATATACGTACTTCCGTCAGCCTTCAGCATAACCGGTGCAGGCTCATCATTTGAATATCTTATAGCAAGATTGTAAACTCCGGCACTCTTTGCATTGACACTGAAAGTAATATAGTTATTCTCTCCTGTATCATTTGCGACAGGATTCTGTCCAATACCGATTTCAGAAATCACTTTGCCGCTCTTTGCATAATTGTTTACTTTATAAGTTGGATTGTTACCCTTAATCGTAATTTCATCAGCAGTTAGTGTTATTCCTGTTTTCTCAGTCTTATCGGCGTCATATTCAAAATGAAGCTTTGTTGCAGTCGTTGTAACGCCTATAGTATTAGCACCCTTAGACAGATACACAGTACTCGATACAGGTGTGTCATAAGTTGATATTTCTGAATATGTTTTTGCATCCACGGCGTAGTCGATAGACTGTTTTGTAAGCTTAATATCGCCGTCTGCCGTTATGTTGTAGTAGCCGTTCTGCGGAGCGACTGCAGTTACTTTGTAAGTGCCTTTTTCCATGAAATTAGTCTGTTCGGTCAAATCAATTTCAAAGTCATATCTTGTATGCTCATCATCAACTTTATTCAAATCAAGCTTATCAATTGCTGCAACTAACTGAAGATTACCTTTGTCACCTTGATCGCCGTTAATGTGTGTAAATGTGATTTCGTGACTACCCTTAGATAGCTTCAGATCTATGTCACAATGATTTTTATATGCCCACGATACGGTAGACTCAAGGTAAATATCATCAAGCTTTTCTCCGTCAACTGTTATGCCGTACGGAAGTGTCTGACCTATGCCTCGGTTCTGACCCTCTGCATTCGGCTCAAGAGTGTCAGGCTGAACGAATGGTGACTGAAGTGAGTAGAAAAGCGAAGCTGTATAAATTCCGTCTTGAGGCACTTCTACGTTAAATTGAACTCCGTCGCCGTTATTGTTAATACTACCGACATCGGCTCTGCCTGACGTAGCAAAGGTTGCCCATCCGAATTTTAAATACGCTGTTGCCCCGCCGAGAAGTGTTGCATTTTCAGCCTCATATGAAAGAGTAGGGATTGTGACATCTTTCATTTGAGTAACTGATGCATCGTTTTCAGGCTTTGTAAGAACTGCAAAGAAAGCATCCATTTCGTCCGTGCCTGTAATCTCAAGCCTTAAAGTGCCTTTTTTAGCTTTAACAGCACCGTCAAAGATACAGTCAGGTGAGTAGTTAGCTCCTTGTTGTCCTGAAAACGAAACTGCATATATCTTTACGTTCACTGCGTTATTGTCATTTGCAAGCTCGGTTGATGAAATGTTATCAAGATAAACAACCTCCTCACCGTTCTCGTCCTCGTTACCGCCGAACAATACGTATCCCATATTAATTTTATCGTCATATGATGCAACACCGTAAAATCGTGTGTCGGCAAAGTCGGGGGATGTAAGCTCACACTGCTTACCCGTCATCTGTGCATACCAGTGATAAACCCACCAGCTCGAGCTCGGACTGTTCTGATCAGCAGCAAGCTCATTGAGTGAATTTGCCATTGCCCAGTAAGCCAAACAGCCTGAAATATCCTTGTCCTCAAGCATAGCAAGCCATTTAATGAGTCCGCCGGGAGCCCCCATATCATAGTGTCGTGCATATTCATTAACTATAAGCTCAGGCTTAAATCCTGCATCCTTATAATATGTTTCAGCATATTTTTCAACAGTGTTATAGTGATCATAAAACTCAGTTAATGATATATCGCCAAGGTCGTGCCAAGAAATCATTTCGGGCAAGCAATCATTTTCTAAACAGTATTTCAGGAAGTGATTATAGTCATCTGCGTTGAATCCTGAGTAATTAGGACCGCAACAACGAGCATTTGGGTCAATCTTATGAACTGCCTGATAAATTTGCTTCCAAGCAGCTTCAAGACCTGCTAAATTGCCACCAAACCATATCTGGTCAGGTTCGTTAAAAAGAACGTAGCTGTACTGAGAAGCCGTCTTTTTATCTAAAACATAATAGTTTCCGTCTGATCCGAGAAAAGCTCCTTTAGCATCCTTGTTGCTCTTGTTACAAATCATATTATACAGGATTTTCTCAACAGATTTCTGATATCCGTCAATATCTATTGATTCATCCTTCATAGGCGCATCATACGGCCATTCAAGATACATATCCTGAAAATATATCTGCATATCCTTAATGCCTGCTGAGAAGAGTGCACTGTTTGTCCTTACTGCATCTCCTGTGGGGTGTTGTAAGCCGCCAACTGCCTTTTGCACCATTGTATCAGGCTTAAGTCCCTGAATTAAATCAACTGAGGGTACATTGATTTCAGAAGCTCCGTAAAGGAATCCTGTAGAGCCTTTATACAGTGTATCACGAGTAGAAAGGTCAAAACGGATTGCTCTTTCTTTATCGTACCTAAGCATTAAAGAGCCGTTATCGTTTTCAAGATAATATCCTTCATTCGAAACAGTTATTTTGGATATGTCAGCACTGTCAGATACCGTACCGATTTTCTTTTGAGCAGGGGAGTCAAATAGTATTTCAAATTCATCTGACCAGTTATCGCCTATATTAAGCTTTACAAAGCTTGATTTAATATGAATACTATTAAGTGTTGTACCTTCGCCGATATTAATTGTGCTTTCGCTTGAAGCCGTAATGTCATAAATGTTGTTATTGTAAAACGCAGTATTATTAAGATTAACAACTGCATTATTACCAAGACCGATAGCTGATTGATTTACATTGTCTATGTCATAATCAAATATAGCAGAGTCAGTAAAAGTCATCGAACCCGTTCCGACCCAGATGCCTACATCACCTTTTTTATTTCCTTGAAATTTGAGATTACTGAAGGCAGAAGAAACGTTTTCGTTCTGATAAATAGTGGCACCGTCACCCTCTTCTGCAGATATGAAAGTAAATCCGTTTCCGTCAATAGTAGTGTTAGTTGTTATACCAAAATTTTTTGGGTAAACATCTTTTTTTAGAATGTATGTAACGTTTTTATCTTTCGTAAATGCTTTTTCAAGCTGACTGGTTCTTGAAATTGTTTTAACCTTTTGTGTTAACTTAACATATGTTAGTGCTCCTGCTGAAATAATCAGCACAATGGCACACAATACAGCTATAATTTTTTTAGACAAATTAATCAACCTCACTTTTCAAATATTCAACTCTTTAATTAATTCCAAATAATCTTTAGTATTTTGTTCGGGATTCATTATGTTACTTACAGTGCTCATTGAGTTTTTCTTTCGCTTGAAAAAACCTGTGAAAATCCTCATTATCCAAGCAACAGGAAGCAAATATTTGTGCTTTTTAAGAAATTTGTATTTAAGGCTCATTTGGTTAATGCTTGGAAAAAGGTAATAAAGAAGTCCTCTTATTTTCTGATTCCTGATTTTTGTACTTCCGCTTATCGTGTAGTAATCAGGACCGCTTTTATTAGCCTCGCCAAAAGTGCCTGCATTGATTACTTCATTTTCAAAAAGTTCTCTTAATCGCTCGTCATTTCTTATGTCATAATTAATATTTATAGGGGAGTTAAACCAAATTTTACACATCGAAAGACAGGCTTTTGCAAATTTTTCATATCCTGATTTTTTGCAAATATCAATTACTTTTTCAATATTACAATCACCTCGTCGAGACAAAACGTCTATATCCATAAACATTCTTATTCCCGCCCCATAATGCCTGAAATGCTTAGCTATATGGCAGATAACGTAAGCGAGATGATTTGTATCATTCAACTTAAACTCATATCCGCATTTCTTAGATAAGTTAAAAATATTTTCAAAATACTGATTATCTAAGTCTTTGTCAGTATGTGTTTCGATGTTATATCCATCATAATCAAGGGATATTTCATACTGATGACCTGTATTATTATATTTTACAGCACCGCTCTCTAAAAACTTATCAAATATTTGCCTACACTTTTCGAGTGAATCATTTTTGATAATAACATCAATGTCACCGCTTGTACGGTATTCAGGAGCAGGGTAGTAGTCGCTCAAAACAGCTCCCTTAATAAGCATATAATCAATTTCATTTTCAGAAAGTGTTTTTGTGATAAATTCTTTTGCTCTGCACTTTTTGTCAAATTCAATTACCGTGTAGCCTAATTGTTGTTTGAATACTGATAATATTTCTTTATTTGGTTTATATTCGTCTTGAAGTAATGAAATTTCGTGAGCAATGATTGCAATAACATTGTTTATGTTAGAAAGATTATAAATGTATTTCCAGTCCGGTACTTCATCAAGTACAGGATTGTTTGAATTTAAAAAAGAAGAAAGCAATGATATAAATACCTTGTCGTTATTCATTTCATCACTCCCTTTAAATATTCAATTTATTTTATCATATTATTTATACCATTGTCAATTTTTGCATAGAATATATTGGTGATGATATGAAGAGAGTTTATAAGTATAGTGTATTGGGATTTGTATTCGTATCTGTTTATGGAACATTGAGTCATTTCCTATATAAATTAAGCGGAAATTCTATTTTTGTAGGTTTATTTTGCCCTATAAATGAAAGTATATGGGAGCACATAAAGTTGTTTTACTTTTCTTATTTGCTCTGGACCATCATAGAATATTTTATTACCAAAAGAATAAACGGAATGCTTTTTGCAAAGCTTATCGGCGCATTTGCCGGTATGGTATTTATACCTGTATTTTTCTATACATATACGGGAATTATTGAAAAATCAATAGAATTTATCAACATTCTTTCATTTTTTATTGCTGTTTTAATTGCATTTGTTACTGACTATCTGTTTATTAAATCAGGATACACTCAAAAGAAAAGCAACACCACTGCAATTATTTGTTTCATTGCAGTCGCATTGCTGTTCATACTCTTTACTTTTGCACCGCCGTTTGTACCGCTTTTCAGAGATCCGATAACGTTTACTTACGGAATTTGATTAAGTTCACGGATTTTTCTGCCAACGTCCTCAACCTTGTGAGCATCAGAGCCTGTCGAAAACTCAACTCCCACAGACTTTGCGACTCTAAAGAAATCATCGTTAATCCCAAGTGATTTTGAAGTATTCATTTCAAGGAGCATATTGTGCGTTTTGATATTTTCGCACAAAGCCTTATAAGTATCCGTCAAATCATAATCAGGGTAAAGTCCGTGACAGGTAATTAAATCGGGATGAGCAATTATGTCGAATATTTCGCTTTCAACAAGCGAATTTTGAAGCTCAAAATATCTCTTATATATTTTGTTAAAATCTTTACCAATCCATTGATATTTCCTCTGATTAAACGTCCAGTTATCAATCCAGTGAACTGACCCTAACAGATAGTCGAAAAATCCGTCAGAAACAAGCTCTCTTATCAAATCCTTATGCTGTTCAAAGTAGCAGATTTCAAGTCCGAATGACACTTTTATAGGATACTCGCGTGATCTAACCTCCGTCACAAGTGACTTGAATTCATCAAGAGTGTGAGCTGTAGGAACTTTTGCATCAAACCATTTTTGCTGATATCTGTTATACTTTCGAGCCTCTTTGAACGTCGGATGAAAGTCCTTAAATCGAATACTATGCTCAAGTAAGCAGATTTCATCAAGATTCATTTCTATAGCCTTATTTATGAATTTTTCAATCCATTCGACGGTGTAAGGACCTCGCTCAATATGAATATGTAAATCCTTCATAATCAACTCCAAAAAATAGGGCGGAAATAATTTCCGCCCATTTTATTATTTGTTATATCCCTTTTTGAAGCGCTTAGCACCTTCTGCTCTAAACGGCTCAATACCGCCGTTTGTATCATAAATCTCTGCTGCTTCAAGGCAAATGTCAAGCGAAAGATTGATGCACTCAGCGCTCATATTGTCAGGTGTGTCCAGACGGGTGTGGTAATATGTCTTAGGATCATGGTTTACACCGCAGAAGCCGACAGCTTCGATTCCGTATCTTGAGAAGCCCTCAGCGTCAACAGCACCGGGATAAATATCAGTTTCCTTCATCTCAATACCACAGTTTACACCTGCCTGATAGAGAAGCTCTCCGACAGCGTTTGAATTCTTCTGTGTTCCTGTACAACCCTGAGTGTAAATCTGAAGCTGCTCAATTTCACGCATTGTATCCATAGCAATTACTACGGTTTCAATTTCCTTAAGCTCTTCCTGATGACGCTTTGCATATGCTACTGCGCCACGAAGTCCTGCCTCCTCAGAGCCTGTAAGAAGACAGCAAACCTCTGTGTTTTCATATCTCTTGTTATTTTCAGCCATTTCCTTAAGAACTGCCATAGAAATGTAATCAGCAGTAAGATTATCATTAGCACCGTCAACAATAACCTTCCAGTTAATGAAGAAGAGAATTGCAATGAAAAACGGAACAAGTATAAGCTGAATAATTCCCATTACAAGCCAAAACTTTGAGTTAAAATTACCGCCTGTTAAAACGTAAATGGTCCATATTACGTTAAAAATGCAGATACCGATAAGACCGCCGATAGAGCCACCCATTACAGGAGCAAGTGACTTAAGTCCGCCGTGAAGGGAATAGGTCCATTCGTTAGCAGCATCAGTGTGACCGCAGAAAACTATTCTTCTCTTGATTTCTCCGCTTGGCTTTCTTCTTGCCATAACGTTTCTTGAAGTTCTCTTTGGGAAAAGGAAATCAACGTATTCACGGTACATAAGGAATTCAATTACAAGGCAGGAGAGCGCAAACCAAGTAATAATTGTTGCGATAATCGGAAGTGCAGAGTTGTGATAAGCACTTTTGTAGTTAATCCAGTAAAGAATTACAGATATAATACCAATAATACCTGCAGGCGGAATCCATCCCATAAATGCCGCAGGATGCAGATCAAAGTCCTCCATCTCAACCTCGTCTGCCCATTGCTCAAGCTCACCCTTAAGGAATTTCTGAGCCTTACGTTCGCTATGTGTTCCTGGAGCACGATCCTTAAAATTCTCACATACGTATCTGATTCCGTCAACCATATACTTGTATGTGCTTTCCTTAGCTCCGTTAGTTAATCGCATAAGCTTACCTCCTAATCACAATATGTATAAAATTATTATACACTAAGATTACAATTGTTTCAAGAAAAATATATTTTTAAAAGCCTTGACATTCTGTTTAAGTTAGTATATAATACAACTCACAATGGCCCGGTAGTTCAGCTGGTTAGAACGCTAGCCTGTCACGCTAGAGGTCGAC
>JAFLRZ010000033.1 GCA_022511225.1 Eubacterium sp.
CCTTTCGGACAAACGGTTTTCAAGACCGCCTCGTTATGACCACTTCGATACCTCTGCGTTTCTGCTCAATAATATTAACACAGTTACTATCCCTTGTCAAGATTTTTTTGAAATATTGCAAAAATTGTCTTTTTATTATAGGCTTGAGGAAAAAAACAGCAGAATTTCGTTTTTAGCAATTAGTGCTGTATATAGATACCGCCTGATTGACAAAGACGGAAAACACCCTGAAAAAAGAAACTGATGTTTCTTTTTTCAGGGTGCGGTTATGCGCTTTTTTCCTTATTCAGCACTTTTAGCTGCGAAGCATTCACTACAATATACAGGACGTTCACCATTTGGAACAAACGGAACTCTGCACTCCTTACCGCACTGAGCACATACTGCATCATGATACTCTCTCGGAGCTCTTGCAGCAGCCTTGCGCTTGTCACGGCACTCTTTGCATCTCTGCGGCTCGTTCGTAAAGCCTTTTTCAGCATAGAATTCCTGCTCGCCTGCGGTGAATACAAACTCGTTACCACAGTCCTTGCAAACCAGTGTCTTGTCTTCAAACATTTTTCTTTACCTCTCAATCTGAAAATAAATGGGGTGTGTTGCTTATTTAAAATCCGTAAAAAACTTAGCAAGCTTTCTGCGGACTCGTTGCAGAGCGTTATCAATTGCCTTAGGGGGTTTACCTAATTTTTCGGCAATTTCATTGTAGCTACAGCCGATGATATGAAGCCTCAGCACCTCATTTTCAAATGAAGAAAGGCAGGTCTTAAGTATCTCGATTATTCTTGAAACGTTGTCCTGAGATACTATGTAATCTTCGGTGTTGTACAGTTCGTTATCAATATGCATCTCGTCCTCAAGAAATTCAACCTTGCTTGAGGAGGGGATGTCCTTTTTTCTTGTACTTCTGTTAATTGCATTTTGCATAGCATTTTGTATGCATCTGGTAGAATAGGTTCTGAAATTAGCACCCTTAGTCTTGTCATACGTTTTAATCGCATTAAGCAGTCCTACCATACCCTCCTGAGTAAGGTCATCAATCTCAACAGGCGCGTTATAATAGCCGTTGGCAATTACAACGACAGCATTAAAGTATGAACGGATTATGTGCTCGGTCTCGGCACGATCGCCTGCCTGAGCACGGAAAATTATCTGCTCATCAATTTTAGGAAAGATTGAGGACATACTTGTTTCCACCTTGCTATACTGCCTTAATGATAACAAACAAACCTCTATTAGTCAATAATAATTGATAAAAAAATACAAAAAATATTAATTTTTTATAAAATATTCAGTAATGTTGACAAATTATTGAATTAAACGTTAAAACGGAAGAGAACAATATCTCCGTCCTTCATAACGTATTCCTTACCCTCGGAGCGAACAAGTCCCTTGTCCTTTGCAGCAGACATACTGCCGCAGTTCATAAGATCATCAAAGCTGACAACCTCTGCGCGAATGAAACCTCGCTCAAAGTCAGTATGAATTTTTCCAGCCGCCTGAGGTGCTTTCGTGCCCTCTTTAATTGTCCATGCTCTTACCTCCGGCTTGCCTGCTGTCAGATAAGAAATAAGACCTAAAAGCGCATAGCTCTTTTTGATAAGTCGGTCAAGACCGCTCTTTTCAAGCCCCATATCAGCAAGGAACATTTCCTTTTCGTCCTCGTCAAGCTGTGCAATTTCAGCCTCCATCTCAGCGCAGATTGGAAGTGTTTCAGCACCCTCAAGCTCAGCTATTTCCTGCACCTTCTTGTAAAACTCGTTGCCCTCGATTCCGTCAGTGAAATCATTTTCACCCATATTGCAGGCATAGATTACAGGCTTGATGGTAAGGAGCGAAATCTCCTTGAGATATTCAGCTTCATCGTCACTGATTTCAACGCTTCTCGCAGTTTTTCCCTGTTCCATTTCAGCCTGAAGTCTTTCAAGAAATTCTACTTCGGATGCAAGAGTTTTGTCGCCCTTCATAGCTTTTTTTCTGCTGTCAATTCTTCTTGAAAGAATGTCAAGGTCGGAAAGCACCAACTCAAGATTAATCGTTTCAATATCTCTTGCAGGGTCAATGCTTCCGTCAACGTGCGTAATATCATCGTTTTCAAAACAGCGAACAACGTGAATAACTGCGTCAACCTCCCTGATATGAGAGAGGAATTTGTTGCCGAGTCCCTCGCCCTGTGATGCACCCTTAACAAGTCCTGCAATGTCAACAAATTCAATCGTTGCTGGTGTAAACTTGTCAGGCTCGTACATTTCTGCAAGCTTGTCAAGCCTTTCATCGGGTACGCTTACCATACCGACGTTCGGCTCAATAGTGCAAAACGGATAGTTTGCACTCTGCGCACCTGCGTTTGTGATTGCGTTAAATAATGTACTTTTGCCTACGTTCGGCAGTCCTACGATGCCTAATTTCATATAATTCTCCGTTCCGCCTTACGGCTATGTTTATTTTTCGATATTTGCATATTTTTCCCAGCAAACATCCTGTGTGTTTTTCATGCTGGGGAAGGCTTTGCGTATAGCCTCGCAGAGCAGGTCTGCTTTCTTTTTTGTGTGCTCGTGTTCGATAATATCGTCTGCATAATCGGTTTCATATACACTATACATTGTCTGGAAGGTATCGGCAAGATCCTCTTCTACATTTGTCATAGCATAATGGCTTACAAAATACTCTCCGTCATGCTCGTAATCGTTATCACCGTAGTATTCAAAGTCTTTAGGATTAAGCTCGCACCACATATCACGAAAACTCATATTGTGCTCTTCGTAATAATTTTCTATTCTGTTATCAATCAGATGCATAAATTCGTGAAATACTATGCTTTCACTAAAGCTGGAAGAACTGAATACAATTTCAAGCGGATCGATAAAATCTACTGCATATGCTCCCGCACCTTCAATACTGCTCACGATATAAATTGTTAATCCGTTAATATATTCAAGGTCATATACCTCTTTTATGAAATTTTCAGGAAATAAAGAGAGAGCGTCGTTGAGAGTAAATAAAACAAAGTTAACTTCAAGGGGAGTAGCATCGTAATCTGCATTGTGGTCGGTAAATTGTGCTTCTTCGTTCACCTTAACGTCTATGCCGTATTTGCCTTTGATTTCATCAATAAGACGGGAGTTTTCCGTATTGAAATCGTTTTTTGTCATTTTTTTGACGTCTGTTTTCTCATTGACGGAATTTTCTGTATATTTCCAAAGAAACGGGATGAATTTTTGTCCGCCGGTAATTTCGTTGCTTATACATTCAACGAAACATGCATATTTATCACTGACAGAGCTGACAGTTATTTGTGAATAATATCCTTTTAAGGTCTTATCAAGCGTGATTTTATTGAGGCAAAGAGCGTTTTCATAATCCTCAACGGAAACGGTGATAGTGCTTGTTCTGCTTTTTTCAGAATATTCCGTTTCGCTTAGCAGTAACTTTTTATCGTTTACGTCAAGAAAGTCTTTGTCGAAATCATTAAAGACGTAGACCTCTTCAACGTTGCTGTATGATACAAAGTAGAAGTTGTCGCCCTCACGGGAAGAGGCATACGTATCCTCATAGGTAAAACGGTCTGTTATCAGTTCAGACTTCTCGGCAGAGTCATAACTAACTTTAGGTGAATATTCTGTTTCTCCTGTTTTGTTAAGAGATAAATCATATGTAATGCCTTTTTCAGAAGACTCATCAAAAATGATAATTTCATTTTCACTGTTAAATTTAGCACCGCTGATATACTCAAACGGGCAGTCTGATAGACTTGTCTCGGCAATAACCCTGTCATTATTTGCGTCATAAAGTGTCAGCTCGTATGGCTTCTCGTTTTCAGAAGTCAAAAACAGTATGTTATCACCATTAATGTCAATCGAAGAATAATTATTTGCCTTTGATGATATATCAGCAATTTCATAAAAATCACTATTAAAATCACTATTATTTTTGTGAACTAATGACTGAATATCAGAGCATCCGCTTAACAGTACGATTACAACTGCCAAAAACAGTGAAAAAGCAGATTTTATTTTACTCATAACACATCTCTCATTTCATGCTTTTTCGTAAAATCAGTATATAATACTTAACATAATTTTGCAAGAAGAAAATCTAAACCTTGACATTGTTCAGCAAAAATAATAGAATAGATAATAAATTTTATGTGCTTTTGTTTTATGGAGAGGATTTTATGAAATTAAACGGTTCACAAATTGTTCTTGAGGTACTTAAGGAGCAGGAGGTTGACACAATTTTCGGCTATCCGGGAGGTACTATTCTAAATATTTTTGATGAGCTTTACAAGTATGGTGATACGTTTAACCATATTCTTACAGCTCACGAGCAGGGCGCATCTCACGCTGCTGACGGCTACGCAAGAGCCACAGGCAAGGTAGGTGTCTGCTTTGCAACGTCAGGTCCGGGCTCAACAAACCTTGTAACAGGTATAGCAACTGCTTATATGGATTCAATTCCTGTTGTTGCAATTACGTGCAACTACGCAACCTCAGGTCTTGGCAGAGATTCCTTTCAGGAGGTTGACATCTGCGGCATAACTATGCCTATCACAAAGCATAATTTTCAGGTTAAATCAATTGAAGAGCTTGCTCCTACAATCAGAAGGGCATTCAAAATAGCACAGAGCGGCAGAAAAGGACCTGTTCTTGTAGATATTCCAAAGGATATTACGTCAGCAGAGTATGAGTATACACCTGAACCTAAGCAGGTTCCTGACGTTTACGTAAAGCCTCATACAAACTGCTTTGAAAGAGCAGTAGAGCTTCTTTCATCAGCTAAAAAGCCTCTTATCTACGTAGGCGGCGGTGCAGTGCTTTCAAATGCAAGCGAACAGCTTATCAGCTTTGCACAGAAGCTTGATGCTCCTGTCGTATCAAGCCTTATGGGACTCGGCGCATTTCCTAACGGCAATCCGCTTCATATCGGTCTTATCGGTATGCATGGCCATTTCGAAGCTAATAAGGCGGCACACGACTGTGACGTTCTTATCGTAGCAGGTGCAAGATTTTCTGACAGAGTTGCAGGCAACAGACAGAAGTTTGCACCTAATGCAGAGATTCTTCATATTGATATTGATTCTGCTGAAATGGATAAGAATATCGTATCAAATTATCATCTCAGAGCAGACCTTTCAGAGATTTTACCAAAGCTTACTGCTGCAATTGAGCAGGCAGACCACAGCGAATGGAAAAAAGAAATCGACTCATACAAAAGACCGTTTACTCAGCTTCAGATAGGCGATTACGTTAATCCGCAGACGCTTATTGAAAAGATAGACGCTTTAACGGATGACGACACTGTTGTAGTCACAGACGTAGGTCAGCATCAGCTCTGGGCGGCGCAGTTTTATAAATTCACTCAACCGAGAACTCTCCTTACTTCAGGCGGACTCGGTACTATGGGATACTCAATGGGTGCTGCAATCGGTGGTCAGCTCGGCTGTCCTGATAAGCAGGTTGTTATGTTTGCAGGTGACGGAGGATTTCATATGAATCTTGCAGAGCTTGCAACTATGGCATCATACAATGTTCCTGTTAAGATGTTTATAATGAACAATACCGTTTTAGGTATGGTAAGGCAGTGGCAAAAGCTATTTTATGAAAATCGTTTTTCCGATACCGACCCACACCGCGCAACCGATTTCGTTAAAGTTGCCGAGGCATTCGGTGTTAAAGGACTTCGTATAAGCACAAACGATGATATCGATGAGGTACTCAAAGAAGCATTTGAGCATCAGGGACCTGTTCTCGTTGAATGCAGAATTTCACCTGATTCAAACGTTCTTCCTATGATACCTCCGGGCGGTGCTCATACAGATATTATCGAAGAATTCAATTAATAGGGGGCGATTTTATGAAAGAAAAGTTAGTTTTATCAGTTCTTGTTGATAATGAGAGCGGTGTTCTTCAGCGAGTTGCCAGCCTTTTTTCAAGAAGAGCGTACAATATTTCATCACTTACGGTAAGTGAAACGGAGGACGAAAACTTCTCCCGTATGACTATCGAAACATACACTGAGCCTGAGAATTTCAGGCAGATTAAGCGTCAGCTTGCAAAGCTTGAAATCGTAAAAAAGGTATCAGAGCTTACATACGAAAATTCTGTTTCGTCAGAGCTTTTGCTCGTCAAGGTAAAGGCTGAGGGTATTCCTCAGAAGAATGCTCTCTTAAACTTCAACGTTAAGTACGGCGCAAGAGTCCTTGACGTTTCTCTCGAAACTGTAACACTTGAGTTTACAGGTGAAAGCGAAACTATTGACGAGTTTATCGATTATATTGATAAAAACTTCGGCATAGTCGAGCTTGCAAGAACAGGTATTACCTCACTTCAGAGAGGTGAAGGCTCGTTTACAGAAGACGTGTAAATTACATCACAAATAACATATTGAAATCAGGTGAAAATTATGGCAATGACAATGACACAAAAGATATTAGCCGATCACGCAGGGCTTGACAGCGTTGCCCCCGGTCAGTTAATTGAAGCAAAGCTTGATATGGTTCTCGGTAACGACGTAACGTCACCGGTTGCCATCAACGAAATGAATAAGTTTGGCAAAACTACCGTGTTCGACAAAACGAGAATTTCACTCGTAATGGATCACTTTACTCCTAACAAGGATATTCAGTCTGCCGAAAACTGCAAGCAGGTAAGGGAATTTGCCAAGAAAAATGACATTCTTCATTATTATGACGTAGGAAATATGGGAATTGAGCATGCTCTTCTTCCCGAAAAAGGTATCGTTACCTGCGGTGATTGCATTATAGGTGCTGACTCACATACCTGTACGTACGGTGCAGTAGGCGCATTTTCAACAGGTGTCGGCTCTACCGATATGGCAGCAGGTATGGTAACAGGCAAGGCTTGGTTCAAGGTGCCGTCTGCTATCAAGGTTGTTATCACAGGCAAGAAGGCAGAGTGTATCAGCGGTAAGGACGTTATTCTTCATCTTATCGGTATGATAGGCGTTGACGGTGCCCTTTATAAGTCACTCGAATTTACAGGTGACGGCATCAAGGAGCTTTCTATGGATGACCGCCTTTGCATCTCAAATATGGCAATTGAATGCGGTGCTAAGAACGGAATCTTCCCTGTTGACGATATCACTCTTGAATACGTAAACGGCAGAAGCCTTCGTGAGTATAAGATTTACGAGGCTGATGAGGATGCTGAGTATGACAGCACTGTAGAAATCAACTTAAGCGAGCTTAAGCCGACTATCGCGTGCCCTCATCTTCCTGAAAACACAAAGACCGTTGACGAAATTGAAAAGATTGAAATTGATCAGGTTGTTATCGGCTCTTGCACAAACGGCAGAATGGAAGATATGCGCGCGGCATACAATATTATTAAGGGCAAAAAGATTGCCGACGGTGTGCGCTGTATCGTTATTCCTGCAACTCAGGCGATTTATCTTCAGTGCATAAAAGAGGGAATTGCCGAGGCATTTGTAGAAGCCGGTGCGATTGTTTCAACTCCTACGTGCGGACCTTGTCTTGGAGGTCATATGGGTATTCTTGCAGCAGGCGAGAAGGCTGTTTCCACTTCTAACAGAAACTTTGTAGGCAGAATGGGTCATACAAAGTCAGAGATATATCTTGCATCACCGGCAGTAGCTGCAGCATCGGCTGTAAAAGGCTATATTGCCGATCCACGAGAGGAGGCTTAATTATGAACGCAAAGGGTTTAGTACACAAGTTTGGCGATAACGTTGATACTGACGTTATCATTCCTGCACGCTATCTTAATAAGAGCGACGAAGCGTGGCTTGCTTCTCACTGTATGGAGGATATTGATGCTGATTTCGTAAATAAGGTTAAGGCAGGAGATATAATGGTAGCCGAAGCTAACTTTGGTTGCGGTTCATCAAGAGAGCACGCTCCTATCGCAATTAAAGCATCAGGCATTTCCTGCGTAATTGCTTCTACCTTTGCACGTATTTTCTATCGAAACGCAATTAATATCGGTCTTGCAATTCTCGAATGTGATGAAGCTGCAAGAGATATTAAGGAAGGCGACGAGGTAGAGGTCGATTTTGACAGCGGTGTAATTACAAATTGCACCACGGGCAAAACGTATCAGGCTCAGCCTTTCCCACCGTTTATTCAGAATATCATTAAAAACGGCGGATTAATGAAATCCATTGAAAAATAAACTATCAAATAATAATCATAGCATGGCGTAATCTGGCAAAGCATAATTTACCATATCGCAACATGGCATGTCACAGCAAAAAGGGTAATAAATTATGAAATTGGTTATTGATGAAAAGATTATTCAAAGTATCTGGGGCTCATCTACAGAATTTTGGTTTTCACGAGTAGATTACAGAATTTATCGCGACATTGAACTTCCGAGTGATGACACTGCAAAGCTCTTTGAATCGGGATTTATTCCGTTTGCAAACATATCAAACGAAGAGGTTATAAGAGCTTATGTCGAATCTCTTTCAAACAAGAAAATCGTATCAGCCTTTGAAAATATTGAGGGTGAGCGATACGTAGATACCTTCTGGAAATACTATAATGCATATAAAGAAGTTTCAGACGGTTTTGAAGCCTTTGAAGAAGCTTATGTAGAAAAGAAGCTTGAGGAATGGTGCGATGAAAACGCCATTGAATACGAAATAAAGATTTAATAACACAAGATTAACGGCTTGGACTTTCAGATGACAGTCCAAGCCGTTTCTGTCGCCATAAATTCTGTATTGAACAGAATCGTATGGAGCGATGACCACATCGTTCCGTTAATGACCTCGTTTTTATTTTTAATATATTTATTTATTGCTAAATTTTAGTATATGTGTTATAATATTTTGACTGTAAAATGGAGAGGTATGTATGATTATTCTTGGTATTGACCCCGGTTACGCAATAGTCGGCTGGGGAGTGTTGGAATATAAAGCGAATAAGTTTCGCGTGTTGGGATACGGCGCAATAACTACCGAAGCGCATACTCCGTTTCCTCTCAGACTGCAGACTATCTATAACGATATGTGCTATATTTTTGAAAAATATAAGCCTGAGGTTATGAGTATGGAAAAGCTGTTTTACAACAATAATGCAAAAACGGTTATTGACGTTGCTCAAGCGAGGGGAGTTATAACCCTTTCGGCGCAGAATTACGGCGTTGATATTTTTGAATACACACCGCTTCAGGTAAAACAGTCTGTAGTCGGCTACGGCAGAGCGGAGAAAAAGCAGGTTATGGAAATGACAAGAGTTATGCTCGGACTTGAAAAGGTTCCTAAGCCTGACGATACTGCAGATGCTCTTGCAATGGCAATATGCCACGGTCACTGCTCAGGCTCGCTTATCGGCTCGCTAAGATAAAGGAGAAATTATGATATATAACGTCAAAGGAAAATTAACAGTAAGCGACCCTGCATTCATTGTAATTGAAAGTGCAGGCATAGGCTTCAAATGCTTCACCACGCTTAATACAGTGCAGAATATCGGCAGACTCGGTGATGAGGTCAACGTGTTTACGTATCTCGCAGTCCGTGAGGATGCAATGGATTTGTACGGCTTTGCAACTCTCGCAGAGCTTGATGCCTTCAAATTGCTTATAACAGTATCGGGTATCGGACCAAAAGCCGCCGTCGCAATTCTTTCGGAGCTTACTCCCGACAGACTTGCAGTCTGCATTGCATCAGGCGATGCTAAGGCTATCACAAAGGCACAGGGTGTCGGCAAAAAGACTGCTGAAAGAGTAGTTCTCGAGCTTAAGGATAAGATGACGTCAATAGCCGTAAGTGAAAGCTCTGCAAGTGCTGTTTCCGCCGCTTCTTCCGTTACGGACGGCTCAAATGCAGGCGAAGCCGTTGATGCTCTCGTTGCTCTCGGCTACTCTCAGTCGGATGCCGCAATAGTTGTCGGCTCGATGGATAAATCGCTTTCAGTTGACGAAATGATAAGGCTCGGATTAAGACAGCTTGCCAAGAATTTATAGGAGGTAGATTTCTATGCAGGAAACAGAAATGGATTTTGAAAACAGAATAATTACTGCAGATTATACCCCTGATGACAGTGATATAGAAAATTCCTTAAGACCAAAGGTGCTTGATGATTATATCGGACAGGATAAGGTCAAGGAAAATCTCAGGATTTATATTGAAGCCGCAAAGGGCAGAGGCGAGGCGCTCGACCACGTGCTCCTGTACGGCCCGCCAGGTTTAGGCAAAACAACGCTTGCCGGAATTATAGCTAACGAAATGGACGTTAATATCCGTATCACAAGCGGTCCTGCTATAGAAAAACAGGGCGACCTTGCGGCACTGCTTACGAATCTTCAGGAGGGTGACGTACTCTTTATTGACGAGATACACCGCCTTAACAGACAGGTTGAAGAGGTGCTTTATCCTGCAATGGAGGACGGCGCACTTGATATAATCATCGGTAAAGGTCCGTCAGCAAGGTCGATAAGACTTGATCTTCCGCACTTCACACTGATAGGAGCAACTACGAGAGCAGGTCAGCTTTCAGCACCGCTAAGAGATAGATTCGGAGTAATCTTCCGTCTTGAGATGTATACCCCCGAACAGCTTGCAACTATTGTCAAGAGAAGTGCAGGGATACTCAATATGCCGATTGATGATGACGGAGCTAACGAGGTTGCACTTCGCTCACGCGGTACTCCGAGAATTGCAAACAGACTTCTCAAAAGAAGCCGTGACTTCGCTCAGGTTAAGTATGACGGCGTTATCAGCAGGGAAGCGGCGGTAGACGCTCTCGGCAGAATGGAAATTGATTCTCTCGGACTTGATAATATCGACAGAATCCTTCTTACAACTATGATAAAAAATTATAACGGCGGTCCTGTCGGACTTGAAACGATTTCTGCGGCTATCGGTGAAGAAGCCGTAACGATTGAGGACGTTTACGAGCCGTATCTTATGCAGATAGGCTTTCTTTCGCGAACACCTCGAGGCAGAATGGTAACGGCTCTTGCCTATAAGCATTTAGGAATTGAGCAGGACGGACAGCAAAGTTTGATATAGCAAATGTCTTATAAACTTTAACATTAGATTTTTTTTGAAAGGCTGATAATATGGGTAGATTATTCGGAACAGACGGTGTAAGAGGTATTGCTAACAAGGATTTGACAGCAGAGCTTGCACTGCAGATAGGCAGAGCGGCTGCAATGGTACTTATAAAGGAGTGTGAGTCTGCAAAGCCTACTGTTCTTATCGGTAAGGACACAAGAGCATCAGGCGATATGCTCGAGGCGGCACTTACGGCAGGACTCACTTCGGTAGGCTGCAACGTTCTTTCCGTAGGCATTGTTCCTACTCCTGCCGTTGCATATCTCGTATGCAAATACGGATGCGAAGCAGGTATTATGATTTCGGCATCGCACAATCCCTGCGAGTATAACGGTATAAAGATTTTCCAGAAAACAGGATATAAGCTTGATGATGCGATAGAAGATGAGATTGAAAATATCATTCTTGACGGTGCAGAGAAAATACCTGTAAAGCTCGGCGGTGAGGTCGGCAACAGATTATACTGCAAGACTGCCGTTAAGGATTACGTTGAACACGTCGTTTCAACTGCAAGCGTTCGCTTTGACGGACTTTCAATTGCACTTGATTGCGCAAACGGAAGCGCTTCAGTCTGTGCAAAGGATATATTCACTCTTCTCGGCGCAAAGTGCCTTATGCTTTCAGATACTCCTGACGGCGCTAATATTAACGATAATTGCGGCTCAACACATCCTGAAGAGCTTATGAAATTCGTAAAAAATGCAAATCTCGACCTCGGTCTTGCGTTTGACGGCGATGCCGACAGAATGCTTGCTGTTGATGAAAACGGTGAGCTTGTTGACGGCGATAAGGTAATAGCCGTTTGTGCTAAGAGAATGAAAGAAGAGGGCACGCTTGCCAAGAACACTGCAGTTGTTACTGTTATGAGCAATATGGGCTTTTTCAAATTCTGCAAGGAAAATGATATTGCCTGCAAGAAAACTGCCGTTGGCGACAGATACGTGCTTGAAAGAATGCTTAAGGATGGCTACAATATCGGCGGTGAGCAGAGCGGTCACGTTATTTTCCTCGACTTCGCTACAACAGGTGACGGCGAGCTTTCGGGTGTTCAGCTTGTTGAAACTGTTGTAAAATCAGGCAAAAAGCTCAGCGAGCTTGCTTCCGTTATGAAGGTATTTCCGCAGGTGCTTATTAACGTCAAGGTAACTCCTGAGGGAAAGCAGAAGTATAATAACGACGAATACATTATATCCGCCGTTCAGGAGGCTGAAATGGAGCTTTCTGGAAACGGCAGAGTTCTCGTGCGCGTAAGCGGAACAGAGCCGCTCGTAAGAGTAATGCTCGAGGGCGAGGATATCGAACAGATTACCAAGCTTGGCAACGAGATTGCCGATGTTGTTAAAGAAAGATTGTCATAAAGGATTATTTACCTATGAGATATTCAACCGATTGGAAGGATTATGAGCTGATTGACTGCTCCTCGGGCGAAAAGCTTGAACGCTGGACGAGAGAAATATTAATCAGACCGGATCCTCAGGTTATATGGAAAAGTGAAAAGGAGCACAGGCTTTGGTATCAGCCGAGTGCAAGGTATGTCCGTTCGCATACAGGCGGCGGAAAGTGGCAGACCTATAAGCGCATACCTGATGCTTGGCAGGTCAGGTATAAGGACTTGACTTTTAATATTAAGACTATGGGCTTTAAGCACACGGGTCTTTTCCCCGAGCAGGCTGTCAACTGGGATTATACCCGACAGCTTATCAGAGAAAGCGGCAGGGAAGAGGTTAAGGTGCTCAATCTCTTTGCCTATACTGGCGCCGCAACCGTTGCCTGCCTTAAGGAAGGTGCAAGCGTCGTGCACGTTGATGCGTCAAAGGGTATGGTGCAGTGGGCTAAGGAAAATGCAAAGCTTTCAGCCGTTGACGAGGGCAACGTCCGCTGGATTGTTGACGATTGTATGAAATTCGTTCAAAGAGAAATCAGGCGCGAAAATAAGTACGATATCATTATTCTTGACCCTCCGAGCTACGGCAGAGGTCCAAAAGGCGAGATCTGGCATCTTGAGGATAGTATTTATGATTTTGTAAAGCTTGTATCTCAGGTGCTTTCGGATGACCCTATTATGGTGCTGCTTAATTCCTATACAACAGGACTTTCGGCATCAGTTATGAAATATATTCTTGATGACGTTATTACAAAAGAAAAAGGTGGTAAGGTAGAGGCTGACGAAATAGGACTTCCCGTTTCCTCAAACGGTCAGGTGCTTCCGTGCGGTTCCTCTGCTATATGGACTAAATGAATTTAATTGAGTTTAAGAATGTTGACTTCTCTTACACTATCGAAGAGATTGATCCAAACTATGAACCAAGTACCGTTGGTAAACTTTTGGATACTGAGGATGATAAAATTAATAAGAAACTCAAGGTGCTTGAAAATCTGAATCTTACAATCGAAAAAGGCTCATTCGTGGCTTTGCTCGGTCACAACGGCTCAGGCAAATCGACTATAGCAAAGCTTACTAACGGTATCCTCTTTGCAGAAAACGGCGAGGTCATAGTTGACGGTCAATTGATAAAAGATGACGACTCTATATTTGATATAAGAAAAAAGGTCGGTATGGTGTTTCAGAATCCCGACAACCAGATTGTCTCCTCAATAGTTGAGGAGGATGTTGCCTTCGGTGTAGAAAATCTCGGCATACCGCCCGAGGAGTGCAGAAAAAGAGTTGACGAAGCACTTAAGACCGTCGGTATGTATGATTACCGCCTTAAGTCGCCGAGCAAGCTTTCGGGCGGACAGAAGCAGAGAGTTGCCGTCGCAGGCATAATAGCAATGAAGCCTGAATGTATCGTTCTTGATGAGCCTACTGCAATGCTCGACCCAAGCGGCAGACGAGAGGTTATCGAAACAGTAAAAAAACTTAACAGGGAAGAGGGCATAACGATTGTTCTCATAACTCACTATATGGATGAGGCTGTTCAGGCTGACAGAGTTATCGTTATTGATAACGGCAGAATTAAGCTTGACGGCACGCCTGAAAGCGTATTCGCAAACGTTGATATGCTTAAATCACTCGGCCTTGACGTTCCGCAGTCAACAGAGCTTGTCTACAGACTGGGGCTTGAAAGCGAGCATACGATACTTAATGCGGATGATTGTGCCGAGTTTATAAAATCAAAGCTGGAGGTGCAGTGATGGCATATCTTGTTTGTGATAATCTTAAGCACCTTTACAGTGTAGGTACTCCGTTTGAAACCTCGGCAATCGATGACGTAAGCCTTTCGATTGAGGAGGGCGAGCTTTTAGGTATTATCGGCCACACAGGCTCAGGTAAGTCAACACTCATTCAGCATTTTAACGGACTGCTTAAGCCTCATTCAGGCAAGGTGTTCGTAGATGATAAGGATATCTGGTCAAAGGAGAATAAAAAGAATATCCGCAGTGTGCGCTTTGCAGTTGGCTTGTGCTTTCAGTATCCTGAGTATCAGATTTTTGAAGAAACAGTATATAAAGAAATTGCCTTCGGTCCTAAGCAGATGGGACTTGATAAGATTGAAATAGATAAAAGAGTGCGTGAAAGCATTTACTACGTCGGTTTAACTGAGGATATACTCGATAAATCGCCCTTTGATTTGTCAGGAGGGCAGAAAAGAAGAGTGGCAATTGCATCAATTATCGCAATGGAGCCGAAGGTGCTTATTCTCGACGAGCCGTGCGCAGGTCTTGATCCTAAGGGAAGAGAAACGATACTGACGCTGATTAAGGACTATCAGCGCAGAATCGGCAATACAGTTATTCTCGTTTCGCATTCTATGGAGGACGTTGCAAAGCTTTGCAGTAAGGTGCTTGTTATGAATAACGGCAGAGTTGCTATGATGGGCAGTGTTGACGCAGTCTATTCACGTGCTGACGAGCTTAAGCAAATGGGACTTAATATCCCCGAAATAACCGAAATTTTCCTTAAGCTTAAGGCTCAGGGAGTTGACTGCAAAACGAATATCTACACAGTCGCTCAGGGTGTAGAAGAGTACAATAGACTTATCAGAGGAGGTGCTGTTCTGTGATTTCAGATATTACGATAGGGCAGTATTTCCCCGGTAATTCCGTAATTCATAAAATGGATGCAAGAATGAAAACGATACTCACCATTTTGCTTGTTGTATCAATTTTCCTTTGCAAAAATATTATTTCGCTTGCACTTTTTATTGTAGCATCAATAACGATTATTGCCGTTTCAAAAATACCGTTTAAGACAGTCGCAAAGAGCATAAAACCGCTTGCAATTATCATAGTAATTACAGCGCTTCTTAATATTTTTTACGGCGACGGCGAGCCTCTCGTTCAGCTCGGCAGACTCAAAATTACTGCAAGCGGAATTGAAACTGCCGTCTTTATGGCAATAAGGATTATAATTCTTGTCGTTATCAGCTCTTTATTAACGTATACTACCTCACCGACTGAGCTTACAGACGCACTTGAAAGACTCCTTAAGCCACTTAAGCTGATTAAGGTTGACGTTCACGCAATTTCAATGACAATGACTATCGCGCTTCGTTTTATTCCGACACTCATTGAAGAAATCGAAAAGATTATGTCAGCTCAGAAATCACGCGGCGCAGAGATGGATTCAGGCGGACTGATACACAGAGCCAAGGCTCTCGTGCCTGTACTTATCCCTCTTTTTGTATCCTCGTTCAGAAGAGCAAATGAGCTTGCATACGCTATGGAATGTAGGTGCTACCGAGGCGGCGAGGGCAGAACTAAGATGAAGATTATGAAAATGCACGCAAGGGATTATATCGCTCTTGCAGCAGTAATAATCCTGATTGCATCAATTATTTTATTCAACACTCTATTCATCAATATTATATGAGAAATATATTAATAACAATTAGATATGACGGCTCACACTATCACGGCTGGCAGGTGCAGGACAATGCGCTTACAGTTCAGGAGGTGTTTCAGAATGCCGTCGAAAAGGTTTTCGGCAGCCGTCTTGATGTCGTAGGCTGCAGCAGAACAGATTCGGGTGTCCACGCAAATATGTACTGCCTTACAATTAAGAGCGATAAGAATATCGGCAATGATAATCTTGTTATGGCGCTTAATACGTATCTTCCAAAGGATATTGCAGTAACCTCGGCAAAAGACGTACCCGATGACTTTCACCCGAGGTATTCGTGCAAATCAAAGGAATACGTCTATAAGCTTTATAACGGCAAGATACGAGATCCGTTTACAGCCGATTATGCGCTTCATTACCGCTATCCGATTGATGCAGAATATCTTAATAAAGAAGCACAGGCTTTTGTAGGCAAATATAATTACGTCGGCTTCTGCTCATCAAAGAGTGACGTTGCAGATACTGTGCGTGACGTTAAGAGCTTTTCGGTATGGCGGGAAGGCGACTTCGTATACTTCAAGGTTGAGGCAGACGGCTTCTTATATAATATGGTAAGGATAATGGTAGGCACTCTGCTTTTTATAAACGAGGGCAAAATCAAAGCAGGAGAGCTTAATGATATAATCAATTCAAAGGACAGAAAAAGAGCAGGCAAAACTGCAAAACCTCAGGGACTTTATCTTAATAAGGTGAACTATTAGGCAGGTGATGAAATGGCAGACAGACAAAGGCAGTATGACCGTGAGGAACGAAAGCTGAAAAAAGAAAAAAAGCGTAAAATAATTTTATGGTCGGTTTTCGGAGTGCTTACACTGATTCTTGTTATAATGAGAGTCAGCGAAATAAATATTAACTCGGTTATTGACCGCTTTACAGATGAAAACGGCAAATTTTCACTTACTGACGGTGTAACAGACGATAACTTTCCATATTCCATAGACTCTTCAAAAAACGTAATACTTACTAACGTAAATAACAGGCTCGGCGTACTTACCCCAAGTAGTTTTACAGTTATAAACGCAAGCGACGGTAACGCAGAATACGTGTTTGACCACGGCTATTCAAATCCTGTTATTGATAAATCAGGTGTTTACACTATTGTGTACGATCAGGGCGCAAAAAGCTTCAGGCTTGATACTACAAGCTCTGCCGTGTACCAGAAAACCACTGAAAATCAGATACTATGCGCCACCGTAAACAAAAAGGGTATTGCTGCAATTGCCGAGAATATTTCTGCAAAGCACTGTAGTATAAACGTTTATAACACTTCGCTTGAAACTATTTTCAGCAAGAATATTTCAGACGGATATATTGTCGATATGGCATTGTCTGCAAACGGCAAAAAGCTTGCCGTAATCAAGCTTGGCAGTGTTGATGCAAGCCTTGATATTACAGCCTATGTATATAAAATTACAACAGGCGAGCTTCTCGGCACAGTAAAGCTTCCTCAGGGCTCACTTGTTGACATCAGATATAACGGCGATTCACTTTACACAATCGGCGACAGCTACGTTGGGGTAGTGAAGAATGACAGTGAATACGAAGAGGTACTAAAAGCAGGCACTGTTTCAAACGTATGCTTTGATTATTCACCGAGCGGTGAGCTCGTTATCGTTCACAGCGAGTTTGATAATTCAAATTCTAACGTCTGCTCCGTAATATCTTCATCAGGAAAGATTAAAACAGACGTAAATATCTCAGGCAGTGTCAGGGACATTTCAGCCTCCTCAAGCAGAATTACAGTCCTTACTACTAATGAAATACTTTCATTTTCATATAGAGGACAGGAAAAGGGAAGTGCTGACTCTAACGATACTGTAAAATCAATCTGCACAATCGGAAATCGTGTGCTAAGACACAGACAAACTATTATTGAAAAAAGTGAGGTAAGCCTTGATAATTAACTACATTGATTTGGTGCTGATAATTTTATGTGCATTGACAATATTTATCAGTACAAGACGCGGAATATTAATTTCTCTTATAAGTATGCTCAGGGTATTTGTAGGTGCTCCTTTTGCACTTCACGTCAGTGGCAAATATAATGAGCTTGTATACGACAACTTTATCAAGCAGGCAGTGATAGATTCCATTAAAGATAAAATGAGCGAAAAGGGCGGACTTGACGAACTGCTGTCACGCATAAACGAAACGGTTAATTCTATTGCGCAGAATATTGATTTATCTGCCGTCAGCAAGCTTAACAGTAACAAGGCGGCTGAATATATTGAGCAAAATATTTTCAGACCTATAGCTCTTGTCGCCGTGCAGATTGCGCTGTTTCTTGTAATTTTTATCGTTATCCTGATTGTAACGGGACTTATAATTCATCTTCTTAAGCTCAGAAATAAGAAGGACGGAAAGGATAAACCGCCTCTTCGCAGGACTGATATGCTTTTAGGCGGTGCGTTCGGACTTCTTAAATCGGCAGTTATAGTTGCAGCAATCAGTGCTGTTTCGGCTTTAATAATTGATATAGTGCCAAAGGACTACGCTGCAAACGCTTTCATAAATCAGCTTCAGGGCAGCAGGATAATTGCTTTTGCAAGCCAATTTGTTAAAATATAGGAGGATAACTATGAGCAAATTTGACGATAATGTTAAAGATTTATTTGATAACTGGAATACTATACCAAACTGGCTGTGCTTTATAAGAATAGCACTGATACCCGTGTTTTCGGCACTGTTCATTAAGGAGTATTATATTGTTGCATTTGTACTTATGATAATTGCAGCGGTTACCGATTTGCTTGACGGCAAGATTGCAAGAAAGTATAATATGGTATCAAATTTAGGCAAAATTCTTGATCCGATTGCCGACAAGCTTTCACAGATTGCGATTGTAATAATTCTTATAGTAAAGTTCTGGAGCTCGTTTCCTATGCTTAAATACGTTCTGTTTTTATTCATTTTTAAGGAGCTTTTGATGGTGTGCGGCGGTGCACTTCTTATGGCAAAGGGAATGCGTCCTGTCGCAGCAGAAATGTGGGGCAAGGTTGCAACAACGGTTTTCTATGTGTTTATGATAGTCATTATAGCTATCGGACCGCAAGGAGCACTTACAAGAATTTCGTTTTTTGCTTCGTGGGAGCTTTCAAATACTGTAGTTTTGATAATGACAGTTATATCCTTGCTCCTTGCATTTGTATCCCTTTTCGGTTATGCGCCCGGATTTATCCGCCAGCTTAAGGAGAATAAGACAAAAAAATAAAGCCTGTGACTATATTTCACAACACTATAATTTAGAGGTGGTTTAATGAAACAGCAAATATGTTCCCGATGCGGTGAACGTCCTGCCGTGATTTTCATACAGAAAATGGACGGAGGCGAGGTTACACCTCAGGGACTTTGTATAAAATGTGCAAGAGAGCTTAACGTCGGATCAATTAATCAGATGATTGATAAGCTCGGTATTTCGGACGAAGAGCTTGAAATGGCGAGCGAGCAGATGGCAAGCTTTATGGAAAATATGGGGGATTTCGATTTCGGCAATCTCGGAGAAATGTTTAATCCTGATAATATGGACGGTGCACAGACAATGCCGTTTACGGAAATGTTCGGCGGCGAAAATGCTTTTATCGAAAACGATAACGACAAAAAAGACGGCTCAAATAATAAGAAATCCCGCAGAAAGCAGAGGAAAAATTCTCAGGATGAGAGCAGGAAATTTCTTAATACCTATTGTAACAACCTTACCGACCGTGCAAGAAACGGTAAGATAGATAACATCATCGGCAGAGAGGATGAAATTGCAAGAACAGTTCAGATCCTTTGCAGAAGAACAAAGAATAATCCTTGCCTTATCGGTGAGCCGGGTGTAGGAAAAACTGCTATCGCAGAAGGTCTTGCCATAAAAATAGCAAAGGGCGAGGTCCCTGCAAGACTTGCTGATAAGGAAATATATCTTCTTGATTTAACTGCTCTCGTTGCAGGAACTCAGTTTCGAGGTCAGTTTGAGGGAAGAATTAAGGGGCTTGTTGACGAGGTAAAGCACGAGGGGAATATTATCCTCTTTATCGACGAGGTTCATAATCTTGTAGGTACGGGTGACTCCGAGGGCACGATGAATGCCGCTAACATCCTTAAGCCTGCCCTGTCCCGAGGAGAAATTCAGGTCATAGGTGCAACCACGTTTAATGAGTACAGAAAATATATAGAAAAGGACGCCGCACTTGAAAGAAGATTTCAGCCGGTTAAGATTGAGGAGCCTTCTATCGAAAATGCGTACAGAATGCTCCTCGGCATCAAGAACTACTACGAGGATTATCACAAGGTAGTTATAAGTGATACCCTCGTTTATAAGGCTGTTACCTTGTCTGAACGCTTCGTTACAGACAGGTACCTCCCCGACAAAGCAATTGACCTTCTTGATGAAAGTTGTACGTGTGCAAATCTGCGTAATCCCGCAATAAGCAAGCATCAGATGGCTATAGATAAAAAGCATTTCCTTGAAGAAAGGATAGAGCAACTTTCATCACCTGAGGAAAATGAAACAATTGACTGGGAGCTTGTGTCAAGACTTCGCGGTGAGCTTATCGGTGTTGAGAAGAATATCGAGGAGCTTGCCGAAAAGGCTAAGGACAATCAGGTGCTTGAATCGGATTTAGCAAAGGTTATCTCACTGTGGACAGGTATTCCTGCGGCAAAGGTAGAGCAGACTGACGTAAAAAAGCTTGCCTCGCTTGAAACAGAGCTTAAGGCGCATATAATCGGTCAGGATGATGCAGTAACAAAGGTTTCAAACGCTGTCCGCCGCGGAAGAATACAGATAAGTCCAAAGAAAAGACCACAGTCATTCATATTTGTCGGCCCTACGGGTGTCGGTAAGACGGAGCTTGTTAAAAGACTTGCAGACGCACTTTTTGACAGCCCCGATAATCTTATCCGCCTTGATATGTCCGAGTTTATGGAGAAGTTCAGCGTATCAAGAATTATCGGCTCGCCACCCGGCTATGTCGGTTATGACGATGCAGGACAGCTTACCGAGAAAGTGAGAAGAAAGCCTTATAGCGTAATTCTTTTCGACGAGATAGAAAAAGCGCACAAGGACGTTCTCAACATTCTTCTTCAGATTCTTGACGAGGGAAGAATTACGGATGCACAGGGCAGAACCGTAAATTTTGAAAACACAGTTATCATTATGACCTCAAATGCAGGCTCTACTGATTCAGCTTCACTCGGCTTCGGCAAAAGCAGTAACGACATCAATGCCGAGGTTACGATGAAAGCACTTGAAAGATTTTTAAGACCTGAGTTTTTGGGCAGGGTTGACGAAATTGTTATCTTCAATGAGCTTACTCACGATAATTTTGAAAAAATTGCAGTGCTTATGCTTGATGAGCTTGTCGAGAGCCTCAAGGATAAGGCAATTGAGCTTAGCTTTGACGAGAGCGTGCCCGTATTTCTTGCAAAAGAGGCGTACGGCTCAAAGAAAAATGCAAGAGGACTTCGTGACGCAGTAAGACGTCAGGTTGAGGATAAGCTTGCAAATGCCATCGTCTTTAACGAGGGTGAGCCTATCAGATCGATTGCTCTTTATGCAGGTGAAGAAATAAATTTAAAAATCAACTAAAAAATACTTGACAATATAATGCTCATTATGTATAATTAATGAGCATTGAAATGCGGGTGTAGTTCAATGGTAGAATCCCAGCCTTCCAAGCTGGTCGTGTGGGTT
>JAFLRZ010000034.1 GCA_022511225.1 Eubacterium sp.
AACTCTCTTAAATCTTATCGGGTTCCTCTATCGTTGTTTAATTTTCAAGGTCCTTACCACTCTCTCAATCAGGACTTTTCCGCCCCTCTCTTAAAGAGTGCTTTGCAATATTACCATAAACATCCTCACTTGTCAACACTTTTTTTGAAATTTATTTTTTGTTTCTTTACACGGCTTCAAGTGTTTCAAATACTTGTGTTTTTCAAGTGAATTCAGGCTACCACAATATATAATATGTTTATATTATATGATGCACATAATAATGTGTTACAGCGAAAAATCACACCTAAAATATATTAAATGCAATAGTGCTCTGCCGGCATTACAATTTTAACCTTTTTTATTAAATTGTCAAGCGAATCATAATAAATATCGTAATCCATAAATGAAATTTTTTCATCATCTCTTGAAAATACGACTGCGTCTTCGTCAAAAGCAAAAGTTTTTGTATTGTAATACGCTACACTTGTGCCTGCTAACAATACAATCATTGCGCTAAGCATTATTGCAGTAATTTTTGCCTTCATATAATCATCCTTTATTTTTCTGTATATTCCTCATCAAGCAGCTCTCCGAGTGCTGTTGCAAAGAGTCTTGCCGAATAGCACGCTTCATCAAGAGTGTTTGCATCCGTTCCTATTTCAAGCAGGAAGGAATTTTTCGTTTCAAACATATTATATCTTCGCTCAGCAAAAAGAATCGGTCGCATAAGCCCTTCATACATTTCATTGACCTTGTTCTGTATTGCCATATCAAATCGCAAATTATATTCCCAGTCGGGGAAATTACTTACAGAGCCGTATTCAGCGCCCGCAATTATCATCATTCTTGCCGCCTTTTTGCCGTTGACGGTTGCGGTTGGTTTTACTTTAGTCTTGTTGTCGTATGTAATATCATCTCTGTGAACGTCAATTGTTACTTCTATTGACGGATATTTTTCAAGGTATTCTTCAATAGTCTTGCGCGAGTGGTCATAAGCACCGCTGTAGTCGGTATCGTGAATTTTTTTATCGTGGATAACGCCGTAGCCCTGCCTTTCAAGATACTCACAAAGCTCGTCTCCCACCCTCACCATATTTTTTGATTTATCATCTGAGCGAAGGTCGAGAGACTTTGTATAATAACCCACATCAAGAAGCGTATAGCTTTCAGTTGTATGACTATGGTAAACAAGAATAGTTGGTTTTGATTTATCCTTAATATTAAGATCTGCCTTCTGTTCAAGGAGAGACTTAATATCGAGCTTATAAAACGAAGTGGGTATTTTACTCTGGACCTCCACTCCGTCAAAGGACACCAGCGTTCCCCCGCCGAAGTAAGCCTCTTCACTTGTTTTGCCCTTTACCTTTTCATTTTTAATTGTTTTTTCAGCGTTGCTCATGAGCTTTGCTATATCAGCAGGAGTATCCTTTATATCTGAATATAGGTCGCTGTCCTTCCCTGTTATTCTTCGCATAACCTGCTGTGCTTCCCGTGTGGTAGTATTAGTATTATCAGTTTTATCGGATTTATTATCTTCAGCTTTAGTAAATTTTTCTGCAAGGGGCAGAGGATTAAAAGCATAGACAACTCCTTTGCTGAATTCTCTTATTCCGTTTTTTATATTTGGTGTAAAATTAACAACAAGTACAAAAACCATTACAATAGATATAATGTTGACAGACAGAGTTATAATATCCTTTTTCATAAGCTCACCGCATAATATAATTAGTATTATACATATATTTATGATAAAATATGTCAAAATATACTATGCTTAATAATTAATCTATCCGAGCAGTGAAAATATTTCCTCAGGGGTAAGTGTTTTTTGAAAGCAGGTGTTAATTGCCATTCCTATAATTTTTGCACCCATATCGGTGATTTTGTCAATTTCTCTCGGAGTTACAAACATCAGCTCGTCGGAGCTTTCATTATTAATCACAGACGTCGAAACGACTGTTGGAATACCAAGTGAAATTACGGGCACGCCGAGCGTTGCCATAGACAGCTCATATCTGTGATTGCCGACACCTGAGCCGGGGGCTATTCCTGTATCGCTCAGCTGAACGGTAGTTCCGAGCCTGTCAACAGACGAGGCGGCAAGAGCGTCAACAGCGATAACGCAGGAGGGTTTTATAACGTCAACTACGCCCTTTACAATTTCGGCACTTTCAATTCCCGTATCACCGAGAACACCGGTGGAAATACTCGAAACGCAGAAGAGATCACTGAAAAATTTTTCATTCTTCAGATGACGCGTTGAAAGAATATAGTCATTCGTCATAGGGCCGAGTGCGTCGGCGGTGATGTCAAGATTTCCGATACCTGCAACGAGCACCGAGGTCATATTGTCGGGCAAAAGGCTTTTGAGAATAGATGAAATATTATCGATTCTTCCGTCAAAAATATCATTGTTGTTTGCAATCGTTTCAAAACGGCAGGTTACGTATTTGCCCACAGGCTTTCCGATTGCCTTTGCACCTTCTTCGTTCAGAACTGTTACTGTCGTTACAGAGGAATCCTCCTCAACCTTTACGCCTGAAAGTGCAGTTTTGTCCGCTGAGTCAAAGCATTCAAGTGCCAAATCCGTTCTTTTTTCCAATTTACACACCCTGTTTTTTAGTTTTTTCAATAAAAGTATATCCAAAAATAAAAAAATACTTGCATTTTAATATCAGTTATGATAATATTATTGAGCGTAAAAGACACAGGGAGTATTCCCTTTATATCTAATCTGCCGAATTAAAAGGAGTGAGAAGTATGGCTAACATTAAATCAGCAAAGAAGAGAGTTAAGGTAAACGCTACAAAGGCTGCTAACAATAAGGCTGCTAATTCAGCACTTAAGACAGCTATCAAGAAGGCTAATATCGCTATTGAAGAGAATGCAGCTGATAAGGATGCACTCGTTAAGGATGCTGTTAAGAAGATTGACAAGGCTGCAGCAAGCAATCTTATTCATAAGAACTGTGCAGCAAGAAAGAAGAGCAATCTTGCTAAGAAAGCTAACGCTTAATTGAATTTTTCGTAAGCTCTCGCATATCTTGCGGGAGTTTATTTTTTTCGTCTTGACTTTATAGACTATTAACTTTATAATAGAAGTATAGTTTTAAGGGGGTAAAATAATGAATATTAAAAAAATACTTAAAGTTATAAGTGCAATCATTGCAATTGCTGCAGTTGCAGGTGCAATTTACGTTGCTGTCACAAAGCTTACTGCTAAAAAGGAGCCTGAATATTTTGACGATAACGATTTCTTCGAGTGCGACAACGAGATTGAAATTGTTGAGGCAAAGCCTGTAGAAGAAGCTCCTGCCGAGGAAAAGGCAGAGGAAGCTCCTAAGAAAAAGCCTGCTGCAAAGAAAAAGGCAGCTAAGAAAGACGCTGAATAAAAAATTGACAGGTTTCGAGAAACGGAACTGAATTATGAATTTGGCAATTCGTAGACATACAAAGGTACGGTAGAATTGCCAAAGTGATAAAACGCAAAATCAGCTTGAATTCGATGTTCAAGCTGATTTTTACTATTGTGCAATATTCCACGGGAGGATAATATCCTCACCTACGATAAAATCTTTTGCCTTTAGTGTGGTTCAAACCGTTTATCAACAGCCTGAAGACTGCTTCATACTGAAGCAGTCTTGTGTTTTATTTTTAGGGAGTGAGTTAATGGAAAATAAGTGCTTTTCATCAGGTCTTGTGCTTGAAGGCGGAGGGCTGCGTGCGATTTTTACAAGCGGTGTGCTTGATGCTTTCATTGAGCACGGAATAGAATTTCCGTACGTGATAGGTGTATCGGCAGGTACGTGCAACGGTGTTTCTTTTTTAGGCAAAAACCTGCACAGAATGAGAGATATCACCATAAACTACTCAGGCGACGAAAGATATATGAGCGTTAAATCAATGATTAAAAACGGTGAATATCTCAATTCAAAATGGATATTCGGCGAGCTGACGTATGATATTCTGCCGCTTGATTACGACACGTATGAAAAGGCAGGTGCAACAATGTGTGCCGTTGTAACTAACGCTGAGACAGGAGAGGCGGAGTACCTCTATCCGACGTCTTTCAGGGAACAATGTGAGGAGCTCAGGGCAAGCTGTGCACTTCCTCTTGCGACAAAGCCTGTTGAAATAAACGGCAATTATTACTATGACGGCGGACTTGTTGACTCTGTTCCTCTGAAAAGGGCATTTGATGACGGCTGTGAAAAGTGCATCGTAATATTAACGCAGGACAGAGGCTACACAAAAAGGCCTGTAGGGTACGATAGAATTATAAAAAGAATACTCAAAAAATATCCTCAAACAGCCGAAAAAATACTCGACAGGCACAACGCATATAACAGTCAGCGAGAATATATTTTTGAGCAGGAAAGGCTCGGAAATATTTTTATCGTTTGTCCGCCTGAGCCTCTAAACACTTCAACGCTCAATTCCGATAAGCAGAAGCTAAAAGCAATATATGAGCTTGGATATAAGCAGGGAATTGAAAGTATTGAAAATGTCAAGGCGTTTTTAGGATTGTAAATTTCTTTAATACGGCAGGATAATATCTTCCCCCTACGAATAATCAATGACACTTCTGTTATATTGTAGAGGAGGCAATCTGCCTCCCGTTCTGATTATGACAGGCAAAACCCCGTAGAAACATCAGTTTCTACGGGGTTTCTTCGCCTTTAACTCTTTAGCTTTGCTTTAACATACACACTAACAAGCTGAGCATCATCAAATTTATACGGATTTTTGTCAAACACGGCAAAATCAGCCTGCTCACCCGAAGCTAAAACAGTACAGTGAGCGTGCTTATACTCCGTGCCTACCTTGTCGCAAATCAGGGGCACAACGGTCATACCGTTTAAGTCAACAACCTTTTTGTCGTCATAGCAAAGCGGCGTGGCAAATCCGATATGCTCAATCAGTTTGCCATGAGTCACCATTACTGAATATATGTCATTCTTCTCGTTAAGAGAAATAAAGTCGGCATTCAAAAAAACAGTTGTCATCTTGTCATCCCCTCTCTTAATATACTGCAATAATAATACAAAGGTCGGGATTTGTCAACAAATTATATATCGTGCCGATTTAACGGTTCATATTATTGCAGTCACGATGCTCATAGGGGGAACGGTAATTTTGTCTGCAATTTCTTCACTGAGCTGACTTGCTTTAGTAGTCGTTATCACCCTTGCGCTTTCAAATTTAATATCAGGCTCGATAACTCTTTTTGCATTGCTGAAATTTGCCGATACGATTACAGTATTTCCGGCAGGTGTTTTAAACGCAAATACGCTGAACCCTCTGTTCGTCTGATAACCTATATCAAGGCTCGTGCTTCCGATTGGGATATATTTTGAATAGTGAGCCATTGCATAATATCTCATAGCAATTTCATATTCCGACCAGTCATTCGTTGCCGAAAGCAAACCGTCGCTATAATTTTTACCGTCGCGAATGGCAAACTGATTAGCACACACCCAGGCAGTCCAGCTGTCAGCCATTGAATAAATCAGATCCTCACCGATTATTCTTGTCATAATCAGTGCGCTTTCAATAGATTTAGTATCGTTCTTACAGGGCAGCTCGCACCACTCACTCATATCAAGACGGGGAGTTTTAACGTTTTCCTGCGCCCATTTGCCGAAATCTGTTTTCACCTTAACGTCATTGTCAACGTGATATGAATGATATGCAAAGGTGTCAAGATATTTCATAATCAGAGGCTCGGCAGAAAGAAGCTCGTAATATTCTTTTGTATGATCCTCCGGAGCACCGCTTTCAGGACCGTAGAGCAAGAGCGATGAATTTCTCCTCTCAAGCTCCTTTGCAAATGCAAGGAAACAGTCCCTTACCTCATCAGGCTCGTAGTGACATCCCTCCTGCCAAACGTGTCCTCCGCCCCATTTCCATTGAGGCTCATTAATCGGACTTATGTATTTTACAGGGTAACCCTCTTGGGTAAAATGCTCGGCAATGTCTATAAAATATCTCGCAAAATCGTCGTAGTGCGCCCTGTCAAGATTTGAAAAGTGCTCGGTGAATCCGCCGCTCGTCTGCTTCGTTACAGTGTGGGAATAATGGGGAGAATTTGCAAAGAAAATCAGAGTGTCAACGTTGCCTGTAGCAAGTGCCTTATCCATTACGTTGACTGCTTTCGCATCCTTACTGTAATCAAAGCTTCCGTCCCCGTTCATAAAGCTTTCAATTTTTCTCCACGGGTTAGCGATACGGAAATTCCCATCCTCCCATCCGCCGCCGACATTGTAACGGTAAATGTTCATTTTTAGTCCGTCATCGCCGTAAAGCAAATCGATTATTTCCTCTGCCTTGTCAAAGGGCACGTGGGTACTCCACCAGCACGAGGATGCCCCAAAGCCCTTAATTGTTTTAAGCTCCTTAGCCTTTGATACGTTAATTTTCATATGCTACCCTCTCAGTATTCTTTCAAGCTTTTCGTTGTCATTTCCAAATCTTCTCTGGCTGACGAGGATAACAAGCTCGTCACCCTCCTTGATTACGGTGTCGCCCTTTGGCGTGATCGAAACGTTATCTCTTTCAATGCTCACAACGAGGCAGTGCTTGCCCCAGTCAATATCCATAACCTTTTTCCTGTGGACAGGACTGCCGACAGGCACGATATAGCTTTTAAGTATCTTTTCGTTGGTTTTTCTGAATTTAGGCTCCTCGTGCTTCGAGCTTAAAATTCTCTCAAGAAGAGCCTCGTATATCGGAGTAACGCCGAGAAGCTCGGCAACCGCATAGCTGATAAGACTGACTGTTGCAATGGGCAGAAGATTATTCATATTGCCTGTAAGCTCAAACATCAGGACTATTCCCGTAATAGGTGCTCTTACAATAGAAGCAAAGAATCCTGCCATTCCCAGTATTATAAATTCCTCTCTGAGTGCAAAATCAAGACCCAAAATATTTATTGCACCGCTGCCGAAAACGCCGCCGAGATATGCACCTAAAATACAAAGCGGATAAAGTGTACCGCCCGGAGCACCCGATGCAAAGCATATTGCACCGAAGAAGAATTTAGCTGTAACAAGAATCAGCATTGCAGAAATCGGCAGATTATCTTTGAGTAAAATGTTCTCCATTGAGTGACCGCCACAGAGAATTTGTGGCATCACAAGGCCGACTGCACCACTCAGTGCAAAGACTAAAGGCAGCTTGATATACGTCGGAATTATGCGGATACTCTTGTAAATATCCTGCATTTTTATCATTATAATATTGTAAAGCACACCGCTGATACCAAGGAAAATACCCATAAGAACAAGTATCCAGTAATGACGAAGTGCAATAGCAGCTGCATCATAACGAAAGACAGTACTCTGACCGAAAAAGAGCTTTGACACAAAATCAGCCGTAACTGTTGCCACTATTCCCATACAAAGCACGCTCTTGTCAAAGGTATGATGGATTTCTTCAAGAGTGAACATAATTCCTGCAAGCGGTGCATTGAAGGCGGCAGACATTCCGGCGCCTGCACCACAGCTTATCATACGCAGCTCAGTAGTCTTGTCTGCCTTAGTGAGCCTTGCAACACCCTTTGCCGCCATACCGCCAAGCTGAACGCTCGGACCCTCTCTGCCCAATGACAGACCGCAAAATACAGAAGCCGTGCCACCTACAAGCTTGCCGAGAATAACTCTCCACCAGCTTGCTTCAATATGTCCCTTGACCTCGCCGTTGATTTGCGGAATACCCGAGCCTCCTGCTAACGGCACCCATTTGTTGAGAAATGCAACGAAGGCGCCGACTGCGATAAGAAGTAAAAACCATAAAATAATTTTTGACGGACTGCCCTTGATGAAATCGAGAACTTTCATCAGTCCATTCTCGGCAAACGAGAGCATATAGCGGTATAATACGGCTATAAGACCTGCTGCAATGCCTACCTCTATCCCACGAACGATGAGATAAAAGCTTTCTTTTTTGTGATATTCAATTTTCCGAAAAGTGTTTTTTTCCTTCTGTTTCAATGCATTTTACCTTGCCGTTAATTATTTAGTCCCTGTGGCAGCAACTCGGTGCCTTCAGTTCCTTTCCAAGCATTAATTCCTTGTGCTCACCGAAATAATCAAAGCCTCCAAGCTCGGTATACCCTAACTTTTTGTAGAACTCCCGTGCCGTATTCATCGATTCAACTGAAAGCATTATTTGCTTGTAGCCGAGATTTCTTACCGCGTCCTCACAGTACAGCAGTAAAAAAGAGCCGACTGCCTGCCTCTGATACTTTTCAAAAACGTACAGCCTGTTTACAAATGGCATTTTTTCCATAAATAAACCGTACTGAAGCCAGCCTGCAAATTCATTGTTAAGGAATGCAACAACAGCCTGCTTTGAATCTGTCCATTCCCTCCACTTAAGCTCGCCGATTGACGAATCTATAGTCAAAACGAGCTCATAGTCCTCATATTTTGCGTATCTTACTTCTATCATAATTTCACCTTAATCTTTATGTCACTTTAGTCTTTGTATGTATCCGGTTTTTTCAAATCTGTTATAGCCGTTTTTGCGGTAAACCCGATGCGTGCTCCGTTTCTTTGAGCCGGTAAGAAGCATCATTTTGTAGCAATTATTTTTCTTTGCAATATCCCTTGCGTATGACAGGCAGGCACTTGCAAGCCCCCTGCCTCTGTGGGCTTTATGAGTAACAACATTCTCTATCAATGCATAAGGCTGTTGATTGTGCGTCAGATTAGGAATTATCACGCAAACGCACGAGGAAACGATTTCACCATTCTCCTCAGCCACAATTATATGATGATTTTTGTCAGCAAGAATTTCATCAAATATTGCCTGAGTCATTTCATTGTCAGGTATAGGCTTGTTACTGTGCAAATGAGTGTAAAGCATACTGAGTCCGTTAAAATCATTTTTACGTATTTCTCTAATCATCCTATCCCCTCCTAAACAATCACGTTATAATACTATATGCCTTTTAGATAATTCTTCGATTACAATTTTATATGTATAATCAACAAACTCATCCATTAGCTCAGGTGTAATATATTCAAAAGTTGTTTCTTTATATTCTGTGTTTTCGTAGTAGTTTACTATATTTTTCATTTGGGTAGCAATTTCATTATTTTTATACCACTCGGGGTAATTTTCACTCCAAGCTTTACACTTTTTGAACATTTCATATGACGGACTGATGTTGTTCCTCAAATACAAGAAATCTGTATTATTCCTTTCACTCTTAATCTGTTCACGAAGCTTTTTATTTTTTCTAAAATCCCCCAAGCTGTTTTCAATCGGAGCAAAAACATTTTTTGCAAATATGCAGTCAGTCAGCAGATGAATAAAATAAGCAATATAAAAAGACTTTTTCTTTATATCCTTTTCATTTTTTATGTATTTTTGGTACACGTATTCGTAGTCACAATCAGTCTTTTTTGAATATTCAAGCTCCTTTGTAAAATGTGTGATTCCCGTATACGGCTTATATATGCCGTGCTCTTTATCAGGTATTCCGCAGTCAGGAGCCACTGTTCCAACTATGAAATACTCTTTGTCAAGAGTGTCTATTTTATCAAGCAGCTTATCAGCCACTCTGAAATGATTAATCCAAGTAGGCATAACAACCCCCTAATACAATAATCATATTTTACTATAATTTTACCGATACATCAATATGTTTTATTAGTATATATCTCAATTTACATGATTTCAATTATATCCAAAAACGCCGACAAAAACGCTTTCGATTTCGGAAGCATATAGTATTGATTTTTTTGTAAAATTTTGCTATTGTACTTTTGAATACGTAGTTTTTTCAACGTGTGTGTATTGAAAGGAATAAAATATGGCAAATTTAAGTAAACTCGAAGAAATAAAAGATTTGAGAAAAATATGGCCTCACGAGGCATTAGATTTTACTCCGTGGCTTTCACGTGATGATAATATAGCTATTTTGGCTGATGCTGTGGGTTTTGATATTACAGTAGATGAAACAGAATCATCGGTGGGTGATTTCAACGTTGATATTTTTGCTACTGAAACAAGTACCGAGAGAAAAATCATCATTGAAAATCAACTTGAAGATACTGACCACGACCATCTTGGCAAACTGATAACTTATGCATCAGGTAAATCAGCTAATATGATTATCTGGGTTGTAAAGCATGCTCGTGAAGAGCACAAAGCCGCAATAGAATGGTTGAATAACCATACTGATGATAAAATCGGCTTCTTTCTTTGCGAAATAAAGCTGTATCGTATAGGAAATTCCGACCCTGCTGTGAAATTTGAAGTTGTTGAAAAACCTAATGACTGGACGAGAGAATTGAAGAAAAATGAATCAGTTAATGAGTCTCAACAACAAAGATATGATTATTGGTTAGCATTTGAGGACTATGCCTTCAAAAATAGTCTATTCGCAAAAAACTTTAGACGAAGAAAACCACCAATGGATTCATGGTTAGGTTTCAGCATAGGTTCTTCTGCTTGTGAAATTGTAGTGTCACAAATAAAAACTCAAAACAAATTAAGAGTCGAATTATACATATCTGATGACACGGAATTATTTCAGGCATTGCTTCAAAATAAAAAAACTATTGAGTCGGATTCCAATTTAAAATTTGACTGGCAAGAATTACCTAACCGCAAGGCAAGCCGTATTGCAATTGAGAAAGAAGTATCTTTTGATAATAAAAGCACGTGGAATTCACAGTTTGATTGGCTAATTGATACAATGATAGAGATGAAAAAAGCTTTCAAGAAACACATATAGAGCAGGCATCCATAAGATTATAACTCACGAGACGCAGCTGATTTTTATGAAAATATAGCTGATGATATGTAAAATATCTGCTATTCCTGCAAGAAAATAGCAAAGTAAAAATAGATAAATATAGTTGTAATCGATTTAAAGAATACGACAAAAATGAAGAAAGCCCCGAAACCGTGATGGTTTCGGGGTTTTTGAATGTTCTGTAAGATAACTGATTATCTCTTTGAGAACTGTGGTGCGCGACGAGCTTTTTTGAGACCCGGCTTCTTTCTTTCCTTCATACGAGGGTCACGAGTGAGGAAGCCAGCCTTCTTAAGAGCAGGACGAAGTGACTCGTCATACTGAAGAAGTGCTCTTGCGATACCGTGACGGATAGCACCTGCCTGACCGGTAACACCACCGCCGTTTACACGGCAAACAATGTCAAACTTCTCTGTTGTTTCTGTAAGAGTGAGAGGCTGACGAACGATAAGCTTGAGTGTTTCAAGACCAAAATAATCGTCAATATCTCTGTCATTAATAGTAATCTTACCGGTACCTGCATATACTCTGACACGAGCTACAGATTCTTTTCTTCTACCTGTTCCGTAGAAATAAGGATTTGCTTCATACATAATTCAGATACCTCCCTTACATTTCCCAAGCTTCAGGCTTCTGAGCCTCGTGCTTGTGCTGTGCATCCTTATAGACATGGCATCTTGTAAGCTGCTTTCTGCCCTGAGTAGAGTTTGAGAGCATACCCTTTACAGCCTTCATCATAGCGAAATCGCTCTTTTCATTCATAAGGGTGCCGTAATCAACTGTCTTAAGGTTACCGATGTAACCGCTGTGGTGATAATAAAACTTCTTGTTGAGCTTATCGCCTGTAAGAACAGCCTTGTCTGTGTTGATAATAATAACGAAGTCACCGCAATCTACGTTTGGTGTAAAGATAGCCTTATGCTTACCTCTTAAGAGCATAGCAGCTTCGCTTGCAACTCTTCCGAGAGGCTTGTCAGCAGCATCAATTACATACCACTTGCGTTCGATTTCGTCAGCTTTTGGCATAAATGTTGACATAATCTTATCCTCCTGATTATATTGACCGCCTACGCAGTTCTTTCAAATGTGTCAATATAATAGCACAGTGATGTTCAATAGTCAACAAAATTTTTGAATAAATTTTATCAATAAGGTAATTATCTCTTGTTTTCTCATTTTTTCTAACTTTTTCATATTAAAATCAAACTTATTATTTATCTCTTGAATTTTGCTGATTATGTTGTATAATTTTACATATATACTTATTATATACAAAAAGGGAGGTTGTACTGATGAAAATTACTGACGTAATCAACAGCAAAAGGGTCACTGTTTCGTTTGAGGTATTCCCGCCGAAGCAGTGGGCAAAAATATCGGATACGAAGTCGGTTATCGCAGAAATGGTTAAAGATAATCCTGCCTGGATGAGTGTAACCTACGGTGCGGCAGGCACGACAAGCGGTTACACTACCGAAATTGCAAAATCAATTATGCAGTACGGTATAACCCCCCTTTCGCACATAACCTGCATTAATTCTGCAAAAGAAAAGGTAAAAAGCGTTCTTGACGAATTAGAGGCAAACAAGGTTGAGAATATTCTTGCGCTTCGCGGTGATATTCCAAAGGACTTTGATATGCTTGGCAAGCAGGAATACTTCCACGCAAGCGAGCTCATTGATGATATAAAAGCAAGAAAGAGCTTTTGTATCGGGGCTGCCTGCTATCCCGAAACTCATCCCGAATCGCCAAACAGGGTTGAGGACATCGCAAGACTCAAAGACAAGGTTGACCACGGTGTTGACTTCCTTTGCGGTCAGATGTTTTTTGACAATGAGGCTTTCTTCAATTTCAGAGAGATGTGTGCAATCAAAGAAATAAACGTGCCGATTGTTGCAGGGATTATGCCGATAACTAATGCATCACAGATTAAAAGAAGTGTTGAGCTTTCCAACTGCTCCGTGCCGAAGAAATTTGAAAAAATCATGGAGCGCTTTGGTGAAAATCCTGATGCTATGAAGCAGGCGGGCATTATTTACGCTACAGAGCAAATCATTGACCTTATGGCTAACGGTGTTAATAATATACATATCTATACTATGAACAAGCCTGACGTGGCACACAACATTATGGAAGGACTGTCAGCAATAATAAATGAATAGGGCAGAAATTTTGCGCTACCTTCGTACCTCTTCAAGGACTGATGATGCAAGACTTCTTGAGCTTATTGACGAATGCTGTGACGAGGTCAGCAGATGCGTGGCGCCGAAAACGCTTCACAGAATATTTGACTGTACGGTGTATGAGGGCAAGGTCGTTATCGGTGAATATGAATTTGTCAGCAAAAGGCTTGCCGAAAACCTAAAAAATTGCAAAAGAGCAGTAGTTTTTGGTGCGACCCTCGGTACAGAGTGTGACAGGCTTCTGCGAACCTACAGTGCCGTTGATATGACGAGAGCGACAGTACTTCAGGCTTGCCTTGCATCTAAAATTGAAGAAGTGTGCGACTGCTTAGAGGACGGGCTTCGTTCACAGGGATTTGCTCTCAGGCAAAGATATTCACCGGGATATTTCGACCTTGACATAACGGAAAACGAGAAGATATTTGAATTGATAGATTTAACGAAAAGAATCGGACTGAGCTTGACGGACACCTGCCAGATGGTGCCGACAAAATCGGTTACTGCTTTTATAGGTATTGAAGATGATTAGATTTTTTGACGGTGGAATGGGAAGTATGCTGAATTTATCGGCAGGTGAGCTTCCCGAACAACTGAATATTACCGAGCCTGAAAGGGTCTTTGCCGTGCACAAGGCTTACTGTGAAGCAGGAGCAGAATTTATAACAGCTAATACCTTCGGTGCAAATTCGCTTAAATACGATAACGTTTCTGAAATCGTAAAGGCAGGTGTAGCTCTTGCAGGCAAAGCAGGCAAATTGGTTGCGCTTGATATTGGCCCTACGGGTAAGCTTCTTAAGCCTATGGGTGACCTTGATTTTGAAAGGGCAGTATCTCTCTTCAGCGAGGTTGTTATTGCAGGAAAAGACGGCAGTGATGTAGTTCTGATTGAAACTATGAGCGATACGTACGAGCTCAAGGCAGCCGTGCTTGCCGCAAAGGAAAACTGCGATCTGCCGATTATTTCGTCTATGATTTTTGACGAAAATGGCAGACTCCTTACGGGTGCAGACGTAAAAACGGCATCAGCAATGCTCGAAGGCCTCGGAGTTGACTGTATCGGCTTCAACTGCGGACTTGGCCCGAAGCAGATGATAGGACTTGTTAAAGAGCTTAGAGAATGTACCTCTCTTCCTATTATAGTAATGCCTAATGCAGGACTTCCGGAATCAGTAAACGGCAAAACTGTTTACAACGTTTCTCCAAAGGAATTTGCAGAGGATATGGCAGAGATTGCAAAGCTCGGGGTGTCTGTTCTCGGTGGTTGTTGCGGTACGACACCTGAGCACATAAAGTCTATGATTTCGCTTTGCAAAGGCATTGAAGATAATGTCCCCGAAAAGAAAAATGCTACGGTTGTGACTTCTTATTCCTGCTCTGTTGAGCTTGGCGGAAAGCCTGTTATTATCGGAGAAAGAATTAACCCTACGGGCAAAAAGCTCTTTAAGGAAGCCTTGCGTAATAACGATATGGACTATGCCGTTAAAGAGGGTCTTGCTCAGCAGGAAAAGGGTGCTCACATACTTGACGTCAACGTAGGACTTCCTGAAATTGACGAGGTTGAGATTCTTAGTCAGACAGTATATAATCTGCAAAGCGTACTCCCTCTTCCCCTTCAGCTTGACAGCTCCGACCCTCAGGCGCTCGAAAAGGCTATGAGGCTTTATAACGGCAAGGCGATGATTAATTCCGTCAACGGCAAGAAATCATCTATGGAGCAGATTTTTCCGCTTGTAAAAAAATACGGCGGTGTGCTCGTCTGCCTCTGCCTTGATGAATCAGGTATTCCTGAAACGGCACAGGGCAGAATAAATATTGCAAAGAAAATTATTTCTGCTGCAAAGAAGTATGGCATAGATAAAAAGGATCTCGTAATAGATGCTCTGACTATGACTATTTCAACGAATAAAGATAATGCTAAAGAAACCCTCAAAGCAGTTAATTATATCCGTAATGAGCTTGGTGTAGCTACTGTTTTGGGTGTTTCAAACATCAGCTTCGGTCTGCCCAAAAGGGATGCCGTAAACACTGCATTCTTTACTCTTGCACTTGCTAACGGACTCTCAGCAGGAATAATTAATCCACTCAGCGAGCCTATGATGAATGCTTATTATTCATTTAATGCGCTGAACGGATATGACGACAACTGTACTGATTATATAAATTCCGTAATGGATACTCAGCCTCATCAGGCAGAAAAGACTTCATACGACCTTAAAACAGCAATAATCAAGGGTATGAAGGAGGACGCAGGTGCGTGTGCAAAGAAGCTTCTTAAAGAGCATAAGGCGCTTGACGTTATAAACGAATATATCATCCCTGCACTTGATACAGTCGGTGACGGGTTTGAGAAAAACAAGCTCTTTCTGCCTCAGCTTCTTATGAGTGCAGATTCTGCAAAAGAGGCTTTTGACGTAATAAAAGGGCATCTTCTGCTTTCTGGTGAGGATAAAAAGAGTGAAAATAAAATAATAATTGCCACTGTTGAGGGTGATATTCACGATATTGGCAAGAATATAGTAAAGGTGCTTCTTTCAAACTACGGCTTTGACGTAATTGACCTCGGCAAGGACGTAAAATGTGAAAAGGTGCTTGAAGAGGCTGTCAGACAAAACGTAAGTCTTGTTGCACTTTCTGCCCTTATGACTACTACAGTACCTAATATGGAAAGGACAATAGAGCTTATTCACAGGAACACGAATGCAAAGGTGCTCGTAGGCGGAGCTGTTCTTACGAAGTCATACGCAGACATGATTGGTGCTGACTATTATGCTAAAGACGCTATGGAAAGTGTGCGCATAGCTAAGGAGTTTTTTGGAGGTAAGGAATAATGATGATTTCCACAAAGGGCAGATATGCTCTTATGATTATGTCGTATCTTGCTTCTCATCAGGATGAGGGATTAGTTTCTCTGAAGGATATAGCAGAGAGTGAAAATATCGGTATAAAATATCTTGAAATAATTATTTCTGCGCTGAATAAAAACGAACTTGTAGAGAGTGTTCGCGGAAAAAACGGCGGATACAGGCTAAAGCACAATGCTGAGGAATACACGATTCTTGATATACTTACTGTTGCCGAAGGCGGTATTGCACCCGTTGCCTGCGTGGATGAAAGCTTTGCGTGTGAAAACAAGATAAGCTGCAAATCACACAAGCTATGGACAGAGCTTGACGGAGTAATATCGGACTTTCTCAGTAAAAAGACACTTGCGGATATTATGTAATCAAAATCATTTATAGCAATACAAAAACGCTTACCGTACAGATTGCACGGTAAGCGTTTCATTTTTATTATTAGTTTACTTGATAAGCGACTGACCTGTCATTTCTGCAGGCTGAGGAAGACCGATCATCTTAAGCATAGTCGGTGCAATGTCGCAAAGCTTGCCGCCCTCGCGAAGCTCTACACCCTCGCCGCAATTTGCAGCAACAAAAGGTACAGGGTTTGTAGTGTGAGCAGTAAACGGTGAGCCGTCAGGCTCCTTCATCATATCGGCATTACCGTGGTCAGCCGTAATAAAGAGGCATCCGCCCATTTTTACAACTGCATCATATAGCGAGCCAACGCACTTGTCAACAGCTTCAACTGCCTTAACTGCCGCATCAAAAACGCCTGTGTGCCCAACCATATCACAGTTTGCGAAGTTTACGATAACAACGTCATACTTGCCCGAAAGCACTGCTTCATCAAGCTTTTCAGATACTTCGTATGCGCTCATTTCAGGCTTGAGATCGTACGTTGCAACCTTTGGTGACGGAATAAGAATTCTGTCCTCTCCCTCGTTTACAGCCTCAACACCGCCGTTAAAGAAGAAGGTTACGTGAGCGTATTTCTCAGTTTCAGCAATTCTGAGCTGTGTCATATTATTATCAGCAAGGTATTCACCGAGAGTATTATCAAGGCTCTGCGGCTTGAAAGCAACGAGCACGTTCGGCATAGTTGCATCATACTGAGTCATACAAACGTACGTCAGCTCAAAACGCTCTCTGTCAAAGCCGGTGAAATCATCGTCAACGAAAGTTCTTGTGATTTCTCTTGCTCTGTCAGGTCTGAAGTTGAAGAATACAACGCTGTCCTTTGCGCCGATTCTGCCCTCATTTTCAAGGCATACAGTAGGCTCGATAAATTCGTCTGTAACGTTCTTGCCGTCTGCATCTACCTTTTCGTATGACTCCTCAATAGCCTTAACAGGATCAATCGCCTGAATACCCTTGCCAAATACAAGCGCATCGTATGCTCTCTTAACTCTGTCCCAGTTATTATCTCTGTCCATAGCGTAGTATCTGCCGACAACAGTTGCAACCTTGCCTACACCGATTTCATCAAGCTTTGCAATTGCTTCAGCTACAAAATCCTTACCGCTTGTCGGCGGAACATCTCTGCCGTCCATAATGCAGTGGAGATAAACCCTTTCAAGTCCCATCTTCTTAGCAAGCTTTACGATTGCCCAGATGTGAGAATTGTGAGAGTGAACACCGCCGTCACTCATAAGACCCATAAGATGAAGTGCAGTACCGTTATCAATAGCGTTCTGAACTGCCGTTTTCATAGCTTCATTTTCATAGAAATCGCCGTCCTCGATAGATTTAGTGATTCTTGTAAGCTCCTGATAAACGATTCTGCCGGCACCGATATTTGTATGTCCTACCTCGGAATTGCCCATCTGCCCGTCAGGAAGACCGACGTCAAGACCCGAGGCACCAATATAAGTATATGGATTTTCTGCCATAATCCTGTCAAGGTTAACCTTTTTGGCAGTAGTAACAGCATTGCCGTAGTCGCTCTCATTTTTGCCGAAGCCGTCCATAATGCAAAGAACTACAGGTTTTTTCATAATTTTTCCTCCATAGATACAATGGGTGGGAAGAACCCACCCATATTTTTTGCTATAGTGCCACGATTCGAATATAACGTCGTGTCACTCTGTTTATTTGCTTGCAGCCTTTACGATTACTGAGAAATCCTCTGCTTTAAGAGAAGCACCGCCGATAAGACCGCCGTCAACGTTTACCTTGGCAACAAGCTCGTCTGCATTTTTAGCATTCATTGAGCCGCCGTACTGAATTGTAACTGCCTCGGCAGCATCAGCACCGTATGCCTCTTCAATTGCCTTGCGGACAAAGCCGTTACCCTCGTCAGCCTGATCAGCAGTAGCAGTAACGCCTGTGCCGATAGCCCATACAGGCTCGTAAGCAATAATTACGTCCTTAAGCTTGTCAGCAGAAACGTTTGTAAGAGCCATCTTTGTCTGATACTTCAAAAGTGTTTCAGTATAGCCGAGCTCTCTCTGCTCAAGAGTTTCACCAACGCAAACGATAGGCTTAAGTCCCTTTTCAAGAGCCTTGAGAGTACGAAGATTAACTGTCTGGTCTGTTTCACCGAAATACTGTCTTCTCTCGCTGTGGCCGATAACAACGTACTCTACACCAAGCTCAAGGAGCATATCTGCCGAAACCTCGCCTGTATAAGCACCGCTGTCCTTAAAATGCACGTTCTCAGCACCGATTTTGATGTTTGAGCCCTTTGCAGCCTCAACTGCTGCAGGAACGTCTACAAACGGTACGCAAAGAACTACCTCGCAATCTGCGTCGGCAACAAGCGGTTTCATTTCGTTAATAAGTGCAGTTGTCTGAGCAGGAGTGTTGTTCATCTTCCAGTTACCTGCAATAACTGCTTTTCTGAGATCTTTATTCATAACTGTCTCCTCGTAAAATATTTTATATCTAATCTTTGCAGATTATTTGTCCTGTAAAGCGCAGATGCCCGGTAAATCCTTACCCTCAAGGAACTCAAGTGATGCGCCGCCGCCAGTAGAGATATGGCTCATCTTGTCAGCAAAGCCGAGCTTTGTAACAGCAGCAACAGAGTCACCGCCGCCGATTACTGAGATAGAATCGCTATCAGCTACAGCCTTTGCTACAGAAATTGTACCTGCTGCAAAGTTGTCCCACTCAGAAACACCCATAGGTCCGTTCCAGATTACTGTGCCTGCATCCTTAACTGCATCTGCAAACAAAGCCTGTGACTTAGGACCGATATCAAGACCCATCCAGCCGTCAGGAATTTCGTCACTGTTTACAATCATAGCCTCAGTGTTTTCGTCATATTCCTTACCAACCTTGTTGTCAACAGGAATGAGGAATTTAACACCCTTTTCCTCAGCAGCCTTCATCATTTCGCCTGCCTTCTCAATCCAGTCAGCCTCAAGGAGAGAATCACCGATGTTGTGACCGAGGAACTTCATAAAGGTGTAAGCCATACCGCCGCCGATGATGATAGTATCGCACTTTTCGATAAGGTTTGAGATGACACCGATTTTATCAGAAACCTTTGCACCGCCGAGAATTGCAACGAGAGGTCTCTTAGGCTCTGCAAGAGCACCGCCCATAAACTTAATTTCCTTCTGGATAAGATATCCGCATACAGCAGGAAGGAAAGCTGCAACACCTGTTGTTGAACAGTGTGCTCTGTGAGCTGTACCGAAAGCATCGTTTACGAAAATATCTGCGAGAGAAGCAAGCTCCTTAGAGAAGTTCTCTTCGTTCTTAGTTTCTTCTTTTCTGTATCTTACGTTTTCGAGGAGCATAACCTCGCCGTCCTTAAGCTCGGCAGCGATTGCCTTAGCATTTTCGCCTACAACCTCAGGATCTTCAGCAAGCTTAACCTCTACACCGAGATACTCAGAAAGCTTTTTAGCTACAGGAGCAAGACTGAATTCAGGCTTGTACTCTCCCTTAGGTCTGCCGAGATGTGAGCAAAGAATAACCTTTGCGCCGTTCTCCATAAGATACTTGATTGTAGGAAGTGCGGCAACGATTCTCTTGTCATTAGTGATTTCTCCGTCCTTAAGAGGAACGTTAAAATCGCAGCGAGCAAGAACTCTCTTGCCTTTAACGTCAATGTCTTCAATAGTTTTTTTGTTTAATGCGTCCATTTCATTACCTCTCTATATTATAAAATTATAAATAATAAATTTGCCGTAAGATATTATATATTATTTTGCCCTATAATGCAAGAAATAATTGTTACCATAGGTAATTTTTAGTTAAAAAATGGGAGGACCATAAGTCCTCCCATCTCTATAAATAAATTTAATTAGTCAAGCTCTGCGAAGTACTTGATTGTACGAACCATCTGTGATGTGTAGCTGTTCTCGTTATCATACCAAGAAACAACCTGAACCTCATAGAGACCGTCAGCAATAGGAAGAACCATTGTCTGAGTAGCATCAAAGAGTGAGCCGTACTTCATACCAACGATATCCATTGATACGATCTGATCTGTATTGTAGCCGAATGACTCGTTTGCAGCAGCCTTCATAGCAGCGTTGATGCCGTCAACAGTAACGTCGTCGCCCTTAACAACAGCAGTAAGGATTGTTGTTGAGCCTGTTGGAGTAGGAACTCTCTGAGCAGCACCGATAAGCTTGCCGTTAAGCTCAGGAATAACAAGACCGATAGCCTTTGCTGCGCCTGTTGAGTTAGGAACGATGTTTGCAGCACCTGCGCGAGCTCTTCTGAGGTCACCCTTTCTGTGAGGACCGTCAAGAATCATCTGATCGCCTGTGTAAGCGTGGATTGTGCACATAATACCGCTCTGAATCTCAGCGTAATCGTTAAGAGCCTTTGCCATAGGAGCAAGGCAGTTTGTTGTGCAAGATGCAGCAGAGATGATTTTATCATCAGCAGTAAGTGTTTCGTGGTTAACGTTGTAAACAACTGTTGGAAGATCATTTCCTGCAGGAGCTGAAATAACAACCTTCTTAGCGCCGGCATCAATATGAGCCTGAGCCTTATCCTTTGAGCAGTAGAAGCCTGTGCACTCAAGAACAACGTCAACATCAAGCTCGCCCCAAGGAAGTTCAGCAGCGTTTGGCTTAGCATAAATTGTGATTTCCTTGCCATCTACGATGATTGAATTCTCTGTAGCCTCAACAGTGTGCTTACCCTCGCCGATAACACCTGCATAGCCTCTCTGAGCAGTATCATACTTAAGAAGGTGAGCAAGCATCTTAGGATCAGTAAGATCGTTGATAGCAACTACCTCGTAGCCTTCAGCATCAAACATCTGGCGGAAAGCAAGACGACCGATACGGCCAAAACCGTTAATAGCAACTTTTACCATTGGAATGTACCTCCGAAATATATATTTTTATAAAATTGCTTTTATGCATTACTTATTTTATACTGTTTTCCCCCGATAATCAAGAAAAAATTGTAATTTTTACACTTTATACAAAAACATACAATTTATACCAATTTGATATAGTTAATTTTTTAACAATCACGCAGATTGACAGATTAATTGCATATTTGACGTATAAAAAACGGGCGGTCAAAGGGACGCCCTGCATAGCGATGTACAGCCTCACAATTTTGATTTTTTGCGAACTGCTGCGTTAAAATTACTCGAAATGCGACAGCATTTCTACGTTTTTATGCCTTGCTTTTCATCAAAAAAGCAAAATTTGAGGTGCGAAGCAGTTTTGACAAACTGATTTTGTTCGTAAAAGTGATAAAAACTCCACTAATACTTGCCGTATTAGTGGAGTTTTTCATTGCTTAAGACGGGCAAAAGCAGAAAGTCAAAACCT
>JAFLRZ010000035.1 GCA_022511225.1 Eubacterium sp.
TTTTTTGACTGCCGTTGTAGGTATAACTTGTGTAGGAGAGGGTGAAGGTTTTTACGTAGTTTATCGTTGATGTCGATAAATATTTGTAACCGCAATCACTGCAAGTATGAGTTGTAACTGTTTTTCCGCTCGTGGTTTTTGTTGCTTTTTCTGAAGTTTTAGTAGTTGATTTGTAGGTGTGCTTTTCACAGCCCATCGTACTGTACATAACGTTTTTATCAGGCTCACCCGTAGCCTTAACGCCCTCTGCATACTGCCACATATCAGCATAATAGCCTGTGCTGCCGATTTGCGGTTGGAGGAATTCGGTAGGAATCTTATTTGGCCAATACGCATACCAAAGCTTATAATTGTTATCAACTGCCGTTTTGATATCAATATAATTCGTAAACCAATTCAGATTTGCATAAACCATCGGGGTGTAGCCGGCATCCCTGATTGCATTGCAGAATGCAACCATATTCTTTGTAATCTGAGCTTTGCCCTTGTCATTAGCGGTACTGAAATAATTTGAGATTAGTTTATCCTCAAGATCGTATGCAACAGGCAAAGTCATATACTCAAGATACTCCTCAGGCAAAGACTTAAGCGTATCAATTACAAAAGCCGCCTCTTCCTTTGCTTCATTGGTATCAAAAGCATAGCTGTAAAAATAAACGCCGAAATCCATTTGAGCATTATAGGCTTTCTCGATGTTAGACTTAAATTCATCATCAAGAATCCATTTTCCGCCTGCGATGTAGCCGAGCCTTATCATCACAAAGCTTTCATTCTTCTCTTTACGCGCAGCAATATCAAAATTACCGTCAACATAAGAAATATCAGCACCAAATCTGACATCATCAGCCAGAGCTGTAAAATCAACTGCAAAAATGCTGCATACCGTTATAACTAAAGCCAAAAACAAGCATAAAATCTTTTTCATATAATCACCTACTTTCAGTTTAGCATAACGGTACGATACTGTCAATGGAAATTAGTTATATACAAACTCGCCATTCTCATAATCGACAGTGCATTTGTCAGTAAGCTTTCCCTCAAGAATAAGCTCGCTTAAAGGGTCCTCAATTTTAGTCTGAATCGCACGGCGAAGCGGTCTTGCACCGTAAACCTTGTCAAAGCCTGCTTCGGCAATTGCTTCAACCGCCTTGTCTGTAAATTCAAGCTGTGTTCCAAGCTCTGCCGTTCTTTGTGCAAGAGTTTTGAGCATACCTCTTGCAATAAGCTCGATATCCTCTTTTTCAAGCTGATTAAAGACGATGACCTCATCAATTCTGTTAAGAAATTCAGGCTTGAAAGTGGATTTCAAATCAGCCATTACAAGCTCTTCAATACTATTCTTTTCGTTAGCTTCGCCAAAGCCGAGAGATGTTTTTCTGTCAGTAATCTTAGACGCTCCGACGTTTGACGTCATAATGATAATACTGTTCTTAAAGCTTACCTTTCTGCCCTGAGAATCCGTGAGGACACCGTCCTCCAAAATCTGCAGGAGCATATTAAACACGTCGGGATGCGCCTTTTCAATTTCGTCAAAAAGAACTATTGAATACGGCTTTCTTCTGATTTTTTCAGTAAGCTGACCGCCCTCGTCAAAGCCGACGTAACCCGGAGGTGAGCCTATAAGCTTTGACACGGTATGCTTTTCCATATATTCTGACATATCAAGCTTTATTATAGCTTCCTCGTCACCGAACATTGCCTCTGCAAGTGCTTTGCAAAGCTCTGTTTTACCGACACCTGTAGGTCCGAGGAATATGAATGAGCCGATAGGTCTTTTAGGATTTTTCAGCCCTGCTCTGCCTCGTCTTATAGCCCTTGAAATACTTTCAACCGCTTTGTTCTGACCGACGATTCGCTGATGGAGAATCTCCTCAAGATTAAGCAGTCGCAGGCTTTCCTCTTTAGTGATTTGAGTTACGGGAATACCTGACCACGAGGAAACTACCGAAGCTATATCATCAGTCGATATTTCCTTAAGCTGATGAGCAGACATATTTTTCCACTTCTCTTTTTCCTCATCAAGCAGTGTTTTCAGGCTCTTTTCCTTATCTCTTATCACTGCCGCCTGCTCATAATTCTGCGCCCTTACGGCAGAAGATTTTTCTTCCTCCAATGACTTAAGTGCCTTTTCCATTTCCTTAAGATTATCGGGCATTGTGAGTGCCTTAAGGCGAACTCTTGATGCGGCTTCGTCAATAAGATCAATAGCCTTGTCAGGCAAAAATCTGTCTGCAATATAGCGTGACGACATTTTAACTGCATTTTCAATGGCATCATCGCTGATTTTAACCTTATGGTGCGCCTCATACTTGTCACGAAGTCCCTTAAGAATCTGAATTGCCTCGTCCTCTGTAGGCTCACCGACCATTACACTTTGAAATCGTCTTTCAAGCGCTGCATCCTTTTCAATATTTTTTCGATACTCGTCAATTGTTGTAGCACCGATAACCTGAATTTCGCCTCTTGCAAGTGACGGCTTGAGAATGTTAGCAGCATCAGTTGCACCCTCTGCCGCACCTGCGCCCATAATTGTGTGCACTTCGTCTATAAATAAAATTACGTTGCCTGCTGACTTGACCTCATCCATAGCCTTCTTAATTCTTTCCTCAAAGTCACCACGGTACTTTGTGCCTGCAACCATTGAGGTTAAATCAAGTGCAACGATTTTTTTGCCGTCAAGAAGCTCAGGCACTTCACCCTGAACAATTTTCAGTGCAAGTCCCTCTGCTATTGCAGTCTTGCCGACACCCGGCTCACCGATAAGGCAAGGATTATTCTTAGTCCTTCTTGAAAGGATTTGTATTACTCTTTCAATTTCTTTTTCCCTGCCTATTACAGGGTCAACCTTGCCCTCCTTGGAAAGAGCCGTTAAGTCCTTGCCGAATTCGTCAAGTGTAGGGGTTTTTGATTTAGCGTTTTTGCCTTTCTTTCCCGTACTGTCCTGAGAGTTAATTGACGATTTGCCGAGGCTTGCCACAAGCTCCTCAAAAAGCATTTTTTCGTCTATTCCGCGGGAATTAAGAAGCTTGACCGCATACGAGTCGCTCTCCTGAAGAATACCAAGCAGTATGTGCTCCGTATCTACGAAGGAATGAAGCATACTTCTTGCAATTTGAAACGCAACGTCGAGTATTTTTTTGCTCCTCGGAGTAAAATCATCAGGAGAAAGTTGTGTGCTCATTCCCTCGCCTACGTTTTCCCTGATAAAACTGTCTGCTGCCGTATAGCTCATTCCCTTATCTTCAAGAAGCGTATAAGCAATACCCTGTCCTAATGACAAAAGTCCTATCAGCAAATGCTCGCTTCCTACATAATTATGTCCGTATGCTTCTGCCGATTTTATAGCGAGATTCAATACCTCGTTTGCCTTTTCAGTAAAATAGTTGAATTTATACATAATTTATCCCTCTTAAAGCACGCTCCTGCTTAACGATGAGATTAGAAACAGCGATAAGATTATCAATTGCATTCTCCTCGGATAATCCGAGACTGATTTCGTTTGAAAGCTCGAATAGGTCGCCATTTCCGTTCATAGCTTCCTTAATTGAAAAGCCAAGCTTATTAATCATTTCACTGAGCGTACTAATCATTTTTCGTTGATTTATTGCCGGAAGATTAAGCAGTAATGACACCCTTACACCTGTACCGATACAAGTAGGGTCAGCCGTAAGAAAACCGTAATTTTTGTCAAAAGCAAGCTTCAGATTGTCGATAAAGATATTATCAATAGCATCTGCCCTGCTGTAAATTGACTTAAGGTCTTCACCTGTAGCTCTTACAGTAATCTTTATGTGATCATCCTCGCAAAGCATAATGGTTACCGACTCGTCCCGCGTCACAAGGACTGCACCGAACAATGCCTGAGAACGAAGCTTTTTGCTTATAACCCCTCTTTCAAGTAGTGCCGACTTGCTCATTTCGTCAAGTGAATCAAGCTGAATCAGCTCAAATTCACCTGCAAGCCTTGAATTTTGTATTGCCGCGTAAACCTTCTTGCAGACTGCTCTGCGCATTTCGTTATTCATCCTCCACGGAAACGGAGTCGAGTTGAGATTTCTCGCAATGCTGACAGATGACGCAACAATGACGTCATTTTCATTTCCGTCTTTACTGTACCACTTACTCATCACTGCCCTCCAACTCATTTATCTTGTCACGAAGCTGAGCGGCGTCCTCAAATCTCTGCTCCTCAACTGCCGATTTAAGCTGATTTTTAAGCGATTCAATAGAATTTTCATCTTTTTTCACGCTCTTTTCGTTATTGCTTTTTTTAGACTCATCATTTTGCGTATAAGAAATGTATTTGCCTATATGCTTTGTCTTACCGTGAATTTTCCTCATTGAAGGCTCAAGCCTTTGCTCAAACTTCTTGTAGCAATCACTGCAGCCGATTCGACCGCTGTTTACGATATCACTAAACGATGATCCACAGGTACTGCAGCGATCAACTCCTGCGATTGCATTTGCTCCTGAAGGTGACGTGCCGAGTAAGGCACCAAGCAGGCTTTCTCCAAACATTTCCTCAAAGCTCGGCATCCTGAAGTCATCCATAACACCTAATTCCTTTGCACAAGAGCTGCAAAGATGCATTTCCTCATTATTGCCGTTGATGCTTCGTTTGATATGAGTTGTTGCAATATTTTCGTTACAATGCTGACATAACATACGTATCCCTCCTAATCAATACACGCAAGCAAAGCCTGTTTAAGCTGGCTTGCACGAATATGGTTTTTTATCTCAGTCGGCAGACCCTTGAAATTACTGTCTGCCACTATGGCAAGCATTATGTTTGCCGAAATGTCGCTGATAAGATTATGATAGCCCAGATTGTATATATGAGACTTTGCACTTTTTTCGTCAATCGAGCTGCCGATTGAATTTATCAAAGATATAACGGCATTTTCCTTTGTAGCGGCACGAGTTATCATAATACAGCCTCCGCCACCTCGTCTTGATTCGATTCTGTAGCCCTGCTCAGGTGTAAAGCGTGATGTGATAACGTAATTTATCTGACTTGGAACACATCCGAGCTGAGCCGCCAGATCATTTCGCTGAATCTGGATTGTGGACGTATCATCGTCAAACATATCAAGTATCATATCTGCAATTACATCGCTTAGTTTCATTATAGTCACTTCCCTGTTTATGTAGTCGGTCAAAGGTCAAAAATCATAACTGACTTTGACTTTCTTTGACTTTCTATTATGATATTAGCACAAAGGTCAGAAAAAGTCAAGAAATATTTTGATTTTTTTATAATTACAAGAATACGGGAGGATAATATCCTACCCTACAAGCAAAAAATCAGATTTCTGACATATTGCAGAGGAGGCAATCTGCCTCCCGTATTTCAGATATTAATAAACAAAACAGCAGTCCCAATTCTGCTTGAGACTGCTGTTAATTATATGATACTTTGAGTTTGCGCACGAAGCGATGTGGTCATCGCTCCATACGGAAATTCCGTTAATTTTTATTTTACAACAACAGTAGTTACACTTCTTGCAGGGATTGCTATTGCCCTGCCGTTTGATGAGCCGTGCTGATAAAGCTCAAGGTTCATAGTTTCATCAGTTACGTAGCTTTCAAATGATGTGTAGCCGTCGATTGAAGTGTGCTGAATGTTATCTGTGTTGTTAATATAAACGATAGCAATACTGCCGTCAGGATTCTTGAATGCGCACTTTTTAACGCTTGAATCCATATTGGTAGTTGTTACGCTGATTCTCACAGCACCCTCTTCGATGAACTTTGAGAAGTTGCCGAGGCACCATAAACGCTTTGAGGTCTGTACGTCGGCGTGGTTGTTACTGTTTGTATACACAAGTCCGTCAGGATAAATACCGCCGCTGCAAGCAGTCCACCAATCCCATTCAATTGCATTGAGAATTGTGAGATCCTGATAAATGATATTAGCCATTGCAATTCCGTATGCCATTGTCATACCGTTTGTGGTACCCTCTTTTTGAATGAGGTCATATACACCGGAATTTCCGTCATTAGTCATCTGGCAGTACTCTGTACAGCGGATATTTTTGACAGAGTTTACGTAGTTTGTGCCCTTTATCTGGTTTGCAACCGTCGTTCTGTCACTCTCACTTGCCCAGTATGAATGAGTATCAATCGTGTCAACGTATGCTCTGATGTTGGCATTGTTATTTTTGTATGAATTTGCCGTAGAGAACAGATTTGCAATCAGATTATTCCAATAGCTTGAATGATTAAGCTGACCGCTTTCCCATACAGAAAGATTGATGCCGTTTACACTGCTATTTTGGATAGTAGGAACCATATAGTTGTTATAGAAGGTTCTGAGAGCGGCAGCTTCCCAGTGGCAGCCCTCCTGTGAAGGACCGTCCCATCCCCACTCAGGCTCGTTTACGGGAGAAACTGTTGTTACGTTATAACCCCATTCTCTGAACTTCTGTGCACAGTTTACAACGTAATTTGCAAATGCCTGATAGTTACTTTCACTAAGGTTTTTACTTGCACCGCTGTTGCAGTAACCCTTGCCGTTATCTGTCAGTGATACAGGCGCAGTGTTGGAGAAGAGCGTTACCTTAAGGTCACTGTTTGCTCTTTGAGCAGAGGCAAGTGCCCGTCTGGCATTAACGTCTGCGTTCCAGTCATATGTATCAGGGTTATTAATGTCACTTGAAGGGCTGAGGAAGTCTTCTGCTCTTCTTCTCCAGTCGCCGATAGCCGTATCAGCCTCAGAGCCGCCGCCGAGATTGTATCTGTAAATATCAAGACCGATACCATTTTCCTTACTGTAAAGAAGGTCAATAATCTCGTCAAGATTTTCCCAGCCGCCGACTTCCTGACTCCACCAAGCTGCTGATGCGCCGAAGCCGTCAATCGTCTGATACGTTGAAGAAGTGTTTACAGTAGTCTTTTTGTTTGAAACATCAATGCCGTTCACTGCCTTTGAAAGAAGCAGAAAGTCTTTTGCATTAACGTAGCCGTCAGTGTATACGTCAGCAGCGCCGATATAATTTGACTGCTGATAAGGCTTTGCGCCTTCCTCGTCATAGCTTATCGCGTTTTCATAAAAATGCATTGCCGCAATAATATCAAGCTTTATTTGATTTTGTCCGCAGCGGGAACAGCTGTAAAGCATATTCGTTCCTTCTGTGCCGAGATACACGTAGTTATGACCAAGAGGATCAACGTAATTAGAAATATTTGATTCGACATCGCAGTCAGTACATCCGTACCATGTATATCCCTGCGTCGTACAGGTAGGGTCAACTATAGTCTCAACATAATTATGAGCTCTTAAGCAGAGATATCTCCAGTTGTTGCCTGAACTTTTACCTGCCTCAACAAAATCACGCACGCCACTGCCCGTAAGGCCTAAAAACTGTGCCCAGTTTGTCTGACCGAAAGAGTTAGTCTGAATAGAAATACTCGGTGATTCAATAGTTACCCAGTTGAAGCCGGTATCATTAAATGCGTTTTTACCGATTGTAGTAACACTTGCAGGAATATTGAGCCAATAAGTAGACTTTGAGCATTTATAAAATGCGCCCTCGCTGATTGTAGCAACGGTGCTGTTACCGTTAAAAACAATAGTTTCAAGGTTCGTACAGTTATAGAAAGCGTACTTACCGATACCGGTAACACCCTCTTCAATTACAATGTTTTTAATTGCAGAAAGATTACGGTACCACGGCCTTGTGACACCTATTTGAGAGTAATCGGCAGTTGCACCGTTACCGCTGAGTGTCATTACACCGTCAGAGTCGAGGCTGTAGTTTACACTGCCAGATGTACCTGAGGCTACAACAGACGCCGCATGAGCTGTTATCGTCATACCGCTGAATACCGTCAGCACCATAACAATGCTTAAAATGGCTGATAATAATCTCTTTTTCATAATCACGTTACCCCATATTAACTATTATTTAACAGACTATATTATACACTCAGCGTTTAATAAAATCAACTGAAATTCACAAATTGAATATTTGTCCATTTTTATTGTAAACCTTTTACAAGATAATGGTTGACATTTATGTTTTTCAGTGCAATAATTATGAAAAATAATCAAGGAAGTGATTAAATGCCACAAGCTGAAAAAAAGAAAAATAAGCTTGCCGTAATTGATTTTGCTTATATCGGAGTATCAGCAGCAATTCTTGCAGTCTGCTCATGGATTTGCATACCGTTTACCATCCCCATCTCGCTTCAAACTATGGGTGTTTGCCTTGTTGCAGGGCTTCTCGGTATGAAAAGGGGAACGATTGCTGCACTTGTGTTTATTCTGCTCGGAGCAATCGGCGTTCCGGTATTCAGTGAGTTTACAGGTGGTATCGGGATTATTTTGGGTAACACCGGTGGATATATAGTAGGCTTTATTTTTACGGCTCTTATTGTCGGATATGTTTCTGATAAATGCAAGGGTAAGTTTTTTCCTCTTGTAGCTTCAATGATTGCAGGAATACTTGTTTGCTACGCGTTCGGTACTGCGTGGTTTGCAGTAGTCTATGCAAAATCAAACGAGCCTGCGGCTCTTGTCACTATACTCGGCTGGTGCGTTTTTCCGTTCATTCTGCCTGATGCTATCAAAATTGCTATAGCCGCAACACTTACGAACAGGCTCAGGAGGTACATAAAGCAGTGATAATCAGATACCATCATCTTATGTGCATACCCCACTACACAGGCAAGGGATACAGTGAGGATTTTTGCGAAAATATGGAAAAAATCAAGAACGAAATTGCAGAAAGTCACTACGAGCTTACGGACAAATGCGACGATATATGCAAACACTGTCCTAACAATAACGGTGGTATTTGCCTTGACGAAGACAAGGTGAAGCGTTACGACGATAAGGTAAAAGCCGCACTAAAAAATAAGCAACCACTGCTGCCCGAAAGGATATGCAGTGATTGCAAATGGTTTTATATATGCAAAGATATAGAATGCTAAAAAGATATTTTAATCTTCAGTTGTGAAATCAGGAGTTCTTGATTTATAATCATTAATATCTGTCTTAACCGTCGTTACCTTGTCCGTTTCAGGATTCGTAATTTCGTATTCAGGGTACCACTGCTTTGAAAATCTGTACCGATTTTCACGCTCTGACTCATCATATATTACCTGAGGGAAGTGAATTTCATCTTCCCTTTTTTCTTTTGCCTGAAGCTTATTTGACAAATCATCACGCTGTATACCTACAAGAACAAATCTGAAATTTTCTCTGTAATCAGCAGGACAGGAAATAAAAATCAATCTGTCATGCCCTGTAATAGTAAGCCCTGTGTTATAGAGCAGGCGTGATCTGACACGGTCGCTCAAATCATTGGCACTGTCTGCCGTCATTTTTTCGGCAGTATTATATGGGAAAATATATCCGTTGTCGTCATCAGGAGCTGAATTTGTATAAAAAGCGCCGATTATTCTGAAGTTGTATTCATTGAATAAATCTGAATAATAAATTTCTGCATCGGCATTGTTATATCCATCTGCCGTGGAGTAAATGCTCTCAAGATTTTTATTATCAGTATAAACAACGAAGTTGCCCTGCTCGGCATTAACGGCTAAGTCTTCGCATGCAGGATATTTTTTTGCGGATTTTTCGTATACGGGAGTTTTAATATCAGTGCCTTTTATTTCAAGGTAAGCAACCGTTCTTTGATCCTCGCCGTAATAATCGCAATATTTTTCAAGAATACCTACGGGAAATTCTACGTTATATTTCTGCTCATACGGCTTAAGGTAGGCACTTTTAGATGAGTCGATTATAGCCTTGACCGCAAAGCCGCCTCCGATAATAACTGCAATGACAATAATAACTATCAGCGTAATTTTATTAAATATGATAGATTTTGCTTTAACAGCAACTTTACGAGTGAAACGGGAAAAATCCTTTAGACTCTTCTTAAATTTATCGAAAGAAGAGGTTTTCTCCTGTTCTTCCTCCTGAGCTTCATCAACGTTTTTTGAAAAGTCAATTATATCCTCGCGTCTTATTGGAGGTGGCAGAGAGTCATCGAAAGCAGTTTCTTTTTTCTCCTTTTTCTCACTTCTCTGCTTTTGATACGCCTTAAGAAGCTCCTCTATGTCGTCATGCTCGGGTATCTGATTATTTTCGCTCATCTTATAATCACCTTTCTTGCCGTGCTGATTGCATCCTCAATCAGCTCATCAAGATTTTCTATCTTAGCCTCTGCCTTAAGAACGTCATCTATCTGCGGTCTTGTTTTAGGATGCTTCGGAGTAAACACTGTGCAGCAATCCTCGTAAGGCTGAATAGACGTTTCAAACGTATCAATCTTTCGAGAAATTGCAATAATTTCCTCCTTGTCCATACCGATGCAGGGACGGAATACAGGCATATTTACGGCACAATCCGTACACGCAAGCGCATACATAGTCTGGCTCGCAACCTGACCTACGCTCTCACCTGTAATAAGAGCACTGCAATTCTGCTCCTTTGCTATTCTTTCGGAAATCATCATCATAATTCTACGCATAATTATGGTGAAATATTCTTCGGGGCAAAGGTCACGGATTGCCTCCTGAAGCTTTGTAAATGGCACAACGAACGTTGTTATAACGCCTGAATACTTGGCTACTCTTCTGAGAAGCTCGAGTACCTTCATTTCGGCAAGCTCAGACGTATACGGCGGAGAAGCAAAATGAACTGCACAAAGCTCAACTCCTCTTTTAGCCATCATATATGCCGCAACGGGAGAATCAATACCGCCGCTGATAAGAATGCCCGCTCTGCCGCTTGTGCCGGTAGGCATACCGCCTGCGCCCTTGATATTGTTGCCGCGGACGAAGGCATACTTTTCTCTTACTTCAACTGTTACAACCACATCAGGATTATGAACGTCTACTTTAAGATTATGAAATCTTGAAAGGATGTAACCGCCTACCTCACGGCAGATTTCAGGTGATTTGAGAGGGAATTTCTTATCTGAACGCTTTGCCTCAACCTTAAAGGTTTTTGCTTCTTCAAGCTGTTCCTCAAGATAATCACAAGCAGTCTGCTGAATTGCACCAAGCTCCTTTTCGCACACACAGGCACGAGAAAGTGCGGCAATGCCGAACACCTTTGAGAGCATATCAACGGCATCATCAAGGTCTATATCCTCATTAACCGGATCGACCATAATCGTAGACTGACTTTTTGAAAATTCAAATTCTCCGAGAACGTTAATTCTCTGCTTCATATTTTTAATAAGCTTATCCTCAAAGCTGTTTCTGTTTAGTCCTTTAAGTGCAAGCTCACCGTTTTTTATAAGTATAATTTCTTTCATAGTTATCCTCTTCTTATATGGGATGTGATTCAACAAGCTCCTTTATTGCTTTCGCAAGCCTGTCGGCATCCTCAATAGTATTATCCCGTGAAAAGCTTATTCTTATGCTTTTATCAAGAATTTCATCACTAAGTCCCATTGCAGTCAGCACGTGACTTTTTTTGCCCTTCGTACACGCCGAGCCGTTGCTGACGTAAATCTGATACTTTGCCGATAATTCCTGTAAAATAGTCTGGCTTCTCATAAAGGTCGGGACATACATATTTATGATATACGGCGATGCATTCTCACCGCTGTTAAATATCACTCCGTCAATCTCACTAATCTTCGTCTTTGTGTATTCATTAAGCTCCTTAATTTTCTTGCTTTGCTCTGTATAAGACGGAATTGCCTTTACTGCTGCGCCAAAGCCTGCAATAAGCGGTGCCGCCTCGGTGCCCGTACGAATACGCTTTTCCTGCTCGCCGCCAAACACCGTTGCAAAATTCTGCGCCGTAAGGTTACATTCCTTGCTTATATAAAGCGCACCTACGCCCTTTGGTCCGTGGATTTTATGAGCCGTAACCGTAACAAGGTCTGCTCCGAGCTTTTTGGGATTTACGTTCATTTTACCGTATGCCTGAACGCAGTCGATATGTATAAGTGCAGGAGCCGATGCTCTTTTGACTGCCTTTTTTATTGCCTTTACGGGAAGAATTGAGCCGACCTCGTTATTAACGTACATCATTGAAACAAGGATTGTGTTTTCATTTACAGCATCAAAAATCTGTTTTTCATCTATGTTGCCGTACTTGTCAGGCATAAGGTAAACGACCTCAAAGCCCTGACGCTCAAGCTCATTTGCACTTTGGATAACACTTTCGTGCTCAATTGCAGTAGTTACGATTCTGTTTCCTGCTCTGCGCCGTGCTTTAACAGCTCCAAAAAGAGCCATATTATTGGCTTCCGTTCCTCCTGAAGTAAATATTATTTCCTCAGGATTTACGCTCATTGACTCGGCTATTACACTTCTTGCAAGAATTACCTCTTGCATAGCGTCTATTCCGAGTCGGTGAAGGCTTGACGGATTGCCCCATTTATTTGTGAGCATTTCATTTATTGCTGCCACTGCCTCAGCGCAAGGTTTGGTAGTTGCCGAATTATCAAGATATGAAATCATAAATTCATAAGTTCCTTTATTTTAAGTACACCGATTATTGTTTTTGCATCCTTAATTTCGCCGTCCATAATTTTCTTGACACATTCATTAATAGGCATTTTGATTACGTCAAGATACTCGTCATCATCAAGATGCTGTTCACCGAAAGTAAGTCCGGTAGCACTGTAAAGCCTTATAATCTCGCTTGTGTACCCCGGACTTGGATACACCTCTCCGAGCGGTTCAAAGCACTCAGCACTTGCACCGCATTCCTCGGCAAATTCTCTTATACCTGCATTTAAGGGCTCTTCGTCCTTTTCAAGCTTTCCTGCAGGAATTTCATATATAGTTTCCTTATAAGGATAACGAAACTGCTTAACAAGGAGCACTTCATTATCCTCTGTAACACCGACTATTGCTACTCCGCCGCTGTGCTCAACGATTTCACGCTTTGCACTTGAGCCGTCAGAAAGAGTAACGTCATCATGGTGAACGGTGATAACCTTGCCTGCAAATATACCCTGAACGTTTTCAGTCTGCTCATAAAAGCCGAGCGCAATTGACTCAATATCCATAAGCTTTTCGGCAATGAATGAAGCACCTGCTTCAACAAACTCAATTCTGTTGCCGTAGCCCCAAAGCACACCGACGCTGTCAATTATATTTGCCTTTGCACCCTCAATGTCATATTTCCTGTCGCCGACTACTATAAGCTCATTGCCTGCGATGCCGAGCTCCTTCTGGCACCTTGCAATAATGCTTGTTTTCGACTCGCAGTCAGCAGTAAACGAAACACCGCAGACAACGTCAAAATAATCCCTGATCTCAAAACGCTTAAGGAGTGTTTCTATATAATCCTGAGGCTTTGACGAGGCAATTGCTATTTTGATGTTATCATTTTTAAGAGTCTGCAAAAGCTCCTCTATTCCCTCGTAAAGACAGCTTTCAAAAAGTCCTTCGTTAGTATAGCGTTCACGGTATTTTTTTACGAGTGCGTCTGCCGTTTGCGGATCGGCACCGAACTCCTCCTGAAAGGTTATGAGAAGCGGAGGTCCGATAAAGCACGTAAGCTTAGTGTAGTCAGGTGCATCATAGCCAAAGGCATCAAGAGCATATTTTGCACTTTTCAGAATACCCTCGCCCGTGTCGCATATTGTTCCGTCAAAATCAAATATTACTCCGCTGTATCTCATTTGTTCACCCTCTTCATAAACTTGTCTTTAATTATAATGAAGCGTTCAATACTACCCTTTCCGATAACGTCACCGTCTGAATCCTTTGCAGTTACGTCAAAATAAAGCTTCCTGCCATCAACCTCAACAAGCGTTGCATATGCAGTAACTACCGTTCCTATTCCGCTTGCCTTGTCGTGAGTTATGGAAACACTTGTGCCTACCGTTGATTCGTCATCATCAAGAAGCGGCTCAACTGCACGGCAGGTTGCCTCCTCCATGAGCGCAAGCATCATAGGGGTTGCAAATACGGGAAGTGAGCCTGATTTCACTGCTGCGGCAGAATTGGTGTTGTTAACCTTTGTCATCGCTTTGGCTGAAAGCGCACGGGTAAATTCTTTCACTCAAAACACCTCACATAAATATACTCATATAAATATAAGTATAACATATTTTTTAGGTATATACAATATCTATAAATTATGCTAAAATAAGCTATGATAAAATATATTATCATAACTTACTTGGAGTGATTACTTGAAGCAGGATAAAAAAAGAATTCATATGCTCGACGAGGTACGCGGTCTTGCAATACTCTGCATGATAGTGCATCACGTTTTTCTTGATGTAGGCGACGTTCTCGGCTTGCAGTGGGGATATGATATATTTGATGCGCTATGCACTGTTCAGCCCGTATTTTGGGCAGTGTTCATAGTAATATCGGGAATGTGCACGAGGCTTTCACGAAATGCAACGAAGCGTGGATTAATAGTCCTCGGATGTGCGCTTGTAATAACTGCCGTGACCGCCGGGATTATGCCGCTCTTCAGTTTTGTGAACTGCGAAATATATTTCGGAATACTTCACTGCCTCGGAATATGTATGATAATAACAGGACTTGCAATGCCGATAATAAATAAGATTGATTACAGAGCAGGCGGTGCTGTTTGCCTGATAAATTTTCTGCTGACATACGGAATTGATAAGGGCACCGTATTTTTCGGTCTTGTAGATATGCCGAGTGAGCTTTATCAGCACAATTTTCTTGCTCCTCTCGGCTTTCACAGCAACAGCTTTTTCAGTGCCGATTACTTCCCCCTTCTGCCGTGGTTATTTATGTTTCTCTTCGGCTCGTTTATAGGAAAAATTGCTTTAGACGAAAAGCTGCCCGAATCGATGTACAAAAAGCGGAGCAAGTTCCTCTCAATAGTCGGCAGAAACAGCCTTTGGGTATACCTTGCACACCAGCCGATTATATACGTAATAATGCTCATAACAGCGTTTATTATTACACGCACTGTATAATATAATACTTTAACAAAAAGCAAATGCACCTCATAAAATAAAGAGGTGCATTTTGTTATACCCTATTACGCTTTACGGAGGTTAGCGACGGTGAGATTTATCTCCACAGAATAGTCGTCTGCCGTATCCTCCGATTAAATACTGCCTTGTGGACTCTCTGATTAGGGTGACTAGACTCGAACCTAACAGCCTAAAACGCATAATTTTACGCACCCTCGCCCATTTTTTGTCTTAATATACGCCAGTATATCTGCGACAAAGAAATGAACGATTACACGCAAACTAATGTGTTTTAGGTGCTTTGCAGTTTAATCCTGCCGATTTTTTGCTCAGACAAGGCAAAAAACGAAGAAATGCTGCCGCCTTTCGAGGCTTTTTAACGCAGTATGAGCGGAAAAGCGACGGATTAAACCTTGTTATGTTCAATTCTTGTCACCCTAGGGTGGCAGGATTTGTCGCTCTAAAGTGAGTCTATAAGGCTATTTGCAAAAGGCATAAGCGTTAAAACACTTTAAGCCACTGCTCGTTGGATTTTTTCACACAGTAGTAGCAGTAATTCAGATACTTGTTTATAATGCTCTTTGCAACGCTTACGTGACGGCTCACTGTCGGCTGAGAGATTTTCAGAACTTCTGCAATCTTGCGCTGACTCATATGGTCAACACAGTACATTTTAAGGCAGAGGCACTGCTTTTGCGTCAGCTCTTTTTCAATTATTACGGAAAAAACGGACTGCAGGGATTTAAGCAGAATTTTCTGTTCATCAAAACTGTCAAGCTCATCAATACCTCCCGTGCTTGAAATATATGTATCAATTATATCAATCATTTTCATTCTCCTTTTCGTCATAATAACTGCTAAGAATAGTGTAAATGCATTTACATTCACTCGCCATATTGTAATAAATTTTCAGTTTCCTGCGAAGAATAACGAGGTCTTCGCCTGCATATACATACAAAAGAGGTCTGAGCCCCTCAATTTTTGCACAGAGCCTCTTGTATTGCTGCTGGTACTCAATTGCAAGCTCATCAATAGTCATTATGTCACGTCCTTTCTTTCTGCTGAATTATCTTGTCGGGTAGCTCAATTTTTATATTAGTCGAACAAATGTGCTATATCAAGTTATCCGATATCATAGTCCAAAATTTTACCCTTAATGGAACAGCTTTTTTGTATAGTTTAGTTATTTGTATAAAAATTTTTTAACAATATGTTGACATTTTATGCAATGTGTACTATAATGTAGATAAATTGAGGTGGGTAAAACCGCCTTAAGCTCTGATCCTCCATAGTTTGTAATAACAGAGAGGGAAGGTTGAAAATATAATTTTCGACCTTCTTTTCTTTTTTGCAATTTTTTGCTTTACTTTTTTAAGACGTAATATTAAAATATATATACTATACTACTTGATTAGAGGAATACCATGTATCAACGAACTTATGTTAAAGTAGACTTAGATGCAATTAATTATAATATAGATAACATTCTTGCTAAGCTTGACGGCAAGTCAAAATTTCTTGCAATCGTCAAGGCAGATGCATACGGTCACGGAGCAGTCGAAATTGCAGGTGAAATTGAAGATAAGTGCAATTTTTTCGGAGTAGCCAGAGTTGAAGAGGCCGTTGAGCTTAAAAATGCAGGAATAACGAAGCCTATACTAATTCTCAGCCACGTTTCGCCCGTTCAGTTTGAAGAGGTTGTTGAAAACGATTTCAGAGTGCCTATTTTCTCGTATGAGGATGCTTTAGAGCTTTCAAAAATGGCTGTCAGCAAAAACAAAATTGCTAATTTTCACATCTGTGTTGATACAGGAATGAGCCGTATCGGCTTTCAGGTAACCGAGGAAAGCGCTGACGTATGCAAAAAAATCTGTGAGCTTGATAATATAAATGCCGAAGGTATTTTCTCTCACTTTGCGACGGCAGACGAAAAGGACATAACAAAAGCACTTGCTCAGCAAAAGCGTTTTAAGACTTTTATATCAATGCTTGAAGCAAGAGGTCTTTCTATCGAAATTAAGCACATCAATAATTCAGCAGGAATTATGGTGTTTGATGAGCAGTTTGATATGGTGCGCTCGGGAATCATTACGTACGGTCTTTATCCGTCAGAGGAAATTGATCACAGTATCATTAAGCTCAAGCCTGCTATGGAATGGCTTACTACTATCAGTCATATTAAAACGCTCGAAGCAGGACGAGAGATATCCTACGGTGGAACGTACGTTACAAAAAAGGACACGGTTGTTGCGACTATCCCTGTCGGATACGCAGACGGATATCCACGTTGTCTTTCAAACACAGGCAAGGTTATAATTAACGGCCGTTATGCCGATATTATAGGCAGAGTGTGTATGGATCAGTTTATGGTTGACGTCACGAATATACCTGACGTAACCCTGCAATCAGAGGTAACGCTTGTTGGCAGACAGGGTGATGCAGTGCTCACTATGGAAGAGGTTTCAAACGCAGCGCACTCCTTTAACTATGAGCTTCCGTGCAGAATTTCAAGACGAGTACCGCGCGTGTATACAAAAAACGGTAAAATAGTAGATACGGTGAATTACTTGTTTAAATAAAAAACAGGCTGAATGCAGAGGCGGGCATTGCTCGTCCGCTTTATTCGTAATGTAATAAAAAGAAAAGGAACAAATAAAATGTTTGTTGATATTGCAAAAATAAAGATTAAGGCAGGCGACGGCGGTGCAGGTGCAGTTGCATTTCACCGTGAAAAATACGTTGCTGCAGGTGGTCCTGACGGCGGTGACGGCGGAAAGGGCGGTGACGTTGTATTCGTTGTTGACGATAATCTTTCTACCCTTGCAGATTTCAGATACAAGAGAAAATACGCTGCCAAAAACGGAGAAAACGGCAGAGGAAGCAGGCAGTACGGCAAAAAAGCACCCGACCTTGAAATAAAGGTACCAAGAGGCACTCTGATTAAGGAAGCTAACTCAGGTGCTGTTATGGCTGATATGAGCAAAACCGACAGATTTATTGCTGCAAAAGGCGGTAAAGGCGGTTGGGGAAACATTCACTTCGCTACACCTACAAGGCAGGTGCCCCGTTTTGCAAAGCCCGGTATGCCGGGTGAGGAATGGGAGATTTCACTTGAGCTTAAGCTCCTTGCCGACGTCGGACTTTTAGGCTATCCGAGCGTAGGAAAATCGAGTCTTATTTCAGTTGTAAGTCAGGCTAAGCCGAAGATTGCCGACTATCACTTCACTACTCTTGTGCCGAATTTGGGAGTAGTTTCTATGGGAGAGGGCAGTTCGTTCGTAATTGCCGATATCCCCGGTCTTATCGAGGGTGCAAGCGAGGGTATCGGTCTTGGTCACGAATTTTTAAGGCACGTTGAGAGGTGCAGACTTCTTATTCATATCGTTGATGTCAGCGGTCACGAAGGCAGAAATCCTATTGAGGACTTCAATAAAATCAACGAGGAGCTTGTACGCTTCAACCCGGAGCTTGCAAAGCAGCCGCAGATTGTTGCAGGCAACAAAATTGATATGGCTGAGCCTGAGCAGATTGAAGAATTTAAGAATTACGTTGAGTCAAAGGGATATCAGTATTTCTCAATTTGTGCGCCGATTCTTGAGGGCACGCAGGAGCTTATGAATGCCGTATGGAATAAGCTTCAGATGCTTCCCCCGATTAAGGAATATGACATAGAGCCTGTTCCGCTTGAGGCACTTATCAAGGATGATAAAGGCTTCAAAATCACTGTCGAGGACGGTAATTATTATATCGTTGAGGCAAGCTGGTTCCCTAAGGTGCTTAAAGGTATTGACGTTGAGGACTACGAAGCACTGCAGTATATGCAAAGAGTTCTTGAAAAAAGCGGTGTATTTGATGCACTACGCGAAAAAGGAATACAGGAAGGCGACATAGTATCAATCTACGATATTGAGTTTGAGTATATACCATAATGAGATTTGTTGATAAAGAAGTTAATCCAAAACAGTTAAGTCCGCTTAACCTTGCATTTATCGGCGACTGCATATACGAAATTCTCGTGCGTGAAACGTTAGTCTGCGATGCAAACAGACCCGTTAATGATTTGCACAAGGAAAGTGTAAAATTTGTTTCGGCAACTGCGCAGACAGAGGCTTTCAAGAAAATCGAGAATATGCTGACTGACGAGGAAACGGCAATATATAAGCGCGGAAGAAATTCAAAGGTCGGTCACTCACCAAAAAGTGCTACCGAGGGTGAATACCACTGTGCAACAGGTGTTGAGGCGCTTTTCGGCTATCTTTACCTGAAAGGCGACATTGAAAGAATTAAAGAATTATTTTCCGTAATTAATTCTTGACAAATCATTATGATTGTTATATAATCATTTTTGCTGTGGGAGCATAGCTCAGCTGGGAGAGCATCTGCCTTACAAGCAGAGGGTCACAG
>JAFLRZ010000036.1 GCA_022511225.1 Eubacterium sp.
AGACGGGCAAAAGCAGAAAGTCAAAACCTTTGCCTCGTTATGTAGGTCGTCCCAAGTTCCTGATTCTTTTATTATAGTAAGATGGAACGATATGGTCATCGTTACCTGCAAAGTCTTAATCAGACTATTCCGATTGCCTGAAGCAGAAGCACAAAGAGAAATACAGGAGCAATGACCTTTATCATAAAAACATAAAGCCATTTTCTTGAAAAGGACTCTCCGTTTTTTGTAACCTCATCAATAACAGTTTTAGGCTTTGTTACCCAACCTACAAGCACACAGGTAACGAGTGCAACAAACGGCATAAGAACACTGTTGCTGAGGTAATCAAGAATGTCAAGAATCTGTGCAGTAGAGCCATTCGGAAGTGAATACTCAAAATAAAGCTTGTTGTATCCAAGGCATACGACTGCGCCCATAACAATCGTATATATAACGACTATGACAGAGCTCTTTACTCTTGAAAGTCCGAATTTATCAACGATACTTGATACGATTGCCTCCATAATGGAAATGGAAGAAGTAATAGCTGCGAATACTACCATAAGGAAAAAGAGTATGCCTATAATTCTTCCGAAGCTTCCCATCTGTGCAAATACCTTAGGGAGTGAAATAAACATCAGTCCCGGTCCTGCACTCATACCCTCTGTACCCATAAAGACGTAAACGGCAGGAATAATCATAAGTCCTGCAAGCAAAGCGATAGCAGTATCAAAAATCTCTATCTGATTAATTGATTTCATAAGCTTTGTGTCGTCATTAACGTACGAGCCGTACGTAACCATAATTCCCATTGCGACACTGATTGAGAAGAAGAGCTGACCCATTGCGTCCATAATAGTGATAAACAGAGTTTTCAGCGTAATCCCTTCAAAATTCGGAATAAGGTAAACCTTCAACCCGTCAAGTCCTGTTCTTGTAACTCCGTCAGCATCAGTATGGCTGAGAGTAAGAGAGTATATGGATATTCCCACAACGAGCAAGAGGAGCACAGGCATAAGTATACTGCTGAGCTTTTCTATGCCCTTGCTTACACCGCAGATTATAACAACTGCAGTAACGGCTAAAAACACAAACATCCATATTATCGGCTCAGCGGTCTGACTTATGTAGCCTGTAAAATAACCGTCGGATGCCGCATCGAGTCCGTTTCCGGTGATAAATACTGCAAAATATTTGCAAACCCATCCGCCTATAGCACAGTAATACGGAAGTATAAGCACAGGCACAAGAGTTGCTATCTTGCCAAGCCAGTTGAATTTTTTATTTATTTTTCCATACGCTGTGAGAGGACTTTGCTTTGTCTTTCTGCCGATTGCAACCTCTGTCGTAAGCAAAGCAAATCCAAAGCTGACGGCAAGAATAATATAGCAAAGAATAAATAATCCGCCGTTATCCTTTGCTGCAAGATACGGAAAACGCCAGATATTGCCAAGACCTACAGCACTGCCTGCTGCTGCAAGTACGAAGCCTATTGAACCTGTAAAACTATCTCGTTTTGTTTTACTCATTTAATCACCTTTTTCAAGTTACTTTATTCTAATTATAACTAAAAAGTATACTTATGGCAAGGATTATTATTATTATTTCTTAGATTACAGTAGCACAATCTGCCTTTTTGTGCTATAATCTTCGCGAGGTGAAAAACATGAAAAAGCTTATTAAAAAATCCTTATGCATTATGCTTTCAGTATGCTGTATATTATCGCTGTACTCCTGCAGTGCGGCTAAGGTTGATACTGAGGTTATCAAGGGACTGTTTACCGATTTATCAAAAATTTCATACAGTACAAGCTATGACGAGCTTAAGGACAACAAGACAAATAAGGATAAGTATTGGCGACAGGGTATGGTTTCGGGCAATGGACTACAGGGCTTCATAACAAGCGGTTCACCATACAGTGACACATTTATTTATCAGAACATCCATTTCATAATGCCGAACAAAAACGTCCGTTACTGCCCTGATACCTCATTTGAGATTGAGGACGTTAAGCAGGCTATTGTGAGGGGCGATTACATTTCGGACTATGCGAATTACGATGACGTATACATATATCATCCGGGGGCACAGATGCGCCTTTCTATGGAAGAAAGCAGTGTAAAGGACTACGTTCGATACACTGATTACGAAACTGCTCAGGTCGGCGTACACTATAAAAACGGCAACGGTGTGTGGGACAGAAAATCATTTACCTCAATGGCAGACGGTGCCGTTATAACTCAGATTGCACAGTCAAGTGAGGGTGCCAAGGTTAATATGACTATTTCCATAGACGACATATCAACACTTGCAAACTACGGCAACGGCAATGAGAATGACATTAAGTACAAAAAAATCGTTTCTGAAAACGCTGACTATATTACAATGGTAGCACACTACCCAAATTACTACCAAAGTGAGCTTAAAATGGGCGGATACGCAACTCTTACATATATAGTAACATCCGGCGGAAGCAAGGAAAAAATAACTCTCGACAATATAAATAATGATCCGCAATACGTCGGTGACGGTAATCAGGCAGTAAAAATCACTGATGCTAACGCCGTTTATCTCATAACAATTTCTGACAGAACGTATGATATGGGTGGAATCAATGCATTTGCCTCTCAGCAGTCATATAATCTTGTTGATGAGCTTTACACAAGAACAAAGGCAGTTGCAGACAAGTATGCATCATCTGACGGATTTGATTACGATAAGGCACTTGAGGAGCACCTTTCTGTTTATCAGCCGCAGTTTGATGCAGTAACTTTGAGACTCGGTGACGAGCAGAGCAGTGTATCAAATGAAAGTCTGCTTAAAGCTCAGAAGGGTAAAAAGAAGCTTAATGCCCAGCTCGCAGAAAGAGCGTATTACTCAGGCAGATATGCATATCTCTGCTGTTCAGGATATTCGACAAGCCGTCTTTACGGAATGTGGACAGGTGAGTGGAATGCTAAATGGGGCAGTAAATATACAATGGATGCAAACGTTAATTTACAGACCTCATCAATGAATACAGGTAATATTCCGTCATCCCCTGTAGGATACACGTACTTTATTCTCCGTCAGCTTCCTGACTGGCTTGAAAATGCCAAGGCTACCCACGGATTTACAGATGCACTTCAGGCTCCTGTTCACTCTGACGGCGACTCGGCAGTTATAACCGAAACGTGCTACCCTTATCCGTTCAGGTACTGGAATGCAGGCACAAGCTGGATGATTCAGCCACTTTATGAAACGCTGCAGTGCTACGGAAATATTGATATTCCGTTAAGCGACGAATTTAATTTGGATGAAATAAGCTCTATTCTTGATATGAACGGCAAAAAGCTTGCAGAAATCAAAAAGCAGGGCTATATGAGTCTTGAGGAGGACATACTTCTTCCGCTCCTTACCAAATCTGCAAACTATTGGGATCAGATGCTCAGTGCCGAATACTTTACGGATAAGGACGGAGGCATTCACTATGAGGAGGGCAAAACTGCTCTCAGTGATGATGAAAGCTATTGTATCGTACCAAGCTATTCACCTGAAAACAATCCTGCAAACTACGGAAATCCGTCAACTGCAAACTGCGCTATTGATATTTCAGCTTGCAGGAACAATATGGAAATGCTTATTGACGTTATGACACACCTTGACCCGAAGGCTGACACGTCTAAGTGGCAGGAGCTTGCCGACAAGCTTCCTCCGTATCTTTATGATGACAGCGGTGCGTTAAAGGAATGGGCTACAACAGCGTATGAGGAAAACAACGAGCACAGGCATTTAAGTCATCTTTACGGCGTATGGCCGCTCTTTGAAACACAGAAGAATGAAAGCTTAAGGAATGCGTGTATTCAGGCAATAAACAATCGTAAAAGTGAAAATGAAGCTTCACACGCTCTTGTTCACCGTTCGCTTATAGCTGCAAGGCTTAAGGACAGTGCGAGCCTTACTGATGCACTGCTTGACCTTATGAATCACAAGATTCATTATAATTCACTTATGACAAACCACGATTACGACAGGAGAAGCGGATACTGCACTGACTTTGCAATCGGCTATCTCGGCATTATCAACGAAGCGTTGATTTATTCTAATGACGGAGAAATTGAGCTTCTTCCTGCGTTGCCTGACGGATTTGACAAAGGCGAAATCACTGGCATAAGGGCAAGAAGCAGAGCAGTAGTTGACAGTCTTATATGGGATAAGAGTTCAAATACGGTAAGTGCTTCAATCACCTCTGATATTGAGCAAACGATTGCTGTAAGCTATGCAGGCGAAACTCAAGAAATCAGTTTCAAGGCAAATGAAACAAAAACTGTAGAATTTTAATAGACTTGTTCGAACGGGAGGCCTATTGCCTCCCGTTTTTTATTATGGTAAAAACTGTTCAACAAAAATTCTTTTATAAAATATCTTATTAAAATTATTTTTTTACATATTTTGCACTTTGACAACAATATAATGATGTCAAGGATGTGTAAAAATGGCTGTAAAAGAAAAAATTAAAATCAACGTTAAGAGCAGGAAATCAATTTATGACTGGATAAAGCGGATGCTGTGGCTCGCCTGTGGGTTTGCACTGAGCGTTTCGTCTGTAATCGGAAGCAGCAGTCCGTTTGCAGTTGCACTTATTACCGTATCGTCAAAGAAAAATTTTCTCTTTGCATCGGCAGGTGCAGGAATAGGCTACATATTATTCAGTGAAACAGACGTTGCAATCAGATATTTCAGTGCAGTGCTGATATGCACACTCGGCACGTTTGCAATCAACGTGTTCGGCGAAAACAAAAGATTAAGCCTTCCGATGCTTCTTTCCTTCGTATCAACGCTTGCAACCGGAATAGCACTCAATATCAGATCAGGAGCACTTATCGGCGAATATGCTGTAACAATAAGCGAAGCAGTGCTTGCCGCAGGGGGTAGCTTTTTCTTCTTCAGGGCAACAAGATGCAATCTAAAAAGACTTAAATACAAGGCACTTCCGCTTACTGATTTGTGCTGTCTGCTGATTTCAATATCACTGCTTTTGTCCGGAATGTCGCATTTTGAGATAATGGGCTTTGCTGTAGCAAGAGGGGTTGCCATACTAATAATACTTATTGCTACACGGTATGGCTCAATAAGGCAGTGCCTTATCATAGCTTTATGCCTCGGCTTTGCACTCGGAATAAGCAGTGAAAACAGTCTGTTTTTAATCGGTGCATACGCTTTTTCAGCGTTAGTTTCAGGGCTTTTTGCATCTGTTTCAAGTGTAACTGTAGGAATTGCGTTTTCGCTTTCTATGGTATTTTTCAGTATCGCGGCAGGAATGGGCAGATTTTCATTCTGCTGTGTACTTGAAAGCGTTATAGCGTCAATAATTCTTTGTATTCTTCCTCATAAGCTTACAGAAACGGTAAGCGATTTTCTTGAAAGCGGTGCCGAAATTGCACCTGACGGAAGCCTTAGACAGAGCCTTGTTATGAAGCTGAGATTTGCTTCGAGTGCGATTGCTCAGGTCAGTGAGAGTGTTCGCGCCGTAAGAGAAAAAATCAACTCTATCAATCAGAGTGAACCCCTTGAATGCGAGCTGAGAATGGTTGCGGCAGATCAGTTTTTCTCTATTTCGGATATGCTCGGCGACCTCGCTTTTGAGTTTGACGAGGCAGAGCTTTTTGACTATAAATCGGCAGGCAGAATACGCAGAATGCTCGGTGAATATGACATTTATCCTGATAATATATCCGTAATTGTTGACAAATTTGACAGAGTAAGAATTGAAATTTCTGCTCCCTCAAAGACTACGGGACTTGATTCTCCGAGGATTAAAAGCGAAATTGAAAAGATATGCGGACGTGATTTTCAAAAGGGAAAGCTTAATCACACTTCAGCTCAGGTAATGCTCTCAATTATTGAACAGCCTTTTTACAAAGTGGATTTCGGATTTGCGCAGTATACTGCCGAGGGTACACTCTGCGGTGATACGATTAAAGCTATAAACGATTCAAAGGGTCATATGATATTCATAGTCAGTGACGGTATGGGGAAAGGAAGCCGTGCCGCTCTTGACGGAGCAATGGGTGCAGGACTGCTTTCAAGACTTCTTTCTGCAGGGTTTGGATTTGATTCCTCACTCAAAGTAGTAAACAGTGCCCTGCTCGTAAAAAGCACTGAGGAAAGTCTGGCGACACTCGACTGCGCCTGCGTAGATTTATTTACGGGAAAATGCGAATTTTACAAAGCAGGTGCTCCGATGTCGTACATACAAAAGGGGGACAAGCTTACTAAATGTGAGCTAAGCTCTATGCCGGCAGGAATACTGAGGGGTATCGAATTTGCAAAACGAACTACAGTTCTCACTCACGGAGATGAAATAATAATGATGAGTGACGGAGTTACCGATATAGGAGAAGCGTGGCTTGAGGATTTTCTAAGATATGATGAAAGCATTACTCCAAACGAGAAGGCAAATGCTCTTCTGAAGCTTGCAGTGGGCAGTACGAGAGAAAAGCACCGAGATGATATGTCAGTCATAGTTGCACGAATTGAAAGGAATCAATGATGAAAAATTTTTTTGCAAGAAATAAAAAGAACACTGTCATCCCGATTGAATATGACGAGCTTAGCGGCTTTTCCAATTTTACGGAGAAGGAGCTTTTTACGCAGAGTACTCTTGCCAAAAACTTCATTGACAGGCATATCAAGCTCGGCAAAATAAGATTTGACAATATAAAAATATCTTTTGACAAAATCAAAAGGGCTTACATCATCGGCAACGGCTGTGACTACGCTTGTGCACTTGCGGCGGCATATAATGCAGAGGTGCTCTGTGATATTCCGTCCTTTGCAGAAAGCATATTTGAATTCACACACTCAAACCCTGTGCTTGACAAGTCAACTCTCGTTATAATAATCAGCTCTGACAAGGAATCAGAGGACTGCAAAAATGCAGTGAGCAGACTTAAAAACAGCCCGGCGAAGATTATTTTTGTTTTCAGCAGCGGCGAAGAAGGGCAAAACGTAATTTCTGTAGGAATGACGGAAAAGGGTGAACTCCCCTGCCCCTCCTTTTTGCTCAAATACCTTGCACTCTCAATGCTTATGGTTTATATCGGTGACAAAAATAAGGTTATAACAGAGCTTTATAAAACTATTTCACTTAATGCATTTTCGTCTATAAGCAAAAGGCTTGACGAGGTGTTCACGGCGAGGGATATTATTTTTCAGGCGGCGAAAAGGATTGATGCAAACGGGCTTGTTGTCAGCGGAATAAACGTTGATTTTGCACAAAGCATTTATTCCGCCCTGATAATGAGCAAGGCAACGGGAGAAAGAATACACCCTGTTGCCGTTAATATGCTCAGTGGCTATAAAAACGTTCTTGCTATTACCTCGTGTATTGAGCTTAATAAGGCTTTAATAAAAGAAGCAGCACCCGATATTGCCATACTTCCTGCTAATATAGAAATGCAAGACATTACAACAATAAGCTATGGTGAAACAATACCGCTTCTCAACCCGATAATAAGCACGGCGGTAATTGAGCTGATTGCATATTATAAGCTAAGGGAGAGTGAAGCAGATTCATAGCCTTTTGAAAATAAAATAGAATATCGTTAGAATTAGAACGGGAGGCAAATTGCCTCCCCTACAAACAAGCAATAACACCTCTGTTGCTTTGTAGGGGAGAATATTATCCTCCCGTGTTTTTGCTTTTATATTGACTACGTGCACATTATAATGTAAAATCAAATCAGAGGGGTGATTAATGTGGATGAAAATTTGACTATTCAGACCTACACAAAAAAGGAAAGGAATCTATACCTGACCGGAATGTTTGGTCAGAATATGATTTACAACATCGTTACTACGGGACTTTACTTTTATTTTCAAAACGTAATTTGCCTGCCGGCAGTTGCTCTCGGATGGATATTTGCAATTGCAAGAGTATGGGATGCAGTCAATGACCCTATGATGGGCTCAATTGTTGACAGGACAAAAACTAAATGGGGCAAGTGCAGACCTTATCTTATTTTCTCCCCTGCGGTGATTTGTGTTATAACCTGCGTTGCCTTTTTAAATGGCAATTACGCAACGGCAAAAACGTCTGGCAACAACACAGCTATGATACTTATAGTCACTTGGGCAGCACTTTCCTACATACTTTGGGGTATGAGCTATACGGCAGGTGACGTTCCTCTTTGGGGAATAATCAGCCGTATCAGTGAGAGCGAAAAGGACAGGGCAAGTCTTATTTCACTATCACGAATTATTGCTTCAATCGGCGCTGCGGTAGTCGTTGTTTCTATAGTTGCAATATCTCAGGCAGCTAACGGTGCGTTCGGACTTAATCAGAATGCACAAAAGGGCTTCATCGTAGTAGGCATAGCTATGACGATTGTAGCTTCACTTCTCTTTGAATGTGCAGGACTCGGAACGAAGGAAAGAGTACCGAATTCAGAAGAGAAGAAAACAATGCTCGAAAGCTTTGCACTTATGTGGAAATGCGTTCCCTTCAGAAGAATCCTTATAAGCGGTATTCTTCGTGCACCGCTTCAGCTTATGATGATGGTTGTTATGACGCTGTTTTCATACTATTACTGTGAGGGCGATCTTTCTAAGGCATTTACAGATCCGTATAAGCTTTTGACAATTGCTATTATCGGCGGATGCTATTTCATAGGTCAGTTTGTCGCTATGGTTATCTGCCCCAAGCTTATGACAAAATTTAATGTAAAAACTCTCTATAACCTCACAGGTCTTGCGGCAATACCTACGGCACTGCTTTTTGTAGTATTTCTTATCGCCCCGACAGAGCTTACAAAAATGGTATGGATTATCGTTGACGGAGTGCTTCTTTTAGTATCGGGTGCAGGCTTCGGTGCAGTTAACGTCTGCCAGTCTGTTATGATTGCTGACTGTATTGACTATGAGGAATACCATACAGGCTTCAGACCTGACGGTATCTTTTTCTCAGGTCAGAGCTTTATAACAAAGTTTTCTGCCGGTATTGCTTCAATAATCTCGGCTTACGTGTATAATGCAGTAGGTTATACAGACGTCAATATTGATGCTATGAACAAAGCGCTTAATGCGGGCGCAAGCTTTGCTACCGACTATACTGACTATTCAAAGGCAATGTGGTTTTTGCTTACCATACCGCCTGCAATAGGTATGGCAATATCAATTATACCGACACTCAAATATGAAATCGATCGAAAGTCACACGAAAAGATGCTTGCTGAGCTTATTAAGCGTCACAGTGAGAGTGAGTAAAAATAAAAATCTCAAGAATTAAAGTTAAGAAGGATAATAGACGGTTGCGGTGCCCAAAATTTTGACCGTTGCCAATTCTTTTTGCTTCCTTCATCTCGCACTGCGAGCGTATGCAAACGAATCCTCCCCTACAAACACACAACAACACTTCTGAGAACTTGTAGGAGGGGCAATCTGCCTTCCCTCTTTAATAAACAAAAACGAGCTGATGTTTGAAAAATCAAACATCAGCTCGTCTGTTTTAAATATTATAAAGTGTTTGAATTATCTCCTCAAAGCTGTTTGCTTCGTAATCAGGTTTGATATCAGAAGAATTTTCAAGCTTATTTGGATTGTACCAAATTGTTTTTATGCCTGAATTTACACCGCCCTTAATATCACTCGTAAGGCTGTCGCCTACTATTACGGCGCACGACCTGTCAAAATTATCGATTTTAGAGAAGCAGTAATCAAAAAATTCTTTTGCAGGCTTTTCACAGCCGACAACCTCGGAAATGAAAATCCCTTTGAAATACTGATTTATATTTGCAGTTGAAAGTCTGCCCTCCTGTACCCTTTTAGAACCGTTTGACACAAGATATAAATCAAAGTCTTTATGTATCTTTTCAAGCATTTGAGGTGCACCGTCAAGGAAATAATGGCCGCAGGCAAGATTGCTTTCATATAATTTTGTGGCAAGCTCAGGTGATGCATCTATGCCGAACTCGTCAAAAACTATTTTATATCTGCCGACCTTGACCTGTTCCCTCGTAATTTCCTTAACCTCAAGACGCTTCCACTGCTGAAGATTTATAACGCTGTAGCGGTCAAGCAAATTATCTTCAGGATTTATTCCAAGCTCCTTAAAGGTTTTGATAAGAGCATTCCTTTCACTGAGCTTAAAATCTAAAATTGTATCATCTAAATCAAAAAATACTGTCTTAATCATATTAGTTTCTTATTCATCATCGCTTGAAAGCTTGAGAACTGCAAGGAACGCCTCCTGCGGTACTTCAACCGAGCCGAACTGGCGCATTCTCTTCTTGCCTTCCTTTTGCTTTTCAAGGAGCTTTTTCTTTCGTGTAACGTCACCGCCGTAGCATTTTGCAAGCACGTCCTTACGAAGCGCCTTAACAGTTTCTCTTGCAATAACCTTACCGCCTATTGCGACCTGAACAGGTATTTCAAAGAGATGCCTTGGAATATGCTTTTTAAGCTGTTCGGCAATCTTCCTTGCTCTTGAATATGCCTTTTCTCTATGAATAATAAATGAAAGTGCATCAATGATGTCGCCGTTAAGAAGCACGTCAACCTTGCACAAATCACTCTTGCGGTAATCAGCAAGCTCATAGTCAAACGAAGCATAGCCCCTTGTTCTTGACTTAAGTGCATCGAAGAAATCATAGATAATTTCGTTGAGCGGAAGCTCGTAATGAATATCAACTCGTTCGGGAGTGATATAATTCATATCCTTAAAAATACCTCTGCGCTCCTGACACATATCCATAACAGTGCCGACAAATTCGCTCGGCACGTAGATATGAGCATCCGAAAACGGCTCTTCGCAGTAATCAATAAACGCAGGGTCGGGATAATTGGTAGGATTATCAATTTCCACCATACTGCCGTCGGTTAAATATATTTTATAAACAACGCTCGGAACTGTTGTTATAAGCTCAAGATTATACTCACGCTCTAATCTTTCCTCAATGATTTCAAGATGAAGAAGTCCCAAAAATCCGCATCTGTAGCCGAATCCAAGTGCGCCTGAGGTTTCAGGCTCATAGGAGAGTGAGGCATCATTAAGCTGAAGTTTTTCAAGTGCATCACGAAGTGCATCATAATCAGCACCGTCTGCTGGATAAATTCCGCAGAACACCATCGGGTTAACCTTTCTGTAGCCCGGAAGTGCTTCAGGAGCAGGATTTGAAGCAAGTGTTACAGTATCGCCGACTCTCGCATCGTTAACGGTTTTTATGGAAGCAGTTATATAACCTACCTCACCTGCGCAAAGCTCTTTTGCCTTTTCCATAGAGGTTGCTCGCATATAACCGACCTCGACTACAGTGAATTCTGCACCCGTTGCCATCATACGCATTGTGTCCCCTGCTTTGATTTTTCCGTCCATAATACGAACGTAAACAATTACACCACGGTATGAATCATAGACAGAATCGAAAATCAACGCTTTAAGAGGCTTATCGTCATCACCCTCGGGAGCTGAGATTTCGTTTACGATATATTCAAGCACCTCTTCAACGTTCTGACCTGTCTTTGCGCTTACTCTCGGAGCTTCCATACACGGAATACCAATTACCTCTTCGACCTCCTCGGCTACCCTTTCAGGCTCAGCTGCAGGCAGGTCTATTTTATTGATTACAGGAAGAATATCTAAATCGTGGTCAAGTGCAAGATAGGTGTTTGCAAGGGTCTGAGCCTCTACTCCCTGCGAAGCATCGACTATAAGAATTGCACCCTCGCAGGCGGCAAGTGAGCGCGACACCTCATAGTTAAAGTCAACGTGCCCCGGTGTGTCTATCAGATTAAACTCATAAAGCTCTCCGTTTTTTGCCGTGTAATCAAGCTTAACGGCATGAGCCTTGATTGTTATGCCTCTTTCTCTTTCAAGCTCCATATCATCAAGAATCTGCTCCTGCATATCACGAATGGCAACAGAGCTTGTAAGCTCAAGAAGTCTGTCTGCAAGAGTTGACTTTCCGTGGTCGATATGAGCGATTATAGAAAAATTGCGGATGTGGTTTTTATCAACTGCCAAAGGTAGTCCTCCGTTATTTATTTCTATTTGCTGACTCTAACTCAGCAATTTCATTTTTAAGCCTGTCTTTATTATGATAATACTTTTCAAACAATCTTTTGATATAATAAAACGGCAAAAGATATTTTCTTTTTTCAAGAATTTTATAATTACCGACCATTTGCTTAACAGGCGGAAAAATTCTATGAAGCAAATATTTAAGCTTAGAGCCGCCGTTACTGTCTAAAGCATCCTGAACTTTGTTTTTTGCGATACCGTAAACAGAGCCTTCAATCATAAAATCAAAAAGAGCCTGCTGAGCATCGTTGCACTCACCGTTTTCAAACAAAGTTTCTGCAAGCCCTAATGCAGTTTTGTTAAAATCAGCTATTCCAAATGACTCAAGAGTACCGTTAATATAATCATAATCAAGCTTGTCATCACTATGGGTTAGAAGATATAAGTCGCACAAAAAGCGTATGCCGCAGCCGTTTATACAATGATAATGCTTGTACAAATGGCAGAGAGTATATATATAATTATCCTCTCGGCTCAGCTTGTATCGGCAGGAATTTTCTACTCTTGCAGCATTTTTCCATGGGTCGAAGTCAGGGTGAAAATCCTCTTCAAGCGAGAATAGCGTTCTGTGAAATTCAAAAGTTGCAAACGGCTTTTTGTAAAAATCATCAGATATACCTGCTGCCGCGCCTAAATAATAACCGTTACTTTTCATTATCGCAACTAAAGCATCACGGTTTTCTTCGTGATAAAGAATATCATTGTCGCTCATCTGGCGCATCGATGATTTAGGGTAATAGCCTCGAATTTCAAGTCCCTTCAGGAACATATAACTGATACCCTGCTCGTCTAACTGAGAACATATCTTCTCTCGCTCGCTATTAACAAATATCGTCTTTTTAAGCTCACTTAAACGATAGCTGTTCCACTTTGACAATTCATCGTCAGACAAAATGCCGACCTGCTCTAAAACAGGTAAAACAATACTGTATACCTGCTGTTTATTTGCAAGCTGAAAAAGAGCGTTAACGTTTATATCCTTTTCAGGCTTAGGCGCAGGTAGGCTTTTTATTGCACATTTGATGAGTGTCAAAAGAAATTCGACTTCGTAATTCTTAGTTTTAAGCATAGAATTAATCCTCAATAAGATCCTTTGATTTTAAAATATTAATAAGCTCCTCAACGTCTGCACGAACAGTAGCCTCGTCAACCGCGTACTTTTGCATCATTGCTGAAACAATACTGTCGATTGTCTGCTCCTTTTTGAGAAGTTCAAATATAAATGCTGCTGTCGGATTATTTTTAATAAGTCCGTTAAAGTTTTTTGCAGCCTTGCCTGTAGCAATTGCAAAGCTCTCACCGTCTATAGAGTTTGTTACAATACCGTCTTTAAGTTTCATAATATCACCTTTAACTACATTTTTATATTCTTGGTTAAAATAGTTTTTTTGAAATATTCTATAGTCTTCGCCAAGGTTATTTTCTTCATACCACCAATGACATTTTTGAATAACTTCATCGTCACTCATATCGCTAATTTTCTTCAACCGATAGTGATAGACCTTGTTGTATTTTAAATATGCTCTTGCAATTTCAGCATACAAGTTACGATTTTCATAAAACATAAGCTTATCACTCAATTGATTTCCCGTCACTTTCATTCAGCTTTTTCTAAAGTTTTTGATAACAATACCACACACTCTACGTGAGGGGTGCGTGGGAACATATCTACAGCAGTTACCTTTTGGGTTATATAGTTTTTTGATTTTAATATTTCAAGATCTCTTGCAAGAGTTGCACTGTCGCAGGAGATGTAAACAATTTTTTCGGGAGACATCTGCTCTATCGTGTCAAAAAGGGATTTGTCGCAGCCTTTTCTCGGAGGGTCAAGCACAATAACATCAGGCTTTATTCCCTGCTGCTCTAAGATTTTTGCACCCTCAGGCGCATCTGCACAGATAAACTGAGCATTAGTCACATCATTAATTTTAGCATTTGCCTTTGCATTTTCTATAGCCTGAGGAATAATCTCTATTCCTATGAGCTGTTTGACGCTGTCTGCAAGTGTCAGTCCGATAGTGCCGACACCGCAGTATAAATCAAGAAGCACCTCGTCGCCTTTCAAGTCCGCAAATTCCTTTGCCTTGAGGTACAGTTTTTCGCACTGGTTATGATTCACCTGATAAAAAGAGCTTGGTGAAATCTGAAATTTTTTACCGAGAAGGACATCGTTTATATTGTCACTGCCCCATAAGGTTATGAACTCATCGCCTAATATTACGTTGGTGTTTTTTCTGTTAATGTTAAGTACGATTGATTTGAGTCCGTCTACGCTTTCTTTAAGCAAGGATATAAGCAAATCAGGGTATGGGATAGAAGTGCCGTTTATAACGGCGCAAGCCATAATCTCGCCTGTTGCGAAGCCTTTTCTAAAATAAACGTGCCTTAAAAGTCCTTTTCCTGTGCGTTCATCATAAGAGGTTATATTTGCCCTTTTTGCCCACTCGGAAAAAGCTTTAAGTCCGTTTTCAAACTCCTTTGGAAGAAGCTTACAGTCTGTACAAGGTATAATCCGGTGGCTTTTGTATGCGTAAAAGCCTGCAAGAAGCTCGCCGCTATCCATTAAAACCGGATACTGAGCCTTATTTCTGTAGCCGTTAATACTATCTGCGCCGATGATTTCATCGCATCTTACATCAAGATGACCTATTCTTTCAAGTGCGTCGTTTACACGGCTCAGCTTATACTTTAACTCTTCTTTGTATGTAAGCTGTCTAAACGAGCAACCTCCGCACCTTTCAGAGTGAGGGCAGTCGCTATCTATTCTTTCGGGGCTTGGAGTAATGATTTCTTCAATTTTCCCGATTGCGTAATTCTTAGAGCGTTTTATTATATGAGCAGTTATTTTGTCCTTAGGGACAGTACCGCGTACAAAAACGGCAAGTCCGTTATACCGTCCTACGCCGCTGCCCTCGCTGGTGAGAGCATCAATATTAAGCTCTATTTTATCATTTTTTGAAAGCTCCACCCAAATCACCATTCTCTATAATATCATAAATTAGAGAAAATATAAAGCCTTATTTTTAAATAGTTTATTTGATTTTAGAATATTATTGTGATACTATATAGACTATGAAAAATTTATTTAATATCAAAGACGTTACGTTTCAAAACAGAATATTTTTGGCGCCTATGGCGGGAATTGCCGACAGAGCCTTTCGTGAGCTTTGCATAAACTACGGAGCCGGATATACAGTTACCGAAATGGTATCATCAAAAGGGCTCACTATGGGGGATCGTAAAAGCGGTGAGCTTCTTACTCTCGGCGAAACAGAAAAACCTGCAGGAGCGCAGATTTTCGGTGACGATCCTGAAATTATGGCTCAGGCGGCAATAAAATGCCTTAGCTACAAGCCTGCGATAATCGACATAAATATGGGTTGTCCTGCGCCAAAGGTAGCGATGAACGGCGGCGGTGCAAGCCTTATGAAAAACACCCGCCTTGCAGGTGAAATCATCAACGCCGTGTCCTCTGCCGTGCCTATCCCCGTTACTGTAAAAATCCGCAAGGGTTGGGATGAGGATAATGTCAACGCAGTCGAGCTCGCAGAGATTGCAGAAAAAAACGGAGCTGCTGCCATTGCAGTTCACGGACGAACACGAAATCAGATGTATTCAGGCAAGGTTGATTACGACATTATTGCTCAGGTAAAAAAGGCTGTATCTATCCCCGTAATCGGTAATGGCGACATAGTTGACGAGCAGTCAGCAACAATTATGCTTGAAAAAACAAACTGCGATGCTATTATGATTGGACGAGGTGCTCTCGGAAATCCTTGGATATTCAGAAAAATCAACGCATACTTAAACGAATGCAGGGTTTTACCGGAGGTCAGCATCAGTGAAAAAATGGTCGTAATGCTCCATCATATCCAGACGCTTATTGACTACAAGGGCGAATACACTGCGATAAGAGAGGCACGGCATCATGCTGCATATTACACTAAAGGACTTCGTGGCGGTGCTTCGTTCAGACGGCAGATAGGCTCGCTTGAAAGCTTTGAACAGCTACAGGAATTAGCCTGTAAAATTGTAAAGGAAAACGAATAATGATTTTCAAAAACTGCACGTTTTATAACGAATTCTTCGAAAAAGAATTCGGCGACATTGAAATCCAAAACGGAATAATAAAGCAAATCGGAATTATTGACGGTGACGGCAGGGATATGAGCGGTCTTATTCTTATCCCCGGCTTTGTTGATATTCATATTCACGGAGGGAACGGCGGTGACAGCAGTGACGGCTCAGCCGAATCGCTTGATAAAATCAGTGTGTATCTTGCAAAAAACGGTGTTACATCGTTCTGTCCGACAACTATGACACTGCCGATTGACAGACTGTGCGATATTGCAAACGTGATTGCCGAGTATAGTGAAAGTCAGTCAAACAGCTCAAAAATCGTAGGTATTAATTTCGAAGGGCCGTTTATCGCAGCGAGCAAGAAGGGTGCTCAAAATGGTGAATATATAACGGACGGAAGCGCCCAATATGCAAAAAAGCTGAGTAGTGCAAGTAATGGACTTATGAAGCTGATAACAATTGCTCCCGAATCGTTCGAGAGTGAAGCGTTTATAAAAGCTGTTTCAGAATTCTGCACTGTTTCAATCGGTCATTCTGCGGCGAATGCAAGCGAATGTCAAAAGGCAATTGACAGTGGTATCAGCCACGCAACTCACCTGTACAATGCTATGACACCGATGACTCACAGAGAAGCAGGAATAGTCGGTACCGTGCTTGATAACGACAACGTAACAGCTGAATTAATCTGCGACGGAGGTCATATTTCTCCCGCAGTGCTCAGAAATACGTTTAAGATTTTGGGCGAGAACAGAGCTATTGTCGTAAGTGATTCAATGAGAGCAGCAGGACTCGGCGAGGGCGAATACGAGCTTGGCGGTCAGCAGGTTTTTGTTAAAAAAGACGGCGGATACGCCGTTATGAGTGACGGCACTATCGCCGCTTCGATAACGAATATTTATGATGAATTCAGAAATCTTCTCAGCTTCAATATAGACTTCAAGACTGCACTGAAATCCTGTACAATCAATCCTGCAAGAGTTATAAAAGAGGACAGCCGTATCGGCTCAATTGCAGTAGGAAAGGCGGCAGACCTTGTATTTCTTGACGAGGATATGAATATCAAAGAGGTATATATAAATGGAACACTCGCTTAACATTGCTCTGATAGAGCCTGAAATACCGCAGAACACGGGCAACATTGCCCGTACCTGTGCCGCAACGGGTGCAAGACTTCACCTTGTTGGGCCTATGGGATTTACGATTACTGACAAGCAGGTGAAAAGAGCAGGACTTGATTATTGGGACAAGCTTGACATCACGTACTACGACAGTATTGACGATTTCTTCCACAAAAATGCAAGAGCAGAATTTTACTATTTCACTACAAAGGGCGAAATCGCACACAGTGATATGAAGTATAAAAACGGTGCGTTCCTTGTTTTTGGAAAAGAAACGAAGGGTCTGCCAGAGGAGCTCTTGAAGGACAACCACGATAGATGTGTAAGACTGCCTATGAGAGGAATTATACGAAGCCTTAATCTGTCTAACGCAGTTTGCGTTGGTACGTACGAGGTACTACGGCAATGGGGTTATCCAGAACTTTCTCAAAAGGGAAAGTTAACAAAATATGATTGGTAAATACAAAAAAAACGGCAACCTAAGGGACGCCCTGCATAACGATGTACAGCCTCACAATTTTGATTTTTTGCGAACT
>JAFLRZ010000037.1 GCA_022511225.1 Eubacterium sp.
ACTCCGATGTCAAAACTGTCATGTACGATATTGAGGATACTCACTTCAAACGACAGATCACATTAAGCAACCAGCTTATGATTAATTCTTGCGATACGCTTATTTGCTATGTCAATGAAAACGCCTATCGTAGCGGTGCAAAAATCGCTTTGAACTACGCCAAAAAGCAAGGACTAAAAATAATCAACCTCTGGCGCGAAGAAGACCAGCCGTTCTATAACATGTCAAAAGAACAGATAGATGAATATATGAAAGAAATATTGACAAACTTACAAATTACAAATAATAATCCACCAGTTTAACTAGTGGATTTTTCTTATCTAAATTCTAATTTAATTTCATCCGTTATTCTGCAATTGCGAAATTACTAATATCACATTTAGGTAATTACTCTTACACGATTTAACTACAGCCCTTGTACTACTTCGTTGTCAAGTTGTTTTTTTCTTTCTTCCCAATCTGGCATATATATAGTTAAAAAATTATAAAACTGTTTACTGTGATTTGGATAGATTAAATGTGCAAGCTCGTGTAATATAACATACTGTATACATCTTAAATCGGCCTTTAATAAATACTCATTGAGAGTAATTTTATTTCTAGCTGGAGAACAACTCCCCCAAAGCGTATTCATTTTTCTGACAACTATACTTGGTTCTTTTACATTATGCTTAATAAAAATCTTGCGGTGCAAGCTTTGCATTTCGGAAGTATATAATTGAATTGCCGTGTCGCGCCACCATGCATTAAATAAATTTTGCGCCAACTGCTCATCTTCAGGATTTGTCATGTAAAGACAAATGCGTTTTTCTTCTAATTCAATTCTATTAGTTAAGGATGCCACTTTATAAATCCGAACATCCTTTCCTAATAACTGTGTTGATGTTCCCCCTCTGATATTTGATAATGTATTATAGCCACTGGACTTTTTATATTTAGCAACTTGTCCTTCAATCCATTTAACATGGCTTTGAAGAAATACAGTAAGCCAATCATCTGAAACAGTTGAAGGGACAGAAACAACCACGCGCAAATCTCTAAACACCTTAAGATGCACGTTCTTAATATTCTTTCGCACAATTTGCACATTGATAGACCCACTAATAGCGCCTAAATCTAAAATTATGTTATCCATTAATATCTCACAAGTGCTACTTTCATTATTTCTTCAATCATTAAGTCAATAACATCAATGTTTGATTTATCTATAACTAATCCTATTTGATCGCACATATCAAACAAACAATCGTCTAACACCCTATGAATTTGTTTATGAACAACTTCATTATGCTTCCAGTCCCGCTTAGCACGGTCAGAAATAGCAATCTTAATTTTACGAGCATATTGAGCTATGACTTCCTCTTTATCAGAAGAAATCTCAATTATTTTTTTCAATCTCAATATTGTTATAACAGAACCGTAGAACGCTTTTGTATCGACATCGTTAGTAATTGATGCCGGATAATCTCCTTTCATTCTACCATTTCTTAAATCATCAGCCATAGTTTCCATAGCAGCTAAATAATTATCTGCATCTCGGCTTTGCTCATACTCAGCGAGAGTTTTTTTGATTTTAGTAGAAAATTCCTCAAACTTCAAAGGATCGTTATATCGTATTTGTTTAAGCTCAGATTCGATTCGTGTTTTTATCTTATCTGCTTTGACCACAGCCGAATCGCTACTCTCCAAAATTCTAGTCATAGCTGCTTCATCATAAAGATAAACCGGGGCTACAACCCTCTTAATTTCGGTAGCATTGACAAACGTATCCAAAAGATTCTTGATACCAGATTCATATTTGGATATGTCAATCTCATTATCGTAACGCTCAATTACCGCATATCTTAGTTTATTAAAAAACAAGTAATCATCTTTGTACTTTTCTATAAGATCTAGACCGACCTCTGTAAATACATTTCTGTTGGACAGCGCAATATTGAGAAGGTTTGCAAAAGCCTTAAGATAATCATAAAACTCATTCCGAACAAATTCATCTGCAAGGCGGCTTTGCCAAACTTCAGATGGCGCGTTCTTTTCAATACTACTAAATAAACTCCAAAGTCTTTGATGGCAATCTGCCAATTTGTTTTTCTCGTCTACAGGACCCAATATAGCATCTTGAATATCGCTCGGATCGTATGAATTCATTTCTGACTCAGCGTCATCATACAAATCTATCGCTGCTTTAAGCTTACCAAATATTCCCCAATAATCGATAATTAACCCAAAGTCCTTGTTTTTATAAATACGGTTTACGCGAGCTATAGCTTGAAGTAAATTATGCTCTCGCAACGATTTATCGACATATAATACGCCTGCGACAGGAGCATCAAATCCGGTTAGCAACTTATCTTTAACAATAAGCATGTTAATATCACCATCAGGATTTTTAAAATCACTGCAAACCGAGTCATCATATTTTTCATCGTTATCCCCAAATAAAGGTTTAACTCTTTTATCGTGATATTCTTTAATCTTTTTTATTGCCTCAGGGGTACTATCGTCGTCATCACCTTCACGTTTATCCCCAAATGTAATTACAACTCGTGGATTAATATAACCACTGGGAAGACTTGACAAGACATTATATATATCTATAGCTGCAGCTCTTGATGAGCATGCCACCATAGCCTTAAATCCCTTGGGTATACAGTAATTAAGAAAGTGATCATAAATGTCAAATGCAATCAAATTAAGCCGACTATTGGCTTCTGCAAGTTTTGAAAAACGACTATATTTATCTTTAAGTTTCCGCTTAGTATCTTCGTCAAGATTATCCGTTAAACTATCGAAATAAGCATTTATAGTATCAGACGGATCATTTTGTTTTACTTTTCTTCCCTCATATACTAGTGGAACTATTACTTTGTCATCAATAGCTCGTTTCATAGTATAGCTATGAATCGGCGATCCAAATTTTTTATAAGTATTTTTCTTTTTTGAAGCAATCAATGGCGTACCAGTAAAAGCAATTAGTGTTGCATTAGGAAGTACCTCTCGCATATAGTTATACATTGCATTATATTGAGAGCGATGCGCCTCATCAATCAAAACATAAAACTTATTGCTGTCTTTTTCGAGATAACGATTTTTACAAACTGTTTCAAATTTATTAATAAGTGTAGTAATAACGATATTGCTTTTATCTTGCAATACTGCCTTTAAGCCTTTTCCTGTAGCGGCTCGTACCGGTGCCATCTGCGAATTAGCGAAATTGTCGCGTATTTGCTTATCAAGATTAATTCGGTCGGTTACTATAACAAAACGAGGATGTTCTCTAGCTTTTTCTATTTGAATTTTTCGCACAAGCATGACCATAGTCAAACTCTTCCCGCTACCTTGCGTATGCCAAATAACACCGCCGGAAGAATTGTTATTATCTTTTCCATTTATACGATCCATCGTTTTTTGAACAGCAAAAAACTGTTGATGACGCGCAATCTTTTTAACATTACTGTCATATAAAATAAAATCTCGCACCAATGTGAGTAATCGCTTATGCTCTAACATAGATGCACAAATACGGTCTTGTTCTAAAATATGTCCATCCGGTGAGCATTTCTCACAAATCTCTTTTTGCCAATCATAAGTATCTGGATCTTCATGCCATTCGACAAAGTAATCTGAAGTCGTACCACACGTTCCGTACACGGCTTTATTGGGATTCATAGCCATTACCAACTGTGTGTACTTAAAAAGATGAGGTATATAATCGGGCATCATATTGCGAACGTTTTGCATTACGCCTTCTTTTACATCCACACTTGATTTTTTGCATTCGATAACAACAAAAGGAATCCCATTTACAAGCAATACTACATCGGGGCGAGCATATTGCCCATTCGCCCTTTCCACACTAAATTCCTCGGTAACTTGCCATATATTATTGGAAGGATGCTCAAAATCCACATAGGACAAGTCAAACGATTGTCGTACAGGCATGTCCTTGTCAATGACAACATTTTCTTCAAGACTAATCCCTAATGTCAAAAGATTATATATCTCTTTGCTAGCCATGGAAAGACCTTGCAATAGCGAAGCATCTAGAGCATTTACGGCGCGCTGAATAGATTCACCAGAAAATAAAAATTCGTAGCCATTATATTTATAAGTCTGTTTACTCAAAAACCTTATTAACTCATCTGTAAAAACAACATTAGAAAGACTGCCGCGTTTTTTTTCAGCTTCACTTCTTGATACATAAGTATATCCGAGTTTTTGCAAGAAAGTTATTAATCGATCCTGACATTCCGGACGTTCATTAAATATTTTATGATTTGGCATGTTATCTATCCTTTTTGATTAAGTTGAAAACTGTGAATTTATCTTATACCTACACTCGAATGATGCCCATAAGGAGATACTGTTGTAATGCTTTACGTTGACTAGTAATCTTAGAACAACTTTCTCTCAATATTTCAATATATAATTCAATAGCATCAAAACAATTAACTATTTTTGACATATCAAGATTGGGAACTGGAAGTTCAATTTTGCATAAATCTTCAAAAGATAAAGTTTCTCTTACACTACCAGATAAGAATGTTTCTATTTCATATCTTCCTCTTGCTGTTTCTAATAATAAAAGAATAAATTTAGGATTAATGTTTTTGCAAGAAAAAACAATATACATTGGGCTTACAATTCCAACAACTTCATCTTCATATACAGCAATAGAACCAACATTTATTCTTGAAGGATTATACGCAATGTCATTTTTTTTCACAATTTTATAATTTGTTAAATCTTCACTTGCAACAATTTTTGAAAACTGTTCTTCTTGATCTATGAACCCTTTTTTGTTAGATACGCTCTTTACATTTTTTACATGATAATCATTACGTTGTGTTCTTTGTTCGATATAATCGCCTAACTTTATAATTTTATTACAATTACGATTGTCAAAGATTCTCTGTATAATAGCTCTCCTTTTCAATTCAAGCTTTCTTATGTACTGTTGATATAATTCTATTATCTCATCCCACTTCATAAGTATTTCCGCAATCTTTGATTGCTCAAATATACTTCGGGGAAAAGCAACTCGAATTTTAGGTAATGTATCTTTGTTTAACCCATAAACCTTAAACCCGACAGCCAATCGCTGAAATTGCTTTCTGATATACGCCGGAGTGGTAAGATATTGCTTATACCATTTTTGTAAAGTGTCATCTTTTGATTTGCCATTTATTATATGCAACCCTGCAATAAATGGCTTATTCTCAGGATTATCAACTAATACAGCGCGTGAAGTTCCTTCTAAATCCTCAGATGCATCTAAAAAAGCAACATCGCCATCATGCATAATGTATGTTTCGGTACCATTAATATCACATGCATATTTTGGTTTATCTAAATATTCATTTTGTGATACGATGGTAACTGGATTCCGATGTAAATCTCCATAATGAAGATATGAATATCCCTCTTCACCAAGTTCTTCACGAGACTTACTGAGACCACCATAAAAATCAAATAAATCCCCAAAGGTTTTATCTACAACCCAATCATCCGGGAAAATTCCAAATTCAGTTTTAATATATCCCTGAGGAACTTCTTCGTTATCCAATTTGTCGATTCGATTTTTAATGACATTATCCATTTTTATTGCCTTTTAAGCGTATTATTTTTTTATTGGTATAAGTAGATGTTAGTTTTTGATTAGATTCAATGTCAATATTGTTAACCACAAAATATATGGTTTCACTTTTGTTATTTGTCATGCACTCGCACAAATAGATATCGTAACCCAGTAACGTCATAATAATATTTACATAAAGCATATTATATCGAATAAATATAATACCTATAGCCACATAAAACAATATATATAATATTAGTCCCCACCAAATGGCAATAGATCCGATTGTTAATCCTGTGAGTACGAGCAAAGAAAACTTTCCTAAAAATTCAGACGATGTTATATTCTTCTTTTCTGTTATACTATACTCTTTACCTCCCTCTCCCGGTTGCGGATTAAAATTATGCGTCAAAATTATAATAGTATATATAATGCCCCAAATCAAACAAACCGAAGCAACTCCAATATTAACTAATGTCATAATCTCGTTTACACCATAGTTGTTAATTGAAATTGAAAAATCTAACAAACTCAGGACTCTTACTATATAAAAAACATTAAAGAGCATCATTGAACTCATATAATACGATGTCTTTTCCATAAATTATTCCTCTATAGAATCCGTTGCAATATTATATTTCAGCTTTTTTGAGAGCAAATCCAATACAAGTGCTCTGTTGCTTCGCGTAATAACTAGCTTATCGCCGTTGAAATCATTTTCAGTTATTTTTCCGCTAGATACGCGAATCAATCTTGTCTTAAAGTCTATAGCCTTCATAGCTTTTAATTGTTGAGTATAATCTTCATCGGAGAAAATCCTAAACAACGGAGCATAAACATTTTGTTTATCCAAAGAATCTTTAATATCTTTAACATTATCTATAAATGTCCAATCGTCAAGTATACCATCCGATGATTGAACAACACTTTTTATTGCATCTTTGAGGTTAAAACAATTGATTACCTGTGTATTTTTTATCGCAAAGAAGCACGATTGATCTTCATCAATGATACAGTCAAAATCACCACTCATTGTATAAAATTCATTCGGTTTTAATGAGCTCAATCTTTCACCTACAGAATAAATCCTTCTCTTTTTATATAATTTTTCAGAAGACTCTTGAGTGGCAATAAAATAATAAATCTTATCGAAATACGTAATTTTTGTTATCGTTAAATCTAAGTAAGTAGTGGCTTGCTTTATCTTACTTTCACGAATAGTGATCGCATGATCCAAAAGACTTTTAAGAACTTCCCAGCTTGCTTTTATTAAATCAAGATTGCCAACTCCATATTCTTTGCTACCGTAACCAGATAAAGAGAAATCTTGTGGCGAAAACGTTTTAAACATTGCGATTCTCTTGGTATAGGCCTCAGATGTTTCTTGATTTATGCTACCCTGCATACAAACTGCAACATTTTTAGTTGCATCATCGTCAAGATGCAACGCATATATATCCGTCTTGATGTTGGTAGAGTCATTCCACTGGCCAAAAATATTATCCAATCCTTTGTATGTCATAATCTTCAATCTCCTGTTACAGCAATCCCAAGTCTTTAAGGTACTGCGCCATTTGTTTTTCTACATCGGCAATTTTTGTTTTTAAATCGTCAATTTCCGCATTAACTTCGTCGATGTTTATAATTTCCTCTTCTTCGAATGTATCGACGTAGCGTGGGATATTTAGATTGAAATCGTTTTCTATAATTTCCTCAAGCGTTGCAACATGGCTATATTTTTCAATATCAGCATTGTCACCATTACGAAAAGCCTTATATGTTGCAATTATTTTGTCGATATCTTCTTTTCGAAGGATGTTTTTCGCCTTCTCCTTCTTAAAACCTCTTGATGCATCAACAAATAACACCTTTGTATCTGCGCGCCCCCTACGAAAAACAATGATGCAAGCTGGAATAGGAGTACCGTAAAAAAGATTTTCAGGCAGACCGATTACAGCATCTATTAAATTCTTTTCGATAATGCCTTGACGTATACGGCCTTCACTCGCACCACGGAAAAGCACACCATGCGGAGCGACCGCAGCCACTCGCCCATTTCCGCTCATACTGGCGATCATGTGCAAGAGAAACGCCCAGTCTCCTTTACTTGCCGGAGGAACACCTAAATCAAACCGATGCCAACGATCGAGATTTGACTCCATTTTAAATTCGACTTTTTTGCCGTTTTTCTTACTTTTAGTTGTCTGCTCCTCATCAACGGAAACCTCACCGCCGGGATTAAATCCCTCTGCCCATTTATCTTTGCTAAACGGCATATTTGCGACAATACATTCAAATTTCATCAAATTGCCGTCGCTATCAAGATGTTGAGGATTAGCCAGTGTATCTCCCCACTTAATATTTGCATCTCGTATATCGTGAATAAACATATTCATACGCGCCATCGATATAGCCGAACTGTTTACTTCCTGTCCATAAATCTGCACCTTATCCAGTCCGCCTTTACGAGCTGCACGTATCAGCAGCGATCCTGAACCGCAAGTCGGGTCATATACGCGATCGTTTTCAATGGGACTAACAATTTGCGCCATAATTTCTGAAACTTGTTGCGGGGTAAAGAAACTTCCCGCTTTTTTCCCTGCCATAGTAGCAAATTCACCAATCATATACTCATACGCATCACCTATAACATCGGCAGGCACTTGCCCTTCTTGCGTATCGATATGGCTAGGTCTTAAATCCAGATTTGCAAAGTCATTTAAAAGATTTCGTAAAATAGGATTCTTCTGCTCTTTTTTACCGAGGTTACTCTCGCTATTAAAATCAATACCTCTGAATATACCATTTAATATGGCATTCGAACTTTCGATACCGGTTAACGCCTCGCAAATCTTATTTCCAATATCTGTGGCATATTGATTTTCAAGCAAATAGTCAAATGTATACTCGCGTTTCAGCGAGAACGGAAGGTTTTCAATCTGCCGCTCTAACCGAATACCATCATACTTCTCTTTTAATTCATCCACGCTTTCAACATAAGTGTCGCTCAAATATTTAACAAAAAACATTGATAAAACATAGTCCTTATAATTAGCCGCATCTATATTATCCCTAAATGTATTTGCACCGGCCCATAATGCCTTCTTAATATCTTCAAATGTTGTTTTAGCCATTATTATTTCCTCCGCAGGATTTGATATATTGTTTAATTAGAATGCTGTTTTTTATTTGCTCACGTTCCGCAAGCCGCACTTTTAATTTTTCCAATTCTATATTTTCATACCATAAATTGCCTAAAAGAATTTGCTTAGTATAATCTAACAATGGTATTTTTAAGTTATCCAATTCCGAGCGACCTATAGATTTCATTACCGCACCATATGAACTAACACTCGTAGCAGTAGCTATTATTTCATTCAATATCATTGCAAGATATTTAGGATATATATTTTGGCGAGCCGTCACAATAATTAAATTATTTCCGGCATATATGCCGTGAGGAAACGTATCAATATAATTAACAAATGTGGGCTCAATCCTTTTGATAATTATATCTCCGGTTTTTATTATAAAGCAATCGTCTCCAACGCAATTAGACTGAGTGAACGTATTGGACACAGTATTATTTTTTAGGAAATTAGATGGTGCTGTCCAAAAAGTAGATATGTTTTGTGTTTTTACTCTTCCGGGAGAATTTGCACAGAACTTAGTTTCTGCCACCTCATATAACTTTCTATACTCCATTTAAACCTCTTATTAAAATAAAATTAGTGCGGTAAGATAGGATCCCGCACTACCTATTAAAACCTAGGCAAATTACCGAGATTATCCGCTTTGGTATTATTGTTATCTGTCCTAAGATAGCTATTGTCAACTACGTGGATTTCCTCGCCTTCGCGCCATGTACCGTATAAGCGATACTTGGTTTTAGCTCCGCCGGGATGTGCATTTATAAAGTCAATCATTTCCTTTTTATTACACTGATTTACCGCATCTTCATGTAGCGAGTTCGTCCATTTTACCGAAGCTATGTACAACTCATTTCCACGAGCATCGGTAGCGTAATGTACTTTGTCTACGTAAACCATTTCGGCCTCCTTTTTCTAAATTAACAAATAAGACCGCTTGACATTTTACACAATTTACGCTATACTAAATTTACCACAATCTAGCACGGCGAAAGCCGTCGACTCGCGGAGTCCCTATCGAACCCCGCGAGTTTTTCTTTGTTAGGATAATAATACAACAAAATTTTATATTTGTCAAGCGATTTTCGTATTAATATTAAAATAATTTTATATTGTAAATGATTTACAGCTGTATTTTATAATTCAAGTGTTCATTTATATTACACTTATCATGCTTTATAATTCTCTTTGTAGATATTTAAGTTGAAAGATGAACCTATTTATGTCGGCTCACAATTTGATAATATACAACTTTAGCAATTTAAAGTGATTTTAGGTATTCCTCGACGTTGAGGTATTCTATGCCGTTTAAGGAAGATGATTCACCGCGGTAGATGACATACTTACCCACTATACGACCGTGGCGGAATTCGGTGTCGCGGAATTTACTCTCGTCTATAAGGTTTTTGTATTGCTCGGGGGTGCGCTCCGTGCTGTGCTTTATCTCGTATATCTCGCAGGTGTTTGTCTCGGGATCGACTACTATCATATCGAATTCTCCGACGGCAAATTGCAATTTAAACACCTGCTTATTGCTGTTCATCTTCATTTCGAGGAGAACGATATCCTCCATCATTCTGCCTTTGATTTCGTCCAAGATGCGCTCGATAATCCACGACCGTTCAACGGCAGAAATTTTTTGAAAGGTTGCATCAAGCATTAAACTTTTTATGAGTTCTTCGGCTTGGCAGTAACGCATTCCCGGCTGAGAAAACAGCGTTCTTTGATTTTTCAGGTTGGTGGGCGGCAACGACTGTATGTCTATATCCACGGTTAAATCCAACAAGTCCAAATATTCTTTTATTTCCTTTTTGTGTACTTCCGTGATATTTACGGACATCTCGTTCCTATTCTTAATTTCGAGAAGCGATTTCAGCCGCTCAGTAAATTGTTGTATATCTATTCTATCCAAAATATCATTGGGCGTTTCTCTGTCATTGCGAAGATTGCGCGCAGATAGTCCCAAATCGTGAGAAATAAAATCCCGCGTTAAAACGTCAAGCGTAAAGCGGTGATTGATGTCCTCTATTATGCGATTGATTGCGCTTGTCAGCTCACCGTGCTCATACAAATCCTGCAATGCTCTGAAATGCCCTGCATATTGATAGCACTTTAAGGAATGTTGGATATTGCGTGCGATTGCGCTGTCCACATATTCGTCGGTGCTTTTGGCACTTGCGAACGTGGAGCTTTTGTTGTAGTGAACTCCGCCGAGGCTCATTGTTCCGCCGTAACGGATATATTCGTCTATACCCTTTACTCCCAACACCTCCTCAAATTCTTTATACGGAATAAATGTCGTGTGAAGCAGAATGCAACGGTCGTAAAGCTGTTCGTCCTCGGAAAAGAGGAATCCGAGCGAATCGGTGCCCGAAAGGACAATCTTCATTCCGCAGGCAGCGAACACATCAGAGAACAGCGCCGCGCCCTCGATAAAGTCCTCCATAAGCGTAACTTCATCTATAAAGATATATTTGAACCCGTTGTCCGAAAGCAACTTCAAATCGGCATTCACTTGAGAAAGATTATTGCCGGCGCCGATTTGAATGAAAGCGCTTTTGACAAGCTCCGACCCGCTCATTTCAGCGAGCGCTTGTCGAATGAGCGTAGTCTTCCCTGTCCTACGCAGTCCGTACAGAATAAAAACTTTATCGCGGACATCACCGTACAGATAGTCTTGTAACGCCGAAAAGCAGGCTCGTTTTTTATATCCTGCGACCGATTCGAAAAAAGACCGCAGGCGGTCGCCGACGATAACATTCGTTTGGAACTTTTGCTCATTCGCCGATTGCTCCGGCTTAACGGCGACATTAGGTAATAAAGCCTTTATCTCTTTAATCCGAGCTTGAAGCTGTCTTCTTTCCTCTATTTGCGAGCGTAACGTCCCAACAACCGCTTCGTCAACATATTTGCTTTTCTTCTTGCCGTTTTCCGTCCATTGCAGATAATATCTGACCTTCCCTGCGATTGTCTTTTTCGAGATATATCCGACCGGCAGCTCTGCAACTTTTTGCTCTAACTCGGCAAGCTCTTTTCTTAACACATTTTCGTCCATAATATCACCTCAATTTATAACCCCATTATAACCCCTAATAGCATATTTGTCAAGGGGTTACAATGGGGGTTATTTTAAATTTATTTTCTTTTCCTAATCAGCGCTGGATCTGCCACATACACGCAAAAGTACCGCCACATGCCCAAATCCTTAGGTACGAGGCGAGCATATCGAAGTTCACCAAACAAGTTAAAGGCGAACCCGTTTCCATTAGGAGACGGATTCGCTTTTATCGTATGACTTAAATAACAGTAAAGAGCGGTTGGCTGTGTGCGACCGCTCTTTACTGTTTTCGTCTTTTATTATCCAAGGGGCTTTAATTTTTTCGCTCTTGCCATTTAGGACAAGCGGAATTCATGGCCGACTGTTGTCCATTACCGCGTCCGCTTATCTTGCAGACATGCGAACCGCTTTCGTATTCGACTATACTTCCCTTCAGCTGTGCCTTTCCACCGAAATGCTGGCAAGTACAACAATATTTGCTTGTTTTCGAAATGCTGCTCATGGTTAATCTCCTTAGTTTATTTCTCGATTAAGTCGTAAAACTTAAATTGTGAGCTTTTTAATTTGTTTTGCGCCCAGTTGACAACAAAGTTTCTATCGCCGCTGATAGTTTCGGTAAAAGCCGGAACGCCTGCCCTAAACGCGGTTTCCGTTAGGTAATACTTGATTTGCCATTTTTTTGTCATAGTAATAGTACCTCACAGATTTTGTTATAAAGATTATATAGCATCACTTATACCAAAAAATGGGATTATTCTTCACTTTTACCCCATCCGCCGAGTTTATTCATTTTATCAACAATTTCGTATATCGAACAAACTTTATTAGTAATACCGAAATCATTTTTTAATGAGAATTTCTTTTTTCCGTAAAGACCGCCCTTGCTTTTCTTTTCAAAGTTTTGGACCTTGACGAACTCATCGACAATATAGTGCCAATGCGGATATCCTTCATTCCCGTATCTCGATTTTCTGTCTTCTATTGCAGATTGTATTTTAATCTTGTCACTTTCGCTCATGTACTTATTATCTGTGTAATATCGAGTTTCACCATAAACGATTTCCCCATTTCCCTCGTGCGCTTCAATTACTTTTATTATTTTTCCAAGAGCCTGCACGCGCTTATCTTTATAAAGAGCTAAATACTTAAACCCATATGCATTATTATTTGCTCCGTCATAATAAATGCCGTTCTTCATATTAAATTCCAATGTGTCACCGGCAAGCCTAACCATGACCGTATCATCGGAATAGTCTATCAAATTTTCATGCTCGCAATACTCTACGTAATCATTTAACACGTCGAGAAATTCAAAATCTCTTTGCTTATCCAAAACCTCGTATATTTCCGTATAAAGATCCATATAAGTTTTATGTTTAATGTGAACACCTTTGTATTTTTTGCACAATCCGTCGATTTCGCCTTGAATCGTGTTTGAAGGTGAAAGCGCAATCAGTAGTTTTAACTTATAATCCGCCTGCTTCACGAGGTTATCTAAGTGCCGTTCGATTTGGTCAATATCAAAACCTCCTTCTTTTGCTTCGACTATAAGTTTAAAACTCGATTGTTGAATTGCAAAATCGGGGATGCTACCCTTTCCGTTGGTTGTGTCCTGAGGGTTAAAATCAGGCATTAATAGATCACTGTCTTGAGCTTCAAAAAGCCCTTTTATGACTTCATAAAACTTTCTCGGACTAAAATAATACAACATTTGAAAAAGCATGAGCGCATTACTCGAATGTGTATTTTCTCTCCCGTGATACCGCTGAAAAAATTGTCTTTTCATAGTTTAGCTCCTTTGTATTTTTTATTTGCATTTATGATGTTTGTTGCTATTTGCTCTCGCAGCGAAGCCGGGGACAAAATTTCCACACTATTGAGATATTGCATTGCCCAATATTCCATGGCGTATGGGCTGGCTTTAACTTTGACGATTATTTTGTCGTTCTTTTGTTCGGTCTTGAAATCATATCCGAACCAATCGACAACTTGGTCTATCATCCATTCGCCGTCGATGGCAAACGTGATCTTTTCCGGTTCGTCCGAAAACATATACGGTAGCGCCGATGAAAACCGCTTGTAATCAATTCCGTTTTGATAGCCATCGACAGAGCGCAAATCGGTCGCCGCATCGTCCAGCAGTTCGATATTCGTTATTCTGTCAAGCCGATAAAAGCTCATGTGCTGCCATTTTTCTTGATATGCCATTAAGAAGTAGCGCTGATTGTGCAATATCATTTGGTACGGACTTACTACATGAATTGCCGAGCGGTGCAATTTTTTATCCAAACCGTATTTATTGTAATCGAATTTAATTTTACGGCTTTTACTGATTGCCTCGTCTATGATGTCTATATTGTAAAACAATGCAACATTTTCCGACTTACTCCAATCATTTATGGAATGAACATTTTTGATATGCGACTTAAAATACCTGTTTGAAAGCGTGGCAAGTTTTTCTATCAATTCTTTTGAATGTTTCGCAGTAACATGTTGGCTTGCGAGCACACCATCCGAAAGCAAGCGAAGTTCCGAATCTTCAAACAGGCGGCTGTTTAAATAGGAGCCTTTCTTTGTGGTTTCGATATCGTAGCCGGCTTCCTGTAAAAGCGAAATATTTCTACCGATCGCTTTCCGTTCAACGGTAATACCATAAAGTGCGTCTAACCTTTTCACGATTTCGTCATGTGTAAGAGGATGATCGCAATCCGAATACGCTTCGAGAATATGCAAAATTCGGATTAATGCGAGCTTTTTCGGTTCAAAGGAATCCATACCGTTCTCCTTATCGAGATATGGATTTATTATACCAAAATTGTCGCAATATGTCAAGAAAGACACTCCTTTGCTATCGCCGCAATCTCATCGTATAGCAACACTTCTTTGTCGTGCAACTCCTGTGCAAGTCTATCAAGCAACAGTTTATTTTGTTGTAAAAGCGTTTTGGTACGATTATAAAGCTCTTCTATCAGTCGAATCTTTTCTTGCTGGTTTTTATCTATTTGTTCAAAAGCCTGTATATCCGAAAATCGCTCTTGCAAATACAAAAATTTAAAACCGTTTGCCGCAAGATGTTCCAACGAATGACCGAGTTCGTCCATAGCCATTTCCAAGTCTTTCCCTGTTCCCATGTCTGTTACTTGAAATTGAATTTCCACGCCGGCTCTGCCTGCCAAGTATGTCATAATGCGGTCTTCGGAAACCTTATATGTAGAACGTACTTCCTGTTTCGCAAGATGACATATACCGCTGCCGTACCCGTTTTTTCCGGTTTTACCGATAGCGAGGCAGCCGACGGGATGATTTAGCAAAAGCTTAACCGCGGCGTGTCCCGCTTCATGGTAAGCGATGTGCCACTTGGTTTGATTGTCGACTTCCTTTGGGTCATACAGCTTTAGCATCGTTCGCACTATTGCCGACTTTATATCGGCATAGGTTATTTCATCGCGGTTTGCATAAGCGGCGAAAATGCCGGCTTCGTTAATCACAGTTTCCAACATAGCGCACGATTCGCCCGACAAGATATACGCAAGCGACTGCGAGCGAATTTCATCTGAAATGCGCTTGTCTGAAAGAAAGTGTTGTATTATTTTAACCGAATCGTCAAAAGACGGTTTTGCAAATTGAATTTGCCTTCCGAATCTACCCTCGCGCATGAGCGAATTAGGCAAAAAGTCAATATCATTTGCAGTGGCAATCACAAAAACGTCTTTGTCCGTTATATCCTCTAACCCCGTTTGAATAGTTACAAATTCCTCTTTGTTGCAATTCTGGTCTAAATTATCTTCTGCGAATTTGTCCATGTCGTCAAAAAAGATAATTGACGGGGCTTCTTTGATAGCATTTTCAAATGTCGCCTTAATCTCATTAACGAATTCGCCGTTTGATTTGTTTTTCTTGCAATGAAAAACTTTTCGTCCCGTCTCTGCGATAAACGCCTTTGCCATAAGAGTTTTTCCGAGTCCCGGCTCGCCGTATAGCAGAATAGCTTTCGGAATTTTGACTCCAAGCCGCGTATATTTATCAATGTTTTTAAGGACATCGCACAACCGTAGCAATTCTTCCTTTTCTCTTGCATATCCTATTACTTTATCAAAGCTGTTCATGAGATTTCTCCCGTATCTATTTTATAATTAGATTATAGAACACACGTTATCCATTTTTTGGTACAATAAAAGGCTCACGGATTGACCGCAAGCCTTTTGTACCGTTCTATCAAATATTATTCGGCTGTCTCTTATCGGGCAACTTCATTTATATTCCGCTCTCTATGACGGCTTTCAACTTCCGTCTTTTTCAACGGACATCCCTATACGATTTAACGGGGCTCTTTTTTATTTAGTTTATTATTCAGTTGTTTTTGTTTCATTTCGGCTTGCTTTTGTTCGTCAATCAGTTTCTCATTTCTTAACTCGACGGATATGACTTCATCTGTAAATACGCTTTTATAGTCCTGAACAAAGAGTATGCCATCAAGCGGAATATCTATTGTGCCTTTTATACCGCTTAAAGATAACGCCCTATACGATTCCCACGAAGCAAGATCGGACTGCGCCTTTAATCCGCGCTCGCTCCATTTTGTCATGTACTTATATAACCGCTCGTCAATGAATAAACAAGTACCTTCGCGTGAGCTTCCGGCGCTACGCTTATATCTTACATAGTGAACGCCG
>JAFLRZ010000038.1 GCA_022511225.1 Eubacterium sp.
GCCTAAATCAATAATCTCGCCGCCGTTCAACACTTTTGTCGGTGTTCCTTGAAATCTCTCATAATCGCCGACATTAAAGCTTTCGGGTAAATCACAACGGTCTATTACCATATCGCGGACAGTTTGAATAGATAACGGAAATTTGCCGTTCAGCCAAGCGAGTTCAGCGTTATGAGCATAGAAGTCGGAAAAATACTTGTGCCCTCCGATATGATCCCAATGAATATGAGTTGCAACGGCGGTTACGAGCTTATCGGTCAGCTTGCGCACCTGCTCGTAGATATTGCAAATGCCGAGTCCCGTATCAATCAAAAGGCAACGCTCACTACCGATTAGAAGGTAGCAATGCGTTTCTTCCCAATGACGATATTCGCTTATGATATACGTCGTTTCGTCTATTTTGTCAATCGTAAACCAGTCGTTCATTAGATGTTACTTTACAAAGATTTAATATAATAAAAAATCGGGTTGCCTTTTTTGTTTATATAGGTGTAATCTTCTGCTTCAAAACCCATTTTCTTATGTATAGCAATGCTTGCTGCGTTATCTACGTCAACCTGAGCAACTGCTATCGTAAAACCTTTTAGTTTTGCAAGCGAAAGCAATTCACGATAAGCGGAAGTACCATATCCTTTTTCACGGTAAGCAGCATATAATTCAAGTCCGCAACTAACAATGTGCTTAGACCGTCCATAAAGCGAGGCCTGTCCAATTATGATACCGTTTTCTTCAATAGCGTACATTTCAAAATAGTTTTCTTTATATTGCTTTTTATTCCAAGTTTCAATTAACGCCTGCAAATCCACCTGCGACATGTTGCTATATTGACATTGTTGTATTTGCTGAATATCTGAATTAGCAAAGTTCCGTAATGCTATCATTTATGTTCTCTTTATTGGGTGTCTTACAACCGTTTTCAACTTTTCAACGGCACATTTGCGTGGATCGCTCAAATATATTTCGTGATGATAACGGTTTTCGTTTATATCCAACTCATAGCCGTTTGCCGCCATATACTCGTGCATAAGCGCAACCGTTTTCGGCTCGTCATCGTAAGAACCGATATGCATACACTGAACGCAAACTCCTTCGTCATGGGTTAAAAACTCCACCTTTGAAAAGTCTGCTTTCTTTTTGTTTGTCGCTTCTTGTATTGCCCAATCGAAATCAGCTTTCGTTACAAAATCCGGCAAACGTATAAGCGATATAAAGTTAAACCCGTCCTTATTCGTGTAGTCGATAATATCCGAGCCTTCCTGCCACCAAAACCCTTCCAGCGGCGGGACGACATATTCAAAATACCCGTCGATTCTATGTGAGCCTTTATAACTCATTTTGATAGTAAAGGCTATTGCATACAAAAGTCCGATTGAATTTTTATATTCACCGTTTGCAACATTGGGGTTACCTTTGCCGCGCACCGCTATGTAATTCATTTTTGGAACGGTCACAATGGACGGTTTGCTTGCTGGCATGTAAAAATCTTTGTATTCTTTTTTATAATCAAAAGACATATTGAACCTCATCTACAATGTGGACATTATACCACACCCAATAGATTTTTTCAAGCATTATCATTATTTATAAATTTACGCACAGCAATATCACATTTTTGAACGTGCTTACTAAGCAAATATATGCTTAATTTGCAGTATGGACAAAAATTGTAAATAAACTATAAAAAATCGAAAAATATCGTATAAATCACTTGACGAAATATCGTTTTTATGTTAAAATGCTACTAAATTTATGTTTAGGAGTGTTTTTCATATGGAAAGCCAGCAGAAAGTAGCAATATCCGCCGAGAGAATACCCGATAGTATTAAATATAGTTTTGTTAGGGTTATTAAAAATGCATTGGAGGATGATCTGTCGCAATTTAAACTCTCTACCAATCTTGCGACAAATAATGGCCTCGCATTTTTGAGGGGCGATTTTATTAATACTCGTTTGCAGAACGATATGGCAAACGACACAAATGATATTATACATTTTTCGAGATATGGATGGGAAAGCCGACTTTTAGTCGATCGTACCAATAAAATTGCATATAGCGTTATAAGCAAAAATCGGATGCAGCAACTTATAAAAGGTGATAGTAGCGATGTTGTTCCGCACTATACAATGATCTTTGCTTATGCATTAAACAATCAACTAGAAGCCCCCAACAAGCAACTTTCTTTTTTTGGTTATCCTTTTGAAGAAAAAGTGATGGAGCAGGGTTTTGTAAAGCTAGTCGGTGGTCAAATTCAAAGGAACTCCGGCTATAATTACTGCGTTGTCACTTATGAATTAAGCGGTAGCCAACTTTCTTCTTGCGAAATACTAATTCCTGACAAGGATTTAGACATTGTAAATACGATTTCTTTAGCCGATTACATGGTTCCCGAATTCGCAACACTTACACAACAGGATGCTTCTAAAGATATGGCAAAAGAGGATCAACCCCGAGTAAAACTAAAAAGGAAAGGTTCTTCTACCCCTTCTTTGGTAGCGTTAAAAGAAGAAAAAAAGAACATAGGATAAATGGTAAATAAAATGATTATAAACACAAAAATTAACGGCGAGCATATTAAAAATGCTCGCCTGTTTAGGGGATTATCCTTATCTGATTTGTCAGAAAGGACAAATATTACAAAACAGGCGTTATCCCTTTACGAAAACGGATCTATTAGACCTGAAATTAACAAGTTGTTAGAAATTGCCGATGCGTTACAGTTCCCTGTGGATTTTTTTATGTGTAACGATGTGTTTTCAGTTAAAACAGAGTCAACATATTTTCGTTCTTTGATGAGCACATCTAAAATTGCCCGCACATCTCAATGTGTTCGAGTTGAATTTATTGCAAAGTTATATGAAGTGCTAATTGATTATGTGGACTTTCCTGATAGAGATTTTCCTTCTGTAACATTTCAAGGGAAAAAAAGCTGTGAAATAGAAGAAGAAGAAACTGAAACGTTAGAAATTGAAAGAATTGCGTCACAATGTAGAAAATATTGGGGATTGGGATATGAGCCTATTAAAGATTTACAAAAACTGATAGAATCAAAGGGTATAATTGTTACTTCTCTTGATACTAAAGAGAGTGATATAGATGCATTCAGTCAAAGAACTATAATTGATAGTAATTCTGTATACATAATTGTTCTTAATTCAAGTAAAAACAATGTTCGTTCAAGGTTTGACTTAGCGCACGAATTAGGGCATATTCTACTACATCCTTGGAGTGAAAATATTGAAGAACTCTCTAAACAAGAATTTAAAGACAGAGAGTCGCAAGCCAATAAGTTTGCCGGAGCATTTTTATTACCTAAAGAAACATTTGGAAACGACGTAGGTCATTATCCAACTAAATTGGATTACTACATTCATTTAAAAAACAAGTGGAAAGTTTCTATTCAGGCAATGGTTTATAGAGCTCATCAACTTGGGATTATTTCAAATAGTCAATATCAATATTTGATGCGACAAATATCCAAACGAGGATGGCGCACGAATGAGCCTAATGATACCCCATACATTATGAGCAAAACTCTTTTGCAAGAAGCAATTGAATTGTTATTTACCTCTGGCAAAATGACCCCATCTTCATTTATGTCCACTTTGAAGAAAAAAGGATTAAATCTTCGACATGAAGATATAGAAGATTTATTAGTATTAGAGCGAGATTCGCTTAAAGAAAACAGTTCTTCTACTCGCTTAATTAAATTAAAATAAATTATGAAAGCAGTGATATATGCGCGCTACTCTTCCGACAACCAGCGCGAAGAAAGTATTGAGGGACAGCTCCGCGAGTGCAGAGAGTTTGCAGAGAAGAATGATATTATAATTATTGGCGAATACATAGACCGCGCTTTATCTGCAAAGACGGACAACCGCCCTAACTTTCAAAAGATGATAAAGGACAGTTATCGTAAGGTGTTCGATACCGTCATTGTTTGGAAAGTTGACCGTTTTGCTCGCAACCGTTATGACAGTGCACACTACAAAAACATTCTCAAAAAGAACGGCGTAAAAGTTGTTTCGGCAAAGGAACACATAAGCGAGGGTTCGGAAGGAATAATCCTTGAGGCTATGCTTGAGGGCTATGCTGAATATTATTCGGTAGAGCTTGCCGAAAAGATAAACCGCGGACTTACGGAAAACGCATTGAAAGCCAAACTCAACGGCGGCAGTATCCCCTTCGGGTATATTCTTACAAAAGAGCAATCGCTTGTAATCGATGAGGAAACCGCGCCAATCGTAGTAGAAGTTTTTACTCGCTATGCCGACGGCGAGAAAATGTCGATTATAGCCAAAGACCTTACCGCGCGCGGAATTAAATCAAGATACGGTCACCGCATTACTCTTAACATTATCCACTATATGCTAAAGAATAGGCGGTACTTGGGCGAATATCGTTTTAGAGACATTGTCCATCACAACGCATTTCCGGCGATTGTTTCCGAAGACTTGTTTGAGCGAGTTCAACAAAGAATGGCGAAAAATCAGAAAGCGCCGGCTCGGCATAAAGCGGAGGACGATTACATTTTAACGACAAAATTAAAGTGTGGCAAATGCGGCGCTTATATGGTCGGCGAAAGCGGAACGAGCAAGACGGGCGCATCTCATCATTATTACAAATGCGTTACCGCCAAGAAGCGTAAAGGTTGCGACAAGAAAACCGTCAAGAAAGATTGGATAGAAGATTTGGTCGTCAAATTCACCATGAAGGTTGTAATGGATGACGAGCTAATCGACACGATGGCTGACAGGATATTGGATTTACTTTCGCAAGAGAACACAAGAATCCCACAGCTACAAGCTCGGCTTAAGGAGATTGACGAGTATATCAACAACATTCTCGACGCGATTCAACAAGGCTTATTTAATGCTTCGGCAAAGAAACGGCTTGACGAATTAGAGCAATCGAAGGCGGAAATCGAAACGGCGATTTTCAGCGAACAACTGCAACGACCGGAAGTTACAAAGGAACATATTGTTTTCTTTATTGAGCGACAGCGGAAAATCGACGTCAACGATTTAGAAAGCAGAAAACGGCTTATAAATACCTTTGTAAACAGCATTTACCTGTATGACGATAAAATTGTGTTCATATTTAACTATAAAGACGGTACAAAAGAGGTAACTCTACAAGAACTTGAGGAAATATTGAGTTCGGATTTGGAAGGAACAACTCCACCATAAAAAACCGCCTTCGGGCGGTTTTTTAAATGAAGCGCCGCTTGCGCGGCATGAAGAATGAAGACGTTCACTTTGTTCACTAATGAAGATGCTCGCCCCTTTCGTCTGCCGCAAGCGGTAGCCACTGTTCCCATTGTCTGCTTCGCAGGAAACGGGGACAGCAAGATGCTCGCTAATTAAGGTTTTCTGTATAAATAAAAGCCCAACGCCGCATATATGCGACATTGGGCTTATATAATATACATTTACAATTATATATTCACTAACTCCATATCGTCCTCGTGAATATCTATATCTTCATCATACGACGGCTTTATTGAGATCAAAACGTTCCATTGACCTCTTATGGCATAAGTACTTGCTATACAGCCGCGCATCCCCTTTTTTACTCCGTATTTTTCGTACTCCGGTTTATCTTTTGTTATTATTACTCTGTCGTATTCCCTGAACTTCGGCGGCTTTAATTCGGTATGAGTGTAAAAATCGGGTCTATTAATTTCCTCCAAAAATTCGTCCATTAATTCGGGTGTATAAGGTCCGGTATATTCTAAGTCCTTGGCCTTTGCCTTGGCAACAGCAAACTCACCGAAGTTATAGCTGTCCAAAAATTCCACTACCCACTCGTCGGTAGCGGTTATATAAGACACAAGAATACCGTCAAATCCCTTAAAGATGTTTTTGGCGCTTAATTCTTCGGTATCGTTTTTTAATCTTACATAATCACTTACTTGCATTGTACTAATCTCCAAATGGTGTATTACAGGTTATTAAACCGTTAGGTCTAACCATCCAACCTGCTATAAAATATTTTTCTCGATTGTGTTTATTAAACAAAGTCTTTTCTTACTTTATCTCTTTCTGCTTCCGGTCCGTCCGGTATTCCATCGTGATACCACTGCGCCCAGTCGCCTGAAATAGGCGCCCCGTCGTCCGTGCCGAACAAAAGCTTTATTTGCTCAGCGGCGTTGTTTAGTTCTTTCATTAACCTCTCCTCAATTATATAATATTTTGTAAAGCAATTCAAGTAATAAAGAACACTATAAAAGACGAAATGATTACTCTGTTTCGCCTTAAAATATTGTTGATATTTCCTTATTTATTTTTCTGTCTACTTATTGTGGCGCAAGTTTATGGCATTAATAGGGACAACATTTTGTCCGCAATATCATTGAACATAAAAATTTCAAATTATTTCCATATAAGCAGATGCTAAATGTACGAATATCGCACGGTTTTGTTGCCCTCTGGCAATGCAGAACTTCATATAAATAAGATTTACATAATTTTTATAAGTATAATATGATTTTGCGTAATTACAAGGTTCAAACCTGTTGCAGTTGTGTCCACCAAATCACAATAATCCGAACTCAATTGTAACTCGCGACTGGTTCGGATTTATTTTTGGTTTAATGAATAATAGGAAGACAGACACTAAAACAGTTGGTTGCTATTGATTTTCATTATGTCCACATCATCTCAATCCGCTTTCTTCTCGGAAAAATATTTCGAACCTCTCGCACATGCTTTTTGCCGAACGCAAATATGTTCTTTCGATTTTTCCGTATAGTCATTTTTGCTCTTGTAACGGTTTTACGCTTCTTTGCATAACGAATTATAAACTTTGCGAAAGACTAATTTGTTTGGACAATACTTATCGTCAATAAAGTATCGTAAGCCGTCTTTGCTCTCGAATTCCGCGATTGCCGCCGCTACGGCCGCACTTCTCGATTCACCGTGTTCGCATTGACAAATAACGATTTTTGCGCGTTCTCTTAATTGAAGATAGATTCGTGCAACCTTTTTTGATTGTTTGCTGTCTATTGGGTGGTATTTTGCTTCCGCCGCTCTTTTACCTTGCGCGGAGAGCGGTTTGCCGTAAGCGTCCGAGTACACGTCGCCCTCCACGTCGTTAAATTCCATTCGCGTATAAAACTCCGGAAAGTGCTTTAACGTTGCTCCGTCCGCACCGTAATCTCGTATGCTTATCAGCAGTGTGTGCGGCTTAAAACCTTTTTCCGAAAGCGCTTCGACTTGCAGCCTATTCATAACCAGTAACTTTTTCATACAAAAATCCTCCCGTAATTTTCAAGAGGATTTTAGCATAATTTATGTACCGAAAAGGGCTATTCGGATTCTAATGGTGCTTTTTGAAAAGTTTGTTTATAAGCTGCTCAAGTGTTATCATATATAGCCCTGCTGAAACCGTTAAGAAATGTATTTTATTTACATTTTTTATATGCTTCAAGGAATTCCTGTGCGCTGTTTATGCCAAGCTGATTTGCAGGGTGATATGTCCAAAAAGCCGGCTTTCCGACATGCAAAATGTCCGTTATATTCACTATTTTGCTATCTTTATTTAACCGTTCTTCGAACTTGTCTGGCGCTATATCAAACGCTTTTGCCATGGACAAATAGTATTTCGGTCCAGTTACAAACAAGAGCGCGTCCGGTGTTGAGATTTTTATTTCGCGCTGAAGCAGTGATAGGTTGTCCGAGCCGTATTGAGCTGACAAATATTCCTCGCCTTCGTATGAAAGTGTTCCTTTGTAATCAATATTTCCGCGGCTGAAATATACCTTGTCGATGTTGTTCCAACATACATTGATATCGTTGTCGCTAAGCGTGCGAAAAGTGCTCCAAAACCGTGAATGATTGTACTTGTGGTTGAACCGACTATTCTGCTTGGGTGTGTCAAGTTGGCAAAGCAAATACTCGATTGCCCACTGTTGCGACTCCTCGGGAGTATATCCGAAATCGTTACGATTGTCCTTCCACGTTCCGTAATGTCGCGCCTCTTGTCCAATAATCATAACGCGTCTGCTTTTTGTGCGCTTGACATATTCATCGGTAACGCCCATGTAAAATGGACACGACAAATATAACGATTCCTCTTGTTCCTTTGATTTTTTGTATCGCCCGTGCTCATCGCAATCAGTGCCCTGCCCGCCCATATATGTCAGCAGTTTAGCTTCAATCCATTCTTTTTGGACCTTTAAAAGCTCATTGTTAATATCACTCATAGGAATTCTCCGAATAAAGTTTTTTCATTTCCGCAATATCGTCTCTGATTTGTTCCACAAGACTTTGCGGTGATAACAGTTTAACATATTTGCCGTATTGCAGCAACCAAAAACGCATAGCGGAAGGACTTGCGGTAAGCGAAAACTTGTAATTGCCGTCATTCATTTCGGTTATATCGACATTACGTCCGAACGAATCGATTACGTTGTCAATCATGTGCGTTGCGTAGTTTGCGGTTTCAAATACTATGCGTTCGGGTTTGTCTGCATACATAAACGGAAAGCGAGTGTCGAGTTTTCCCAAATTGATACCGCTTTCGCAGTTTTCGACCGTTTCCAACTTCCGCACGGGTTCTTGCAAAATATCGATGTCGCTCATTCTGTCAAATCGAATAAATGCAAGATTATTATGCCCTGTGTAATTGCACGCAAGATAGTAGCGCCCGTTTTTCAAAAACAGTCTATACGGACTGACCGATGATTTTTGAGGCTTGCTTTTTCGCTTGCGTTTGTCCGCATCAAAATAGTTGTAGAAAAATGCGATTTGTTTTTGCTCGTCTATCGCTTCGCAAACAAGTTCGATATTGTAAAAATAATCGCAGTTCTCATCCTTTTGCCAATCGTCGACGTTTGTAACATGTTTAGCGTAGCACTTAAAATATTTGCCGCCTTCCGTCGTGAGCTTGTCTATAATTTCTTTTGTGTGCGCTTTGCATACGTTGCGGTTGGATAAAACCGAATCAATCAGCAGTCGCAGCTCGCCCGGAGAGAATTTGCGCGATGCAAGATAAATGCCGTCGCTGTCCGATACGATATCGTAACCGGCCTGTTGCAAAAAGTCGATATTCCGCGCTACAGCCTTGCGCTCACATTCGATATCGTATTGCACTTTTAATAACGATATAATATCGCCTTGACGAAGTTTATGGTCACAGTCGGAAAATTCAGATAGCACCTGCAAAATGCGCAAAATAAATAATTTTTTGGGCTCAAACGTTTCCACCGCTACTCTCCTTGTAAGTCGGAAATATATTGACTTGTTTCGTCCGGCATGCCGTCACAGAATTTTAGTGTGCACCATTCACGACCAAGCATAAATGTGTCAAAGTCAAATAAATCCCCCGCAAGCTCTCGCGTGTAATTTATAATACAAACCTCGTCGGTCTTATCTTTCATGCCGCATTCCGATGTACAAAACTTTTCAAAATCCTCAAACGCTTTTATCATCAAAAGTCGATGCGGCTTTTCGCCGATTTCCGCATGGAATTTCTTTGTTCTGTCTTCCGATATCGCCGATATTTTAACGATTTTTCTTTTGTCGGGCGATTTAAATAAAACAAATACTTTCATTGTTACACCTCGTAGATATTGTAGCATTATTCTTGTACCGAAAACGGTACACCCATTATAACGCAATTTGACAAGGCTGTCAATGCTTGTACCTTTTTCGGTGCTTAATATATGTTACGGTTATCGCATAACGGAGGGATAAAATGAAACTCGAAGACGTTTTCGATATACGCGACTTTACCGAACCCGAGCTTGAACGACTCAGACATGAGATTATCGTAATTAAACGCGCACGATGTGAAAGCGCAATCATTGAGGCAATAGGAGAAATAAAAAACATTCCGTCCGAACAAGAATATTATATTTGCGGTGCGGCGAATTGCTCATTTTTGCTGTATGCATTAGGCGTAACTAAAGTCGATCCGCTAAGGTTTGATTTGCCGTTTGAGCGGTTTATAAATCCGTTACGAAAACATTCGCAGCCAACTGTACAGACGAAATTCGCGCCCAAAAAGCATATTCCGACAAATCTGACTGTTGAAGAATTGATTGCGTCGCAGATTATGCGCGAACAAACGGAAACGTGCGCTATTCCGGTATCAACTTACAGAGATCAGCCGCTATACGATATTTTGTATAGAACGCGAGGAAATCTTTTGTGGCAAGAACAGTTTATCAACATATTAAACCGCGTCGGCGGAATGTTACCCGAACATGCGGACAGGGCGCGGACAGAAGTGTGCAAATACGGCGCGAATAGCTATAATTGCGATGTTTTTTATGATTGGATGATTGACCATTCCAAGCGACTTGGATACAACATCGTTGATATGTTTGACTTTTCCCGACAAATTTTTGACGATATACGCTATGCAAAATGTAAAGCGCACTATCTTTCTCAAGCAATCCATAATTACGATTTTGTATTATCGCATGAAAAGCGTACGGCAGTGATATGCTTCGGAGAAGCATATAATATTGCAAAGCACATATCGTCCGAAAAAATATCGGCATACAGATGTTACGACACCGGGCTCGAGCGGAATAACGCAATCGCAACAGATAAATATTTATGTTGCAATTCGGATTGCGGAATGACGAAAGGCGACTTTATAATTCGATCGGAGGCAACGAGCGGACTCGGCGCAGGAAATAATGAAAGCTTAGGGAAGTCGGCGGCACAATCCATAGAGCGAGAACTTAAAAACGATATACAAAAGCTAAAAGAAAAAGGGGTACTTAAAATCGTTATTATTGCTTATTCCGGAACATTTGAATGCTTTGCGACCGAGCTTGCATACAACATTTGCAAAAAAGAAAAAATGACCTGCGATATTTACGCATATCATATCGGGACCCGTTCCTTCCCGGATATATCCCCACAGGAAAAGCGGATTAGTGATTTGGAAAAAAATTTAGAAGCGGAAATATTGTTTTACCCCGAAATTAAAGAACACGACAGTTCGCCGTCCGTATTGGACGATATAGACAAGCAATACGCAAAAACGATAGAATATACATGCTTATAATTCAACAAAGCGTTCAAGTTTTTTACTTTAACGCTTATTTATGTGGTTCCGTAATCATGCCGTTCTCTATTTTTCTGTGCCTATTTCGATTATGTAATCCCTGTTAACATCCGGCCCCGTGGTTTCCAAATCAAACACGACTTACTTATTTTTTTAATACCCATAACACTCTCCTTTGACATCAGTATAGCGCAAGACTTGCACCGAAAGGGGGTATGGGTTCATTGACAAAGCCGCAGAAGAATGATAGAGTTTAAACAAAAGGGATATGACGTGCGCAAGGCGCAAAACTCCGCTTTCGAATTTAAAGATTTATTTAAACAATATAACCGACCACGATAAAAAAAATCTATATTGTTTATCATCAATTCAACATATAAAACCCTATCCGTTTTTTCGGATAGGGTTTTGCAATAAAATCAATTCTAATGGAAAACACGCGGATTTACGCTTCGATATTCTTCGGGCTTGCGCGTTTTGATCAATACGGTAACACCGACCGCCACCGCTATCGAGCCAAGGACAACGAATAGAATTCCTATGAATTTTGGGGCTGATTCTCCTTTTATGTAATATTCTTCTACGTTGTTCGGGTTATAATAAATTTCAACCTGCTGCCCCACCTTGTATTTAGGCGGATTTTGTCCGGAGTTGCTTTTTTTGGATATTGTGCGATCTCCGACTTGATATTCTATAACCGGAAAATAGATATATGAGGTACGATGGTTCGAGGTGGTACTTTTTTCGATTACAAGTTCCACAACCGTTCCCGTTGTTTTTTCGGTACATCTCTGTTCCGAAATGTTGCCCTGTATCATTACTATAATACCTGCAATGATAAAAACAACTCCGACAACAATAAACAGTATACCTACTCGCCTCGCTTCCTTTTTAGAGCTCATAAAAGAATCTCCTTGCTCGTGTTCTTAATAATCATATCACCGATAAACAATAAAATCAAGCACATGGATTTTATTATCTAATAAAATAAATCCGTAAAGCATAAAACGCTAATATACCGTTTTTCTTTCTCTTTTCGCCGTGTAAGAAAAAATAACTTATTTTGTCGTAATGGCTTGAAAAAGCGGCGGTTCGATGATATAATAGTTTTCGGTATGAAAAGTTTAAGACAGCTTTATAAGATAGGCGTGGGACCGTCGTCGTCGCACACGATGGGGCCGGTTAAGGCCGCAGAGCGCTTCCTCGCGCAGTACGACGGCTACGACAGCTATACGGTAACGCTGTACGGCTCGCTCGCAATGACGGGCGAAGGGCACGGCACCGGCAGAGCGATTATAAAAGCGTTTGGGGACCGCAAGATTTCGGTCGTGTTCGACAAAACCACAAAGTGCGTTCACCCCAACACGATGGATTTTACGGCGTTTAAGGAAGGCGCCGAACCTGTCAAAATGCAGATATTCAGCATAGGCGGCGGCGAAATTCTTGTCGCCGGCGAAACTCACGTCGAGGGCAAGGAAGTTTATTCTCATAAAACCTTCGAGGAAATAAAAAAATACTGCGTGCAAAACAATCTGCGGTTTTGGCAGTACGTTACCGAGTTCGAGGGCGAGGATATCCTCAAATTCGCAAAGGAAATCTGGAAAACCATGCAGGCAAGCGTTCGCGAAGGACTTCAAGCGGAAGGAATACTTCCCGGTGGGCTTAACGTAGAACGGCGCGCCAAACAGCTTTTTTCCGCCAAAAACGACCTTACTCGGCATATCCGCAGAGACCGTATTGTCGCCGCGTACGCCTTTGCCGTCGGCGAGCAGAACGCGACGGGCGGAACGGTTGTTACCGCGCCTACATGCGGCGCGTCCGGGCTGGTCCCGGCGGTGTTCTACTACGCTAAGGAACAGCAGGGTTATTCCGACGGCGATATATGCAAAGCGCTTCTCACCGCCGGGCTTATAGGCAACGTGATTAAGACCAACGCGTCCATTTCGGGCGCGGAATGCGGCTGCCAGGCGGAAATCGGCGCGGCGTGCTCTATGGCGGCGGCCGGGCTTGCCGAGCTTTACGGTTTGAATCTCGACGAGATCGAATACAGCGCAGAGGTCGCACTCGAGCACCATTTGGGGCTTACCTGCGATCCCGTGTGCGGACTTGTGCAAATCCCTTGCATCGAGCGCAACGCCGTAGGCGCAATGCGTGCGATAAACGCGGTCAGTCTTGCAAACTTCCTTGCAGTCAGCCGAAAAATATCCTTCGACACGGTGGTTCGCGCCATGTACGAAACGGGCCGCGACATATCCGAAGGCTACCGCGAAACCTCTACCGGCGGTCTTGCCAAGCTATACAAGTAAGCCCGTCGGCGCAAATAAAACCTCGCGCAAACGGTTGACAAACGCCAAGCGCGGTGGTATACTCGTATTACAATTAAATACTCAATCTTTGGGGCGGGGTGAAAATCCCCACCGGTGGTTACAGTCCACGAAGGTCCTTACGGACCCCGAATAGGTGAAATTCCTATACCGACGGTTACAGTCCGGATGAAAAAAGATTTCTGGCTTTTTTTAGCATATTTTCGCCCCGAATTTTCGGGGCTTTTTTTGTATAAATTTTCGGAGGTAATTATGGAAGAAATTAACACAGAAGCCGTATCGGAAGAGCAAGAACAGTCAGCGGAAGTTTCCGCTTCGTCCGCAGAAGCCGCACCCGTCGACGCTGGCGCGCCGGAAGTCGCCGCCGCCATAGAGCACGCCGCGCCTTCTAAAAATCGCATAACCCAATATTTTTCCGCGCGGCGCATAGCGTATATCGCTGTTTTTACCGCATTGTCTTTTGTGGTAAGAATATTCGACTTCCCCATTCTTCCGGCACTCGACATTCTTAAATTCGATTTTTCAGACTTGTTCGTTTTGTTATGCGGATATTCACTCGGCCCTGCTGCCGGCGTTATATGCGGCGTACTGAAAGAGGTTCTCTCAATAGCGCTTGGTACCACGTCGGGAATAGGCGAACTTGCAAATATTTTAGTGCTTATCCCTTTTGTCCTGCTACCGTCGTTAATGTATAAAAAACACAAAGGGATAAAATCGGTTATACTGTGGCTTGGAATTGCGTGCGTTATCCGCGTTGCTTGGTCTGTTCCCGTTAATTATTTCATTAGCTTTCCTGCTTTTATGGTTGTGTATGGCGGAACTTGGACGGGTGGAATGAACTTTTTCCTAGACGTTTGGTACTGGGCGGTACTGTTTAACCTTATTAAAGCACTAATCCTCGCCGCCTCCGTCCTGCTGTTATATAAATCGGTATCGCGGCTTATAAACATGATAAACAAAAAATTCGACGACCGAAAAGCCGCCAAAAACAATCCGCGCCCGTCTTAATTTAGCTAACAACTGTTCGTAAAGCGCATTTCATAGGGATTGACCCATAGTCGAAAAAGCCCACTACGCTTCAAAAAAGAAGTATAGTGGGCTATATTTAAATAAATAAAAAATATGCGAGGAGTAAATTTGCTTGTTTGCAAGAGCAGATTTGCGACGAGACAAAGCTGGCATGAAATAACTGCCTTATATTTGCCCTTAACTTCGCGACAGCGAAATATCACTCGCCGCAAGGCAAATATAACTAACGGTTTTTGCGATATTCCCTATCGCAAACATCGCTACCGAGCGGTTTTTGTTGCTTTTACACTATAAGCTTCCATTTGACTTTTTCGGCGCGGAAGTAGTAATCGGCGATTTTGTCGATATGCGCTTTTTCGACGGCGTTCGGCTCGTCCACCCAATACGTGAATCCGTCGTCGAAAAACACGGAACAGCCTAATATTTCGGAAGTCGGGTCGTTATCGACAATTTGTCCGTAGCCTTTAACGAGATTGGTTTTTGGGTCGCCGTCAAGCTCGAACAAAATATCGCAGTACCACGAGGTGTAGAATCGAATATACAGCTTTTCGTTTCTTTTGTACATGCTCTTTACATACGAGCCGTGAAAATTAAACGCAACGGACAACAGATCTTCGATATCCGCTTCCGTCTTTATCTCGAACCACTCGGGGCTTTTAACCGCCGTCTGTAACGCCTTGCACCTTTCTATAACGTCCGCGGCGGTTATCGGACCGTTGAAAACGACCTCGCCGCCGAGGTCGAGAATAAACCCGTAGCCTTCGGCTTTGCCGTTTTTCACCCAACCGCCGTCAAGCTCGGTATTGTATATAAAAACATGTCTTACGACGCGGTGATTTTCCGCCGTGTACTCGCGGATAGCTTTAAGCTCGGTTTTATCTCGGTTAAACATCAAAACCTTCGACTCGAATCCGCCGTCGAGCTTAGCAAACACAATCGAGTCGTAAAAGCCGTCGTACGTTTTTATTCTCGCAATCACGTTAAACCTCTGCCGTTTATTCTTTAACCATTTTACCAAACGAAAAGAGAAAAAGCAATAGCCAATAAAAACTTCTTTTACGCACTGCTTTTCTTTTTCTTATCGTAGTTGTTTGTTTCTTTGCCTCGGCGCGCTCTCGTCGGGAATCCACTTCGACCACGCAAAA
>JAFLRZ010000039.1 GCA_022511225.1 Eubacterium sp.
AAGACACCGCCCTTTCACGGCGGTAACACGGGTTCAATTCCCGTCCGGGTCACCACTGATTTGTGATAGAAGGCAGTCTTATTTGCAAAAATAAGACTGCCTTTTTTCTTTTTTTAGCAAGAATTTTAATGACGGGAGAAATCAATCACATACTATTATTTTGTTGACATATTATTTATAGTAATGTTATAATATTTTTAATTAAAATAAGGAATATATTGCTATAAAATCATATGAAAACAGATGAAAAAATGAAGAAAAAACGGTTTATATGCATAGCGGCAGGAGCGGTTATTTTAATTGTTATTTTGCTGTTAGCTGTATTTTTAAAAAATCCGATTGGCAATTTGTTTAATAAAAGATACGCATTAAACCTGTATGATACGAACGCGCATTATACCAGAGGGATAGAAGCTTTTTATAATGGAAGCGGTGAACTAAAAAGCCTTGAAGTCTATATCATTTATGATGACGATTCATTAGGGATTTTACCCCGACAGAACGATTCCGAGGGGGAATACGCAGGCGCAATATCAAGCTGTGTCAAAAACGATGACGGTAGTGTTAAAATATCGAATTTTCTCACATCCGAATCCATTGAAGCCGGAGCCCTCGAGGACAAAGACTTTTTTATGGCAAGTTCCCTATATGACAATGTTAAAACAGAAGACGATATAAAAGCTTTTTTGGAAGATCAGCTAAATCGAGCTAAAGAAAACGGTATACCTGACAGCGAAACAAACTATATCATTATTAACAATAAAAATGCAAATTGGTAAACGATTACTCGCAGTTAAACATAGTATAGGAGGAATATTTATATGAAGTTCGGAAAAATACAAGTAAAAATACTCTTAGGGTTTGCTTTGACGCTGATTTCGGTGATGCTTTTTGCAACCACTGCTTATGCGGCAGATGCGAAAATAGAATACGACGCCTCGCAAAGAGTATACTTGTCAGATTTGTCTTACGTGACAGATATGTCGTACATAGAAAACGGAAACAGCTTTCATTTTGATTCCGATGCTTCTAATAAAAGCATATCTTTGAGATATAACGATGAGGTGAAAATTTTTCAGAAGGGAATTTCCGCCTGGGCTACATCTAACCTTGTGTATGACCTGAGTGACTGTTCTTATGATAAATTCACTGCCTATATCGGCGTAAATGCCAATCAGACCAACGACTATGCCAATGACGGCGCAGTTATTACGGTTTACACCTCGGCAGATGGCGAAAACTGGACAGCCGGCTATAAAAGCTCAACCAAAAAAGGATTTTTGAATTCCGACTATGTTGAAGTTTCTCTTAAAGGTGTAAAATATCTCAGACTGTACGCATATTGCAACGGTGGAAACTGGTGGAGCGCATGGTATGACGATGTTTTATACGCAGATGCAAAGCTGGTAAAAGACGGTTTTGTTGAGGATGAAACACCCAATAATCTTATTCATACTGTTGAATGGTATGATACATATTTAAAACAACATGATTCTAACGATGCAAACTATGATAATTATCTCTTGCAGAGAGAGCTTGTAAAGAATGCAGGTTATGATAACCTGCAGTTTTACCTGAGATTAAATCCGCAAAGTATCGGCACAGGTGTGAAATGGCTGTTTGAGGACGAAGAGGCACTTTCCTATTATATTATGGGCGGTGAGCCGGACGGCAATTACAGACTTTCTTTTAAAGTAATGTCCGATTTGCTTCTTAAATACAAAAGCGATATGGATATTAAGGACGTAACAAAAAACGGCGTCGTTCTCGGAGATCTCTACAAGAGAATGATTATCACACTCTCTTTGACCCATTCTGCTCCTGTAGGTACATGGGTTACGGGAGCGCCTCAGGACCCCAATCATCCTAACGGCTCCAATGCGGTCAACCGCTATTTCATCTATCGTAAGATGCACAAAAAAGGTTTGCTGCAAGACAAGATATTTGAAAATCTGACCGTGGAAGAAATGCGTATGGTCATGAATAACATTATTTCCGATGAAGAAATCGAATGGTTAAATTATTACAGTAAAACCAAGGGCACAGGGGCAATGAACCCCTATTCCTACATTGATTATTCCTTCGGCTATAACTATCAAGCGGAGCAGTATTATGATCCTGAATTGAAGGATCATTGGACCGAGCTTTATAATCTTGACGGAAAACAGTGGGGAGAAGACTGGGATCTGACCTTTACGCCTACCTACGGATATGCTAAGCTCTGGATTGTTTTTGAAGAAAACTCCGTATGCGGCGGCATTGCGAAAACAGGTGTCAGCCTACAGGTAGCTTACGGTGTTCCCGCTTCGGTAACGGGTCAGCCGGGTCATGCCGCATACATTTATATGTCGCTGAATTCCAAAGGTGAAAAAGAGTGGGTTTTGGCAAATGACGTCAGCGGCTGGGCACAGAGCGGCAGAGCGGAGAAGCTGGGCATTCGAATGCCTCTGGGCTGGGGCAGCGGTAAGGCATCAAGCGGCTATGTAACCAGCTATTTCCCCTTAATTCAGGCAGCCTTTGATGATTATGAGGGCTATAAGCAAGCAGAAAAATACATAATGCTTGCAAATGTATATAAAGATGATTTTGAAACCGCCGAAAGATACTACAGAAAAGCGATTGAGGCACAAAAGTTCCATTTTGAAGCCTGGGTCGGTTTGATTGATTTGTATAAAGAATACGGAAAGAATGATGATGACTTCGTTTCGTTGGTGGCAGAATTCGTTCCTATTTTTACCTATTATCCTTTGCCTATGGAAAATCTGTTCAACTACGTTGGACAGTACATCACGTCGGAGGGTAACGCATACTATCTTTATTCTCTTAGAAGCGGCGCTATGCGAGCAGCGAAAAATGCAACTGATAATAATGTAAGACAATCACACATCGCCAGAACAGTAGCGAAATATCTTGCGGGCGATATAGACACCGGCATTGTGGAATTCACCTTTGACGGATACGTGTCTACCCCTACGGGCATTGTGGCACGCAAGGATGAAAACGGAAAGCTTTACGCAGGATATATTTTACTTGCTGAAAAATTTAAAGAAAGTGAAATTTATTGGCAGTACATGATTAACGGCAGAGACTGGAAAGATGCATCGGGTATTGCACATAAGCTGACTGATGCAGAACTTGCTACAATCAATGCCGAGACGGGCGTTAAGGTGCGTATCATCGGTGCTCTGGACGTTGTGTATAATGTTAATATCAGCAAGGGACAGTTACCAAATATCTACGGCAACGATCTGGAAAACAGTATCTTTGGTATCGACAGTAATGCAATTGAGTACTGGGATAATCAGACCGGTCAGTGGGAGAGTGCCTTTATGCTTTACTTTGACTGGGATACATATGAGTTCCGTGAGCCTATCTTTGAAGGCAATCAGACCGTTTACTTCAGACGTGCTGCTACTATGACAGCAACTGCCAGCGATATTTTAGAGGTTAATTTTACCACTGATGACACGGACCCTACTCACAGCTATATTAAAAGAAAACATCTCAAGGTTCACAATTATTCTTCCATGTCTGACAGCAACACTTCGGATCAGGCAATAAACGGTGATATCGGAAACTTCTGGTGCACTAAGACCGCTGAAACAAATGCTTCACGGCGCTATATAACAATTGCACTTGATGAGCCTGTTTATCTTTCAGCGCTTCAGTATGTTCCGCGCCAAAGCGGCGTTTCAGGAATGGTTACAAATGCGCAGATTCAGGTAAGTATGGATGGAAGCAGCTGGACAACGGTTGTTGCCTCTACTCAATGGGATGAAAACGCACAGGCAAAATATGTGGAATTTGAAAAACCGGTACAGGCAAAATATGTAAAAGTCATCGGTAATGAAACCTCTGACGGTTATATGTCTGCGGCTCTTATAAATCTGTTTGAAGATACTACAGCAGGTATAGCACCTACGGGCACGGTAGAATACAATACTACAACGCTTACTAATCAGAACGTAACGGCAACCCTGCGTACTGATAAATATGTTGAAATCAGCGACAAAAAGGTAACTAAGCAGCCTGACGGCACTTTCACCTATGTGTTTGAAACAAACGGAAGTTATACCTTTGAGTTTACGGATGCATTCGGTAATGTCGGCAAGGCAGAGGCAAAGGTTGAATGGATTGATAAGGAGCCGCCCGAGGCTACTGTTGAATACAGTACAATGGATCCGACCTCCGGTTCTGTTATCGCTACGCTGAAGTGCAAAGAACCTATTACAATTACAAATAATGACGGTCGTGACACCTATACATTCAGCACTAACGGAAGCTTTACCTTCAAATACAAGGATGCTGCCGGAAATGAAGCTGAGACGGAAGCATCGGTGAACTGGATTCAGACAGAAGCACCTAATATTTCGTTAAAATACAATACAGAGCAGCCTACAAATCAATCTGTTACGGTAACGGTAGTCAGCGACACTGAATTTGAGATTACCAGTGGTGATAAGTCGAAATCACATACGTTTGAGAACAACGGCGAGTGGACGTTTGACTATGCGGCAGCCGGATACACCGGATCACTTGTTGCAAGGGTAACCTGGATTGATAAGGATGCACCGATAGTCAGGGTTGAATACAGTGCAAATCTGAGCAAGCCGACTAACCAGCCGATTACGGCTACATTAATCAGCAACGAACCTATCGTTATAGAGGGTGTAGATCAGGATGAAGCTGGTAATTACTACCACATCTTTGATCAAAACGGAAGTTTTGAGTTTGCATACCGTGATCTTGCAGGCAATACGGGCACAGTAATGGCTACGGTTTCTTGTATTGATACCATTCCGCCTGAAGCTACTGTTATTTACAGCAAGAATACGCTTACAAATGAGTCCGTTATGGCAACTCTTGTCAGCGAAGAGGAAATCACGATTACCAACAATAACGGAAGCAGCGTGCGACTTTTTGACAAAAACGGTTCTTTTGAGTTTGTTTATACTGATGAAGCCGGAAACGTAGGTCGCACTACTGCAAAGGTAACCTGGATTGACAAGCAAGCTCCGATTGGTAAAATACAGTATAGCCGCACAGAACCCGGTGTAGGACCTGTTGTTGCAACAATTGTATGTGACGATGAGCCGATAATAGTTACCAACAATGACGGCAAGACGTCATACACCTTCTATAAAAACGGTCGATTCGAGTTTGTTTACAGAGATGAGGCAGGTAATATCTCAACTACCTACGCAGAGGTAGACTGGATTACCGAACAGACCGCTTGGATAGAATACAGTACGACTGATATGACTAATACGGATGTTACTGCTACTTTGTTCAGCAATGCTGATATAGTCATTAAAAATTCTGAAGGTGTAGAACAAGATGAGTCAGGTAATTATTACCACACCTTTACGCAAAACGGAGATTTCACATTCGTATATACCGATCAGGCAGGCGAGGAAGAGAGCATTACGGCAAGTGTTACGTGGATTGACCGTGATCTGCCGAATTTTGAAGTGCAGTACGATTGCACACCAAACGTTCCTACCAACCAATCGGTTACCGTAACGCTGATAAGCGATGAAGACATTATGATTGTAAGCGATTTCAGCAACAGCGTTTACGGCAAAGTATTCACTTACGTATTTGATAAAAATGATGTTCTCACGCTGATTTATCACGACAGAGCAGGAAACAGCGGAGCTTACGAGCTGGAGGTTAGCTGGATTGATAAAGATCCGCCTGTCGGTAGCATTGCTTACAGCAGCACCGATCCCGGTCCTAATCCTGTTACTGCAACGCTGAGTGCAAATGAGGATATTACTATTGACAACAACGGTGGAAGCAGCGAGTTTACATTTAATTACAACGGCACGTTTGAGTTCCGCTACCATGACAATGCCGGCAACACCGGTAGCACCGTTGCTGAGGTTGACTGGATAAAGCCGGCTGAGGAAGATCATCCCCCTGTGATTACCATAGAAAAAGATAATTTCTATTTTGATTTGTGTACCGATTCTCAGGTTGATCTTTCGTACTTTATCAATATGATAACTATTACAGATGATAAAGACGTAATTGATATTAATAACACAAAACAGGTAGAGATTGACTCTGATTTCAAATGGGAAAAGGGTGATTACACCATAACCGTCAGTGTAACGGATTCCGGTGATAATACATCTACACTGATAATCAATATTAAAGTCGTTGATACAAGCGTTGACTTTGCAAATCTGAGCTTTGAGCTTGCCGGAGATAAATTCGTTTATGATGGTAACCAGCACTTGCCGACAGTAACGGTCAATAACGGCAGCGAGACATTAGTATTGGGAACAGACTATACTGCTGCTTATACAAACAATATCAATGCAGGCGAAGCAACTGTTCTGCTCACAGGACTCGGACGCTATAAGGGCTATAAAATGCTTACCTTCACAATTGAAAAAGCACAGCCAACACCTGAATCCTTCCCGGAGGACAGAATTGAAGTTTCTTATGATTTTGACAAAGCAGAAGAGGTACTTCTTCCTTCCGGTTGGGTATGGAAAACTCCTGAAAAAGCCCTGACAGTAGGTGAAAACAGCTTACAGGCAGTTTATACTGTAGATGACAACTTCGAGTCATTAGAAAAGGATATTACGGTTGTAAGACTTGAGGAGGTCATTCCAAACCAGCCTCCTGTCATCACGCTCAAGCAGTCAGAATTTGTATTTGACAAAAGAGTATCTTACGGAATTGATATTATCGCCTATCTGAAGGATTTTGTTACGATTGAAGATGACCGTGACGGCATTATTGACCCGAATGACGAGGAACGTGTTACATTTAACATTTCGCCGGAATTTGACTGGACAAAACCGAAGTATACAGTGACTATTACGGCAGAGGATTCAATGAAGGCATCAAGCAGTGCAGAAATCCTGATTAAAATTGTGGATTCTACTGTTTACGTAGATTCACTGAAAGTTGAGTTAGAAACAGAAGAGGTTGTTTTCAACGGCAATCCGCAAACTCCTGCTGTTATAGTAAAGAACGGCGACGTAGTGCTTACCGAAGGCGAACACTACAGTTTAGTCTATGACAATAACGTAAACGTAGGTCAGGCAAGCGTAACGGTAATCGGACTCGGAGTTTATTCCGGCTCTACAACACTTAACTTTACAATCCGTCAGCCTATGGTATCAGTTGAACCCGACGGAGACGGCAGTGCAACTCAGGGTGCAGAAATTGTCTTCCACGACTCTACAGACAATATAGTTTACGGCCAGACACTCGTCTTTGAGGTTGACGTAAAGCCCGGTTACAGACTTGTCAGCGTTAACGTTAACGGGAAGGAGCTGCACGAAATCAACGGTCTTTATGAGATTACCGTTACTGAAGATATGCAGATTACATTAAAAACCGAGCTTATTAAGTACACGGTAAAATACATCGATCTGAAACGAGAAAATGTATTTGATGATATGATTGTTGATATAGAAAACGACTCAGTTTCTATCAACGGCACGGAAATGACAGTTCTGCTGAGCACGTTTGACATAGCTGATAAATATTTCGATTTTGTCGGCTGGGAATCTGAAGACTGCAATATTTCTGAAGATAATAAAACGATTACAATTGATCTGACTTCTTCAGAAACCGTCATTTCATTGACTGCGAAGTGGAAAATCAATCGTGATACTCTGGAAAAACAATTGATGAACGTTTCGCTTGTCCCTGAATACACTAAAAACGCTAACGGCACATACACGATGATGCTGACACTCCAATGGAACTGCGATTCGGCTCTCAAAGAAATCTATGGAGCAGAGCTTGAAAATGCTGAATTTCTTGCCAGCGGTTTCTCATACTCAATAGTCGATTTCGAGGGCGATAATCTGAAGGATGAAATTAAGAGCCTTGATTATACGATGAATTTCAATGATCCGTATAAGTGGATGACAGCAGCCACAACGGATGCTGACAGAAAGAATAAGCTTTATTACTACTACTGTGTATGGGGAGAAAAGTATAGACGCTTTAACGTAATTCCTGATGGCAAGGCAACCTACAAGATGAATAACGTAAAAGCAGATGCTAAAAGATATTCCACAATCTTCTTAAGCCTGAAGATAGACGATGAGATATATGTAATCACCGGCAAGAATTGCACCTTTGGCATGTAAGGAGTACGTTATGAAGAAAAAAGCGATACTTTTTACTGCACTTGCGGCAATCTGTGCGGTTATTGTATTGATCATTGTCGGCTATACAGCCGTGCCAAAAGGCCCGATTAAGCAGTTAAAAGAATACTTAGAGCAGAATAATTATTCCTGCTCTAAGTATACCTGTACAATGCAGAGCGAAAGGGTAAATGATGATATAACCGAGAAGTATACAGAAGTATATCGGTTTAAGGAGAATACCTTTACAGCTACGTGGACAGAGGTTGACAGTTCAGACACTGCAATCAGGCAAATGGAGTTTATTTACAACTATGCAGACAATACCGTAACTATGAATCGGTATGAAACAGCAGACTCCTGTAAAACGCAGGTGCCGGATACGGTTTGTTTTATGAATAACGAAGAAATACTGGAGTGCATACAGGGAGATTTGACTGATTCGAATTCCGAACTGTGTAGTCAAATACTCAGCTTCAAGGATGTTTTCAAGCAACATCTTGAAGGCGCCGGTGTAACCGTACAGGATATCACACTATAAAAAACACCTCTAAAGTCGAATGACTTTAGAGGTGTTATTAATTTATGAGAATGATTTTTTGATTCAGCACACCTTCAAACGAGAAACAATCAGGTCGTTGTATCACTCAACGCACCAATACTCTTTAACTTTTCTATCACAGTGTGAACGTCCTTTGCAGCTATCTCGCGTGAAACATCGTATTTTTCTAAAATTTTGTCTACGATAGTATCTTCATTAGTTTCACTTTTCAGGCAATCTACGATAAATGCGGCAGTTTCATTGGAACGCACTAAGCCGTGAAAATGCTTTGCCGCATCGCCTGCGGCAACCATTATTTGTGTATTCTGAATCTGATGAGTGATAAATCCCTCTTTCAGTTTCATAGTTTTCCTCCTTATCAGCAGTTTTCCGATGGCAGATAGTCCTTCGTATCTGCTGTCTTTTTATTTTTATAGATACGGTACTCGTTTCGTATTTGTGCACGTAGTCTTTTTTCCGTAATTTCTCGTTGAGCAGCGGTGCAAGCATTCGCTACGGGACATTTTTTTAATCTATAGCATTGAGGATAAAACGAGCAGTCAGAGCACTCATCCCCCAACGGTATACGCTCTTTCCAACCTGCAAGCATATTATAATCTCTTTCTTCGCTGTTGATGTGACCGAATATTTCGCTTTCAAGGAAGTGTTCGCAGCATCCAAGCTGCCCATCGGGCAATACCACCACAGCTCTGGCATCATTCGCTATGCAGTGCGTTACTTTAATATTGCGGTCTAAACGTCCGTCACCGTATAATTTCAACTGAATAAGATGCTCACGTACTTTTTGATATTTTTCTGCGAGAGATAAGCTGATTGCTGAAACCTTTTCAGACTCATCCTTTACATTACTATGTAAGGGACTGGGGTATACATAAAACTCCTTTTTTCCTTTGAACCGTTCAGCTAACTGCTCGGATAAATTTAATAGGTCTTGCCAATTTTCTTCGCTCACATTCAAACGAATAGATACGTGGATTCCGGCATTCAACAATAATTCAATATTATTTAAGACACGCTGAAACGGACTGCCATCAGGCTTGATATATGCTTTCGTGCGGTTGTAGACCTCTTCCGTTCCGTCAAGTGTAATCTGTGCTCTGCGAAGATGCCAGAGAGCTTCAGCTTTTTGAATGGTCGATTCGTCAAGCAGATAACCGTTACTTGCTGTGGAGGAATGGTACTCAATTCCTGCATTTTTTAACCCTTGACAAATGATGTCTATAATTTCCTGATTGACTAACGGCTCTCCTCCAAACCAATGCAATTTAACTTCTTTGCCGCCGCTGTGTTCTGTAATATACCGAACTAAGCGATTAGCGGTGTCTTCACTCATATTTTTTCGAACACACCCTTGCTCAAAGCAATAATAGCAACGGGCATTGCAATCCGTGGTGGTAAAAATCGTGTAATTGCTAATGTAATCTACCGGCTTTTGCAAATGAACAGCAATCTCGTGCAGCTTGTCCGACAATTCGTTATCGTCCTGTTCAATCGGCACTAAAAACCACTTGTTAATCAGCTTATCATTATCCGTAAGCTTGTTCATTTCTTCCGAAGAAAGTAAAAGAAGCTCCAGTGTCAAGGGATTGTAAATAAGCGTTCCGTCTTCCACCGGGCACTGGATACAAAAACGCAGTAGTCGGTAATCTGCGTTCGTCTGCCTTGTTTGTTTGCCCAGAATTCTTGTTACCAATTCTGCAGCCGGAACGATTGTTTTCATACTTTTCCTCCAATTTTCTTATTAACCAAAAAAAGCCTTAGATCAGAAACCTCTGCACTGACCCAAGGCATTTTTCATAAGCATAGTATTCAGGGTTTGTAAAGCTAAGGGACGATTATCTATACTCTTAGATTAATTGTCAAACGGATCTTCACCACTGCCGTCGGCAAGACTGTCAGGAACAGTACAACCAACAAACGATGTAGTTAATATCTCACAACCTTCTACAAAATCTATTTCCATTTCAGGACGTACATACTTTTCCATATAAAATACTCCTAACCATTATAGTCTAATTAAAGTATATAAGATTATAATTCTTTTGTCAAGTGCAAAGATTGCTTGATAAACTTTGCCTTATAAGGAGTCTGCACATATTACAATCTAACCGGTATATTCTTTTCGTTAAGATATTTTTTAAGCTCAGGGACAGGCAATTCGTTATAATGAAACAAGCTTGCCGCCAAAACGGCATCGGCATTACCGTTTGTAAACGCATCATAAAAATGCTCAGCCTTGCCTGCTCCTCCTGAGGCGATAACAGGTATACCTACCCTGTTGCTCACGGCTTTTGTCAGTTCAATATCGTATCCTGTTTTCTGTCCGTCCTGATCCATAGAAGTGAGCAGGATTTCACCGGCACCTCTTTTTTCAGCCTCAACTGCCCATTCAACTGCGTCTATTCCTGTTGGAATTCTTCCGCCGTTGAGGTAAACCTCCCAGCTCTCGCCGTTTCTTTTAGCATCAATCGCACAGACAACGCACTGTGAGCCGAACTTATACGCAGCCTCGTTAATCAGATCAGGATTGCGGACCGCGGCTGAATTTACAGAAATTTTATCTGCTCCTGCCCTGAGAAGCTCCTTGAAATCCTCAACGCTTTTTATTCCTCCGCCAACAGTAAACGGAATAAACACACTCTCTGCAACCTGCTTTACAACGTCAAGCATAGTGCTTCTGCCCTCGTGGGTAGCAGTAATATCAAGCAGTACAAGCTCGTCGGCACCCTGCTTATCATAGGCTCTTGCGCACTCAACAGGATCTCCCGCATCTATCAGGTCAACGAAGGATACGCCCTTTACAACTCGTCCGTTTTTTACGTCAAGACACGGAATAATTCTCTTTGCATACATACGTTAACCCTCCATTGCCAAGAAATTTTCAAGCAGCTTAAGACCGATTTCGCCACTTTTTTCAGGATGAAACTGGGTTGCGCAAAGATTATTCTTTTGCACTGCACACTGAATCTCAACACCGTACTCGGTTGTTCCGGCAACTACGTCATTCTCTGCACCCGAGAGATAGTAGGAGTGAACGAAATAAAAGTAGCTGTCCTCATCGATTCCCTTGAAAATGCCGTCACTCTGCTTAACAGAAACAGAATTCCAGCCCATATGAGGAACTTTTAAGCCATCAGCCTTAGGAATTTCAATAATCCTGCCCTTTAGTAACCCAAGTCCGCTGACGCCGTCACTTTCTTCACTGCTTTCAAAAAGAAGCTGTAAGCCAAGGCAAATTCCAAGAAACGGTTTACCGCTTGTAGCAACGGTTTTTATAATCTCTACAAGTCCTCTCTCCTGCATAGATGCCATAGCATCTCCGAAGGAGCCTACACCCGGAAGAATAACGTGGGAGGCAGACATAATTAAGTCCTTATCCTGAGTTATTTCACATTCTGCGCCAAGGTATTCAAGCGCTTTTTTAACACTTGAAAGATTACCTGCGCCATAGTCAATAATTGCAACCATAATAATCTCCGTAAAATTCTGTTGATTTATTTTATCACAAAGCAAAACAACTTGCAATACTGTTGACAAAACGCTAAAAAAAGTATAAAATCAATCTGAAATACGGAGTGGTACCGAAGAGGTCATAACGGCACAGACTCGAAATCTGTCGTGTGATTCTGTCACACGTGGGTTCGAATCCCACCCACTCCGCCAAAGTATAGCCGTCATTCTGATACAACGGAATGACGGTTATTTTATATAAAAGTTACGTGCTTGTGTGCTTTTGTAAGCAGAAAGCCGAAAACATTTCAATAATGTGCTTTTATATCGTTGAAATGCTAAGATGAATTTGATTAAACCTTGTATGGGTGGTGATGGTATGCTTGAGAAAATGGATGCTTTCTTTGAAAAAAGGATTGCTGATTATGACGAACATATGATGACAGAAATTGAAGGTGCGGATGAATTTTACAAGTTTACTGCCTCTCAACTGCCAAAGGAAGCTGAAGCAAAAATCCTTGATTTAGGCTGTGGAACAGGGCTTGAGCTGGAGGAATATTTTTCACTGAATCCAAGCGCTTGCATTACAGGCATTGATTTGTCAGAGGCTATGCTGAATGCGCTCAAAGCAAAGCTTCCTGACAAGAATCTTAATCTGATATGCCGTTCTTACTTTGACGTAGAGCTTGAAGCCGATTATTATAACGCAGTCGTTTCGGTAGAATCCTTGCACCACTTCACTGCACAGCGCAAGCTATCGCTCTATAAAAAACTGTTTCGCTCGTTAAAGCCAAACGGATATTTTGTGCTGACAGACTATTTTGCAGAATCAAAGGAGCTTGAAAAGCTGTACTTTGAATTATTTGAAAAGCTCAAACAAGAGCAAGGCATCGCTGACAACGAATTTTACCATTATGACACGCCGTTAACAGTTGAACACGAAATTGCTGTTTTGAAAGAAGCAGGCTTTTCATCGGTTGAAATCTTAAAAAGGTGGGAAGCAACGTATACGATTATCGCCAAACTGTAATAAAAGTATTTTTATTCACTCTATAAATTATAATTTATACTTGACCTTGGGGATAAAACATATTATAATCAGTATTGTTCAATCAATAGATTGAAATGTCGAGGTATGGCTCAGCTTGGTAGAGCGCTGTGTTCGGGACGCAGAGGCCGTGAGTTCGAATCTCACTACCTCGACCATTTTTTTCGGGGTGTAGCGCAGGTGGTAGCGCACCAGACTGGGGGTCTGGGGGCCGCAAGT
>JAFLRZ010000004.1 GCA_022511225.1 Eubacterium sp.
AATAAAAAAGTATGGTGGAAGTGTTGCAAAGGACACGAATGGCAAGCGACGATATCAGATAGAAATAACGGACGCGGATGCCCATATTGCTCGGGCAAGAAATCTTTAAAAGGCTATAATGATTTACAAACGGTTAATCCAACTTTGGCGAACGAATGGAATTATGAAAAAAACAATGGATTAACACCTGTGGATGTAACACCTGGTAGCAATAAAAAAGTATGGTGGAAATGTCAAAGAGGGCATGAGTGGCAAGCGATAATATGTAATAGAAACAGGGGGAACAGTTGTCCTGTTTGTAGAAAAATAAAAACCGAAAGCAAATAACGGTGGTTTGGTGATTGAATATACACCCGATATTGCAACACTAAATTTAAAGTTGTTTAGAGATAGAAAGGAAATGAAGTTTGGGCGAATACGATTTTATAAAAAACGGCAAAAAAGAGTTGGAAGCGTTTTATGGCCAATATTTCGATTCTATGGAAGAATTGCAGAATTTCTTGCTTGACGCTTTTGATTACGAGAGCGGATCTTTATCAAGGCGACAGGCATTATTTCAAGTGCAGCGATTTGTTTCGTTGGCAAATGATATTGATAGAATTCGTCCTGCCCGTGATTCATTAAGGGTGCTATTTTTGAAATTCGGGTTGGATTCTTTATGTTCGCTTTCAAAGCTTAAAAAAGCTGATTTCTATAAAAAGTTTTGTGATTGTTTTAGTTCAGAAGGCACAACTTATATTTTAAACAATTTCAAACTATCATATTTTGAAGATGAGTATAAGGGACATAGTTTTGAAGCAAGTCACAACATTGATTTAAGTGATTTTTTGAATATTATAAAAACTACACGTGATATGGTGGCTCATGATTTCAACTATTGGGAAATGCAATTTTTTGCATATGATGAGGATTCCATTTGGCTTACCTCAATAGAAACAAAAGAAGATATACTCCTATCATATCATTATCAACGTGAAAATAAAAAAGCAACCACTTATCATTTTCAAACAACGTTACGATATGAGAAGTTTATTCACTATTTTACGGAAGCCTGCGTTAACTTTATAAAACTGTATTTTGTGAAATCAAAGTAAGTGTGTACAAGTGCTTCTTTATTGGACAATGTAAACACCCTCGAATATTTACGACAATTATTACGACAACTCAAATAAAGTTATGCCGTTTTATGACAGGTTAAAACCAACAATGAAAACACTTTGGGTTGACAAAGTCAGGAAAAGACAGTATAAATAAGGGTGTAAGATTTATCCCGCCTAAATACCCACGATGAAGCCGATTGAATAAAATTAACTAATGTCCATTGGAAGTGCTAAGCATCCGATGGACATTGCTTTTTATATCTGTTTATGATAATATAAAGTCAGTACAAATAATTATTATGTGGGGGATTAAGCTATGAAAAAACTTATTTTTGGGTGTGCATTGATGATAAGCGGGATTATCGGTTCATCTGCGTGGCTTATCGCTCAGGCAGTCCGTGTTGAACCGGGAGCATGGTCATCTATGATGAATATGTTTCCTATCATCGGGTTTGGCGGTCCTGACGGAATAATTGTTATTCTGTTCTTTGCATTAGCTGTTTTAGGTGCAATTATAGCTATACGCTCATTGAAAGATGATAAATAGAATTATAGTTTTATATAATCAAAATTTGAGGAATAGTATATGTCAACAAGTAAGGAATATTTAAGCTTTATATTAGAACAGTTATCTTCGCTTGATGAAATATCGCACCGTATGATGATGGGTGAATACCTAATATATTACCGTGGCAAAGTTGCCGCATATATTTGTGATGAACGGTTTTTGGTAAGACCTGTTCCATCTGCAATGAAAATGTTGCCTGATGCTGAATATGATTCAATAAGTGAGGGAGGCAGAAAAAAGCTCCTTCGGGTTGATGATGTTGACAATAGAGAGTTTTTGACAGATTTATTTATTGCAATGTATGAGGAATTGCCTGAACCAAAGCCTAAAAAGAGAAAAAGCAAATAACATACACAATACAAAAACCTTTTCGGCAGTGCTTCTGCTGAAAAGGCTTTTGTTTTCTATATGAATACTTTAACGCTTGACTATTTATAAATCATCTGCATCCTGAACAGGCTCGACAAGCTCGTCGTCGTAAAACGTTTCGGACGGCACACCTGTATAGCTTCCGTTAGGGTCGCTATTGACAATATCCGGGCTAAGATACGACGTCAGGTCGATGATTTCCTTTCTATTTTCATTTTTGTTTTTCCTGTTTTTTTCAGACATAAAAACACCTCCTGCTATATTGTTGGCAGGAGGTATTTGTTTTATTACAGCTTTTCAACGTCAACTGCGGAGATTTTGTCCATAAATTCCTTTGAGGAAATAACTTGTCCAAGCTCAAAGAAATCGTCCATATCCTTGTTAAAATTATTTACGAATACGGGAATTTCGTTATACTCAATATCAATATGCAAAACATTTATATCGTTTGCTATTTGCTGAGAATTGCAGTCATTGATATCATAATATTTTTTGACAACCGTTTCATTATTCTTAACATACTCAAGAGTAACGTTTCTCAGTGATTTTGATATTGAAATGTATTTGCTGTCATCTTTTGAAAGAGCCAAAGCCATCGGCATCTGCGCCACAGCCTTGCACGCACCTGAATTCACGAAGAATTCATTAATAAATATTGATTCGAGCCTGCTTGTGTCATCAGGAACAATGATTGCAAGAATGTATTTAGTGAGCTTTTTGCCGTAAAGATTCTTCATAAATTCCTTGAAATAGTGCTGACTCTCGGCAATTTTTTCTGCATATTCGTGATAAAAGGGGATATTAGGCGAAGGATTTTCAGTAGAAGTTGAAAACGCCTTGAACTTTTTGTCGTTCATATCCCACACAAGTATGTTCCTGTTTGTAACAATCATAGGTATTGTTTTTGCCATACGATCACCTCATCTTTATTATTTTACTACAGCATAAATATTAAATCAATATTTTTAAAAAAAATAGTGAAATTTGAAAGAATATATGGTATAATCATTTTATTCAATATACAAAATATTGAATTTTCAAAGTTTTGAATAAGGGGAAGTAAAAATGAGTGATAATAACGAAATTGATGATATAATTAAGGAAATCAGAAATAAAAACGAAGAGCTTGATACAGAGAAAAAAGCACCTGAGTTTGAGGAAACACCCGTAGAAACGGCACCCGAGCCACAGAGCGAGGAGTTTACAGTCAACACAGATGAATATTCTCCTGAATTTGATGAAGCAGATTATGAGGCGCACAAGAAAGTGGAAAATAATAAAAAGAAAATAGCAATTATCGCCGTTGCGGCAATCGCTATAGTTGCAATTATAGTTACAGTAGTAGTTTTCGCCGTAAAGAACAAGTCAAAGGATGAAGAAACTACAACTCAGAAGCCGTCAACAACTGTCTCCACAACAGCTGCACCTGTTGTTATTACAAATCCTTTAACCGGTGAGAAAGGCTATAACAAGTCGGCAGTTGACGTAAGACCTGTTGCCTGCGTTGTTGAAAATTCATACTACGCAAGACCTCAGTGGGGTATAGACAGTAAATCAAATTCACCCGATATTATTCTTGAGGGTGAGGTTGAAGGCGGAGAAAGCCGTATGCTCTGGTTCTATGCAGATTATACTTCTCTTCCTGATCAGATTGGTCCTATGAGAAGTGCAAGACCTCCGTTTATCAAGTTTTCCGAAATGTTTGATGCGATATTTATCCATTGGGGACAGAGTGCAAGCAAAGGCAATTATGTCGGTGCAAAAACAGTTTTCAAGCAGGACAATGTTGACCATATTAATGAGATGACAACTCCGGGAGTCGGCTATCTGTATGGCAGAGATAGCTCACGAAACGCATACGGTGTTGAACATACGGGTATTCTCCATGGTGACAAGGTTGCTCAGGCTATCAAGGATTGTGGCTTCAGAACTGAGGTTGACAGCAGTGCATACACAAAGTTTGCTTTTAACGACAAAGAAAAGGCAGTTGGCAAAACTGCCTGCAACACTCTCGGACTGACTTTCTCTTCACGCACACAGTCGAGGGATTGGACCTACAATTCAGATGATAAGATGTATCATACTGAAGATTTTTCAAATTCGAACATTGGCTTTTCAGATGTTAAGAGAAAGAATCTCCTCGTTTTGTTTGACAATACCGCTTACATAGTTAAGAATAACTACAAAAATTCAGGCAGCTCCGAAACGTATTGTGACTACAAGCTTTCAGGCGGAAACGGCAAGCTTGCGAGCCTCGGAACTGTAATTGATATTACTTGGTCAGTTGAAAACGGTAAGCTTTCTGTTAAGGATTCAGCAGGCAAAGAGGTTAAGCTTAACGTCGGCACAACGTGGATTGGCTGGGGCTCATCAAACAATGGCGGCTCAGTTGCAATTGGTTAATAAAGTACTCATAAACGTAACAAAAGCAGGAACTTCGGTCCCTGCTTTAATTTATAATTAGGCTTTTGAGAAAGCTTTTTTGTCAGCTTCTCGAACCTCTGTTTTTTATGTGGTCTTTTATTGCTTCAAAGCTTTCATCACTGATATCATGCTCAATCTTGCAAGCATCCTTAACTGCTGTTTCTTCTTTAACGCCAAGCATTTTCAAAACTTCGGTTAATACGGTGTGGCGCTCATAAATTTTTTCTGCAATCTGTCTGCCTGAGTCGGTTAAATGCAGGCTGTTATCAGCATATGATTCGATATATCCGTTCTTTTTTAGTATTCCGACCGCTCTTGAAACGCTTGGCTTTGAATAGCCTAAATGCTCAGCAACATCAAGGGCTCGGACAGAATTGTTTTTCTTAGACAAAACCAGAATGGTTTCGAGATACATTTCGCCTGATTCCTGCATAGCCTCACTTCCTTTTGTTTGATTATAGCAAATTACATTTTCAAAATCAAGTGAGAAAAAAGTGTTGACATTTTAGTTAGCATATGCTAACATATCTGTGTTAGCTGAGGCTAACTGAATTTTTCAATTATTCTTAGTAAGTATTTATGGTGGTTTATATGACGTTATCAGAAGCAAAAGAGGGAACGGAATATGTTATTAAAGAAATATCTGCCGATGATGAAGAGCTTGTGTCGTTCTTGTTTTCTCTCGGTTGCTACAGCGGAGAAATAATAACGGTTGTTTCCAAAATTAAGGGTGGTTGTGTTGTTTCAATAAAGGACAGCAGATATAACATCGACAATGAGCTTGCAGGAGCAATCACAATATAATCAGTGTATTATAAATCAGTTTTTTAACTGATTTTTTTACAAGTATCAGTTAGCCGATGCTAACTATGAATATATAATACAAGGAGGAATCATTATGAGAATAGCCTTAACCGGAAATCCGAATTCGGGCAAAACAACAATGTTTAATGCCCTGACAGGCAGAAACGAAAAGGTAGGGAACTGGGCGGGAGTTACCGTCGATAAAAAGGAGCATCAGATTAAAAAATCCTATTATTCAGGGGATTTGCAGTTGGTGGCAGTTGACCTGCCGGGAGCTTATTCAATGTCGCCTTTTACAAGCGAGGAGAGTATCACAAGCTCCTACGTTAAAAGAGAAAACCCAGACGTTATTATCAATATTGTTGATGCAACGAATCTCAGCAGGTCTCTCTTCTTTACAACACAGCTTTTGGAGCTTGGCTTGCCCGTAGTCGTTGCATTGAACAAGAGCGATATCAATGAGAAAAAACTCACAAAAATCAACACTGAGCTTTTGTCTGAACGACTTGGCTGTCCGGTTGTAAATACCGTTTCAACCGTTTCAGACGGCTTGAAAACAGTAGTTGAAAAGGCGGTCGAGCAATATAGAAAAAAGCAGACACCGCCTTATGTCCAAGGCAGTATAGACTTAACCAATAAAAAAGCAGTTGAGGCAGAGGACAGGCGGCGTTTTGACTTTGTTAACAAAATCGTTGAAGAGGTTGAAAGCCGCAGAGTACTGACTAAGGACAGAAACATAAACGATAAGATTGATGCAATTGTAACAAACAGATGGCTTGGCATTCCTATTTTTGCAGTTGTTATGTTCTTCGTGTTTGAAATATCTCAGGCTTGGGTAGGGCCTTTTATTGCAGACCGGTTTGTGGAATTGCTGGAATCATTTCAGGAATTTGTTGGTTCGCTTATGGAAAGCTCTGCCCCTATTTTGTCAGCTCTTGTTGTTGACGGAATTATAGGCGGTGTAATAGCAGTTGTCGGCTTCCTTCCTCTCGTTATGATTATGTATTTCCTGATTGCCTTGCTTGAGGATTGCGGATATATGTCAAGAGTTGCAGTGGTTCTTGACCCAATATTCAAAAAGGTCGGACTTTCGGGGAAATCAGTTATCCCGTTTGTAATAGGGATAGGTTGCGGTGTACCCGGCATTATGGCTTGCCGCACAATCAGAAATGAGAGGGAGCGAAGAGCAACAGCAATGCTCACTCCGTTTATGCCATGTGGCGCAAAAATTCCCGTTATTGCGCTGATTGCAGGTGCCTTCTTCGAAGAGTCGGGCTGGATCAGCACAATCGCTTACTTTATGGGTATTGTACTGATTTTTGTGGGAGCACTGCTTGTTAACAGAATCACGGGCTACAGAGTCAAAAAATCTTTCTTCATCATTGAGCTTCCCGAATATAAGCTTCCATCACTCATAGGTGCTTTTAAGTCGATGTGCAATCGCGGATGGGCTTACATAGTGAAGGCGTCAACTATAATTCTTCTCTGCAACACTGCAGTTCAGATTATGCAGACGTTTAATTGGAGCTTTCAGACTGCTCAGACCGCTGATACATCAATTCTTGCATCAATCGCCCGTCCGTTTGCATATGTGCTTCTTCCGATTGTGGGAGTTCTTTCGTGGCAGCTTGCCGCCGCGGCTGTTACCGGTTTTATTGCCAAGGAGAATGTTGTCGGAACGCTTGCAGTATGCTTCGTAGGACTTGAAAACCTCATAGACACAGAGGAGCTTGCACTTATGGAGGGCTCAGGTGTGGAAGCTGCTGGCATTATGGCAATAACAAAGGCGGCGGCTCTTGCATATCTGTTTTTCAATTTGTTCACTCCTCCGTGTTTTGCCGCGATAGGAGCAATGAACAGTGAAATGAAGAGTAAAAAATGGGTGCTCGGAGGCATAGCCTTACAGCTCAGCACAGGCTATACAATAGCTTATCTTGTTTACACCATAGGAACAGTAATCACAAATCCATCTCAACTTCCGATTATCCCCGCAGTTTGCGGCGGTGTTGCAGTGCTTGCGATTGGGGGAGTGATAACCTTTTTGATAAGAAAATCAAATAAAAGAATTAAGGCGGAGTATAAGTTATGAATTCATTTGCAGATATTATCGTTGCCGTAATAATTGCTGCAGTTATCTCTACAATAGTGATTTATTTGACCCGTAAAAAGAAGAAGGGAGCAACCTGTATCGGCTGTCCCTATTCTGAGCAGTGCAGCAAGTGCAGTAATAAATAATACATTGGATAGAAAAAGAAAAAATCACCTTCTCATGGGAAGGTGATTTTTGTATACTATTTAGTATGCTCGTCGAGTGTTAGATAAAACGCCGGAAGGAAATTTTCCACAAAGTATTTTACCTCGTCAAGCTCGATTTCTGCAATTTTCTGCTCCTGAGCACTCAGGGCAATGTCAAACTCCTTGTTGCCCATTCTGTTTTCCTCAATGCACTTAATGAGCGCACTGATTTTGTCTGCTGCTTTGACAAGTTTCCACAGTTCCTTGTCTTCATCCTTGTGTTCAAAGAACGGTTCATAATCCTGCCTGAACTCCTCAGGAAGCATAGAAAGCAGTCTGCACCCTGCAATATGCTCAATATCCTTGTATACATTCTGTATCTCATCATTATAATACTTAACCGGAGTCGGCATATCGCCTGTGATTACCTCTGTAGTATCATGATAAAGCGCAAGCAAGGCGACCTTTTGAGCATCATAGTTTTTATCAAATTTCTTGTTGCCGATAACAGCAAGAGCGTGGGCAATAACGGCAACGCTGTGACTGTGCTCGGCAATATTTTCTGTTTTATTATTTTGCATTAAAGCCCATCGGTTGATGTTTTTCATTCGATTGACCATAGCAAAAAAATTACTGCTCATTATTTTCCTCCAACTGAGAAAGGTTTATTCCAAGCTCTTCAAGCTGAACGTCATCAATTGTGCTCGGCGCACCGCTCATAGGCTCGCTTGCATTCTGTACCTTCGGGAACGCAGTAACGTCACGCAGACTGTCTGCGCCGCAGATAATCATAGCGAGTCTGTCAAGACCGATACCCATACCGCCGTGAGGAGGTGAAGCGTAGTGATAAGCTTCAACAAGGAAGCCGAATTTAGCATCAATTTCCTCCTGCTCCATTCCGAGAAGCTCAAACATCTTATTCTGAAGCTGACAATCGGTAATTCTCATAGAGCCTGATGAAAGCTCCGTGCCGTTGAGCACAAGGTCAAACGCCTTTGCTCTTACCTTGCCCTTATCAGTGTCAAGATATTCAATACATTCCTCCATAGGCATTGTAAACGGATGGTGCATTGCAACCCATTCACCGCTCTCCTCATCTTGCTCAAAGAACGGCATTTCAGTAATCCAGAGGTAGTTCCATTTGCCCTCAGGAATAATGCCGAGCTCTTTTGCAACAACAAGACGAAGTGAGCCCATAATTGAAAGAGCTGATGAAGTCTTGTCTGAAATAATAAATACACAGTCGCCCTTTTCGACGTTGAGCTTAGCTATAAGCTCTTCAAGCTCGCCGTCCTTTAAGAATTTACCAAAAGAGCAGTTAGGAGCTTCGTCTGCCCAGCGAATATACGCAAGACCCTTTGCACCGATACCTTTTGCGTGTTCGGTAAGCTTGTCAATCTTCTTTCTTGTATATACTGAAGAAGCACCTTTGGCAACAATCGCCTTAACACTTCCGCCGTCGGCAATAGCATTCTTGAAAACGACGAAATCAGTGCCGTCTGCCCATTTTGTAATATCGTTTATGAGCATATCAAAACGAGTGTCAGGCTTGTCCGAGCCGTACTTTTCCATAGCCTCGGCAAACGTCATTCTTGCAAGAGGCATAGGAACAGAAACACCGACTGTTTCCTCCATAAGCTTTTTAATAAAGCCCTCAGCCATTTCCATAATATCATCTGTATCTACAAATGACATTTCAAGGTCAATCTGAGTAAATTCAGGCTGTCTGTCTGCTCTTAAATCCTCATCCCTGAAACATCGTGCAAGCTGAATATATCTGTCAAATCCGGCTACCATACAAAGCTGCTTGTAAATTTGCGGAGATTGAGGGAGTGCATAGAATTTGCCGTTGTGCACACGGGAGGGAACAACGTAATCTCTTGCGCCCTCCGGTGTTGATTTAATCATCATAGGTGTTTCAATTTCGATAAAATCGTTTGCATAGAAATATTCTCTCGCAATTTTAGCAATCTTATGGCGCATAAGAATATTCTGTGTAAGCTTTTGATTGCGAAGATTGAGATAACGGTATTTGAGTGTTACGTCATCACCGACCTTTTCGCTGTTTACAATTTCAAAAGGCGGGGTTTCAGCCTTTGAAACGATGCGAAAATCCTTGACGATAATTTCTATATCACCCGTAGGAAGCTCCTTGTTTTTGTTTTCTCTTTCGCAGACAGTACCCACTGCGGCAACAACGTATTCGCTTCTTACGCTTTGTGCCTTGGCAAAAATCTCTCTGTCCGTAGTATCGTTAAAAGAAAGCTGAATAAGACCTGTCCTGTCTCTTAAATCAATAAAAATAAGATTTCCCAAATCGCGCTGCTTCTGGCACCAGCCAAAGAGAGTTACCTCCTTGCCTGCATCTTCTATTCTTAATTCGTTGCAATAATTAGTCCTTTTAAGACCCTTGATTGAATCTGCCAACTTTATTCCTCCTCACCATTGTCATTGTTAAGTCCGAAAAGTGATTTGAAGTCAAATTCCTCGCCGTTAATTTCGAGCTCTTCAAGCTGTGATGACAGCGAGATATTGTAAAAACCGCTTACAAAGGTTTCAAGCGCAATTTCTGTTTCTTCGCCTGTAGCCATATTTTTAAGCTTTGCAATGCCGTCATCTACCTCGTTATCACCGATAACAAGGTTGTACTTTGCACCAAGCTTGTCTGCATATTTCATCTGAGCACGAAGTGAACGCTGATTAAGGTCCATAAGTGCCGTAAAGCCTTCTGCTCTCATATCCTTTGCAATTTCAACAGCCTTGAGTGTAGCCTTTTCACCAAGCGCAACTATAAATAAATCCGGAACAGACGGCTCAGGGAACGGAGCATTCTGCGCTTCCAAAAGCATCATAAGTCTTTCAAGTCCCATTGCAAAGCCTAATGACGGAGTTTTCTGTCCGCCAAGCTCATCAACGAGTCCGTCATATCTTCCGCCGCCGCAAACAGTGCCTTGTGCACCGATTGAATTTGAAACGAATTCGAACACTGTTTTTGTATAGTAATCAAGACCGCGGACAATTTTAGGATTGATTGTAAATTCTATATTCTGCGCCTTAAGATATTTCTGCACCATATCAAAATGCTCTCTGCACTCATCGCAAAGATAGTCGATAACGACAGGAGCATCCTTTGCTATATCGGAGCAAATCGGACTTTTGCAGTCAAGAATACGCATAGGATTTCTTTCAAGCCTTCCATTGCAGGTTTCACAAAGATCATCCTTTCTTGATGCAAAGTATTCCTTAAGCGCCTTGTGGTATTCTGCCCTGCAAGTCGGACAGCCGATTGAGTTAATCTCTAAGCTGAGCTCCTTAACCTCAAGACTGTCAAACACTGCCTTTGCAAGAGCGATAAGCTCAGCATCAGCAAGAGGGGACTGAGTGCCGAAGCACTCAACACCAAACTGATGAAATTCTCTTAACCTGCCAGCCTGAGGCTTTTCGTATCTGTAGCAGGAGGTGAGGTAGCATACCTTTTGAGGTAAAGCCTCGTTACACAGTCCGTTTTCAAGATAAGAGCGAACTGCTCCTGCAGTGCCTTCAGGACGAAGAGTGATTGAGCGTCCACCCTTATCATCAAAGGTGTACATCTCTTTTTGAACAACGTCTGTAGTATCTCCGACACCTCTTTGAAAAAGCTCTGTATGCTCAAAAACAGGTGTTCTTATTTCCTTATAGCCGAATTTTTCTGCTATATCAAGGCAGGTAGCTTCAATGTATTGATTTTTGTGTACTTCCTTAGGCAGCACATCCTTTGTGCCTTTAATCGCTTTTGTTACGAGTGCCATATTATCCTCCTATAATACAAGTACAAGGGCGACCATTGGTCGCCCACGGGCTATCGATAAACGGTCTGAAACACGCCAAAGTATTTGCAGTATTTCCGTTATGAATGCAGGGGCGAGCATTGCTCGTCATCCCTAATTTCAATAAGAAAAATGGCAGGAACATCGAGTTTCTGCCATTTTTGGCGTTTTTTGTCTTTTGCTCGGGGGAGCAGTACCATCGTACAGCTCCCACTCTCAAAATACAAAATTCAGTCCCATTTCTCAAAGCCTGTTTTGTGTAAAAATCTATAATTCACGTTTTTACTTTGCAGGGTTATATCTTGGATTAACTATTTCTCTCCACTCAAAGTCGCCTCTCTCAACACCTCTGATAAGTGCCTCTGCAGTGGCAATATTTGTTGCGTACGGAATATTGTGAACGTCGCAAAGTCTGAGCAAATCATTGTCATTAGGCTCGTGAGGCTTTGGAGTAAGAGGGTCACGGAAGAAGACAAGTAAATCGATTTCATTACAAGCTATTCTGCTTGCAACCTGCTGTCCTCCGCCCTGATTTCCTGCAAGAAAGCAGTTGATATTAAGGCCTGTTGCTTCCGATACCAGCTTACCGGTTGTGCCTGTAGCACAAATGTCGTGTCTGCTTATTATTCCGCAATATGCAATACAAAACTGAACAAGAAGTTCCTTTTTGGCGTCGTGGGCAATAAGTGCTATGTTCATTGGACAACCTCCGTTATTTATTAAATAAACAATTTATTATATGGTAGTAGTTATATTATCATATAAAAAGCACTGTAGTCAACAAATAATTTATAATTATTTAATAATTTACAGTTAAATATTTACGGCAAAAGAGTTCCAAACTGCTGATTAGTCTTTGCATCAGTATTATTCTGATACCAGTATTTGATTATACGAGAAGTCATTTCTGCCGTTTCAGAGCCTGAGCCGGCAAGCTCAACAACTGATGATACGGCAATTTCAGGATTTTTGTACGGAGCATATGTAATCAGGAAACCGTTGTTTCTCTTAATGCCATTTACTACAACCTCCGAAGTACCTGTTTTGCAGGCAACAGGTGTGTTGATTGCATCAAAAATAAGTGCAGGGCCGCCGCTCTGCGCAACCATACGCATACCTGTATGAACGTTGTCAAGCGTATTTGCATTAAGATTAAGCGATTCTTCAATAATACTTGACTTTTCTTCAACTATACCTGTTGATGATTTGATTACGGATTTTACAAAGTGCATCTCGTATCTTGTACCGCCGTTTGCGATAGTTGAGCAGTAGTTTGCAAGCTGAAGAGGAGTAAAAAGATTGTCACACATACCGATTGCAGTTGTCATCGTATCACCGATTCTCCACTCGCCGCCCATTGCACGTCTGTTGTCAGGGGAGGAGAGTGTACCTGTTGATTCGGCAATCTCAACGCCTGTTTTTTGCCCAAGACCGTACGCAGATGCGTATTCATCTATCTTGTCAATACCGGTGTCGAGTGCACAGTGATAAAAGAACATATTACACGAATCTCTGAGAGCAGTTCTTACGTTTTCCGAGCCGTGAGCATTACCGTGAAGACACTTGAACGGTTGACCGAAAAATTCCTTTCTACCCTCACAGACGTATATCTTGCTGTCTGTTATAGCTCCTGTTTCAAGCGAAGCAGTTGCAGTTACCGGCTTAAAAGTTGAGCCCGGTGCATATGTAGCCATAGCAAATCTGCTCCAAAGAGGATTCCTTGAATTACCTGAAAGCTGTTTGTATTTTTTGTAGTAATCATTGAGATCGAAGGTTGGATATGACGCCGCCGCAAGCACCTCACCGCTGTTGCAGTCCTCAACCACCACTGCACCGGCAGAGGAATATGCATCAACCTTGTCGCAAACCCTTTTGAGCTGATTTTGTGCAAGCACCTGCAAATCTCTGTCGATAGTAAGTACAACCGTGTTGCCCTGAACAGGCTTCTTTGTTACCTTTTCCGTAACGCTTCCGTCCTTGTGAATTGTGACTGTAAGCTCGCCTGCAGTGCCTTTAAGCTCAGTCTCCATAGCCCTTTCTATACCTGATTCACCAATCTGGTCTGTAATTTTATAGCCGTTATCCTTGTTTTGTTCGTATTCCTCGGCATTAATTTTTCTTACCGTGCCGAGAATGTGAGGTGCAATAGTGGAGTCAGCATATTCTCTGTATGCAACAACCTTTACGTCTGCACCGAGATAGCTTTCCTGATCCTCCTTTATTTGAGCAACAGTCTTGTCGCTTACCTCGTCTGCAATAGTAACAGGGTTTTCATACGAAAAAAGAAGCCTTGTAAGCTCATATCTTACGTTGGCAATTTTGAGCGACATTTCCTGACTGTATCCCTCAATGCCGTACTTTTCAATCACTGCATCATAGCAATTCTGTGCAGTTGCATAGTGCTGAAGATTAAGCATATCGGCACTCTTCATCGTTTCAATAGCCTGCTCGTCGTCAGTGAATTTTATTTTTCCGTTTTTGCCGAATTCAAGAGGAAGATTACTTACAAATTCCTCCTTGTTTGCCTCAAAAAGCATAATGAGGTTATATATGATTTTATTTCTCTGCTCGTTTTCAGAGGATGACGGAAAGTATATAGCATTAAGAATTATAGAATTTCCCTGCCTGTTTGTAACGAGTGAATTACCGTTTCGATCAACTATTTCTCCTCTTGCCGCTTCAATAGGAATGACGTAGCTTTCATCGTTATTATTGATTGATTCATAGTATTCATTGTCACGAATCTGTATCGTATAGAGGTTATATGCAAAGCCTATGACTACTGCAAAAATCAGTATCAGCGTAATAACACTTCTGCTGCTTTTGTATTTGCTTTTCATACTATAACCTCCTTTGCGAAATTTATTATCAGTTAAACTTCTGATTTATTAAGATGTTTCTTTATCGGTTTAAGCACCGCCCAAATTAAGAGCGACACAACAGCAGTATAAACTGCACTTGGAATGTAGAAATAAAATAACGTGTCATATCCGCCGTCAATGCCCTTAATGATGATAAAGAAAAGCCAGTAAAAAATTACGTATATTACAGTGGACAATGTCGATGCAATAAGGTTTGTGACAAAAATATTTCTTGCGATATACGTTATCAGTACAGACGTTATGAAGCAAAAAAGTGCTATCATAATGCAGTTGAATCCCATATGAACAGGGGATGTCAGATCCCAGAGCAGTCCTGCAAAAAAACCAAGCAGACTGCCTGCAAGAAAATCCTCACCGCTTGCGAGAAATACTGCAAGAGGTATCAGTAAAAAGCATCTTGCACCTGCAATTTCGGGGAACAGACCTGATACGTTTTGCAGTAAATCGGCAACGATAATCATAACACAGTAGCAGACGTATTTAATTGTAAGCTGCTTTTTTGTCAGTTCCATTACTCTGCCTCTTTTTGCCCATCAAATCCCGTAAGTACAAAACAACTGTCTATATCCGAAATATCAGTTCCGGGTTCGAGTACCCCGTAGGTGGAAATATTTGTTTCCTCATCATTAATTTCTTTTACAGTGCCTATAACAATGCCCTTTGGCATAGTTGACGTTACACCTGCAGTTGCAATAATCGAGCCGTATGAAATCTTTGTCGCGGAATCGAGATTTTCAAATTTGCAAAGTCCCTCCTTAGCAAGCTCTGCATCACCCGTAACGAAGCTGATTTCCTTTGACGTGATGTCATACGCAGAAACTCCGCTGAAGGACGGGTCAATAATCGTGCATACGACGCTGTACGTTGGGTAAGTTTTTTCAACCTTACCTACAAGGTATTTACCGTAGAGAACGGCATCACCGTCCTTCACGCCGTTTAATGCACCCTTGCTGATTGTAAATGAGCAGTATGGGTTTGCACTATCTCTTCCGATAACGCTTGCCTCAAGATACTCAAATTCCTCGTTTTCGTCCTTTAGCTCAAGCGCTTCCCTGTATAGCTCATTCTGGGTTTTAAGATTGTTATAGTCAGTAAGCTGGCTTTGAAGATCACCGATTTGCATTTGCAGTTCTTTAATTTTTTCGTTATACTCTTTGTTTCCCTTTGCACTGTCTGTAATTTTTTCTATGCCGTCTGCAAGCTTTGTTGCCGCCCAGTGAACAGGAGTAAATACAGTGCCTATAATGCCTGACTGCACCGATTCACTCACACCGCTTGCGGCGCATATAAGCATACCCACAAGAAGCAGGGAAATTATCGAAACGATTATTTTAAATCGAGTGCTTTTGAAAATGTCTTTCATTTTCCGTACCTTTCAATTTTATTCTTGTCTTGCTCTCTATCTTGCTCTTCTGAGCTTGACCGCTGTGCCGAGTGCGACACATTCTACAGGCTTTTCAGGAATATGTACTTCAATTTTTATAGATTCTGAAATAAGCTTTGCAAGTCCTCTTAAATTGCTTGTCCCGCCTGTAAGGTATACACCGCTGTAAATTATATCGGCGGCAAGCTCGGGTAGAGTTACTTCGAGCGTTTCCTTTATTGCGTCAACAATCTGCGAAATCGGAGCTAAAAGCACTTCTCTGATATCCTTTGATGATACCTCAACACTCTTTGGAAGTCCGTCAATCAGATTTCTTCCTCTTACTTCCATAGCTGCCTCGCCGTCATATTCCGATGCAGAGCCGATTTTAAGTTTGATTTCCTCAGCTGTGTTGCTTCCGATAAGCATATCGTGTTCTCTTTTCATATAATCGATAATAGCTTCGTCAAGTGCATCACCGCCGACCTTAATGCTTTTGCACGCAGCTACTCCGCCAAGACTTACAACGGCAATATCACAAGTTCCTCCGCCGATGTCTACAACCATTGAGCCCTTTGCCTCGTAAACCGGAAGTCCTGCGCCGAGAGCGGCAGCCATAGGTGATTCGATAAGCTCAACATCCTGAGCACCTGCCGAACGAACGGCATCCTCAACTGCTCTTCTTTCAACCTCGGTTACACCGCTCGGAATTGAAATAACAACTCTCGTTCTTGTAAAAAGACTTCTCTTACTTGAACGGTAAATAAAGCTTCTGAGCATATCGGACGTCATATCGAAGTCTGCGATTACACCGTCCTGAAGAGGCTTTACTGCCACGATAGAGCCGGGAGTTCTGCCTATCATGGACTTTGCTTCATCGCCTGTTGCAAGAACTCTTTTTGTCTTGACGTCAACTGCAACAACGCTCGGCTCGTTTATAACAACTCGTCCTCTTTTGTCGCAGACAATCGTGCTCGACGTGCCTAAATCAATACCCAAATCTCTTGAAAATAACATAATCTTTTCCTACCTCTATATATAAATCTGCATAATAATCCATTATATGTTTTATATTATATATTATCGCTTTAATTATAACAATAGCTAAATTGTAAATTTAAAATTTTTATGGTATACTTTTTTACAAAATTATTGACTTTTACCTTAGGTAAAAGTGTAAAATTGCAGCAGGCGGTGAGATTATGAAAATTAAAGAAGTGTCAAAGCTAACAAATCTTACTGATAAAGCGATAAGATTTTACATAAATAACGGCTTGCTTAATCCTTCTTATACCGAAAACTATGCAGGAAGAAAAAATTATTCTTTTAATGAAAACGACGTTGAGGTGCTCAAAAAAATTGCACTTTTGCGAAGCTACAGTTTTTCTGTTAGTGATATTAAGCGAATGCTTGATGATGACTCTGAAATATGTGATGTGCTTGAAAATCATATATGTGAGATGAGAATTAACGCAGCTCAAAACTCATTTATTCTACACAATCTGCTTAATGCTTCAATAACCGCAAGTGTATCACTTGACGACTTATGTTTAGCTCTTGAGGAGGGAAAAGAGGTTGAAAGTAAGAAAGAAGAGCCTATTGATTTTAGAAGCACAGCGAAAAATTATTTAAGAAATATAAAACCGAAAATTTCTAAAATTCTGTTAATTTCATTTTCGGCGGTCTTAACGGGAATCGCTCTTATTACAGTAATCATAATCACTCTAACACACCTGTTTATGAATATGGGAGGAGCAATATGAGAGTTAAAATAACTGCAGATAACGTGTTTTTTAAAAGCTTATCTGTTGTGTATAAAAATAAAGAATATTCATTTAAGAATGACGACTGCATATTTATCGATATTGATGACAGCGATAGAAAAATATATGTAAAAAATCACTCAAAATCAAGTATAACTATAAATTTTTTTGACCTTATTGTCGGAATACTCGCGGGTGACAGGACAGTAACAACAGTATGCTGTGACTATGTATTTGAAATTATGAGCAGCGATAATTGTGAAATATCAATAGTTGAAAATAAATTAAATAACAAGCATAACATTTATTATGAATCATATTGCGCAGTATCAAAAACAGCTGTACTTGACAATGACCGCTTTATTCCGAATAATATTAACAGGCTTAACAAAAAGAGCAAAAAGCTCAGTTTTTTCTTAATGTCAGGTCTGCCTATATATGTCTTGTTAGCTTTTCTTTTGATAATTATAAAACCCGAGCAGTTGATTATTCCTTTAATTGCCGTATTTTTATTTTTTACAATACCCTGTATAATACAGCACAGGCGAATAAAAAAATACGTCAGAGAAGAAAGTATCAGCAGAAAATTGCTTGAAAACGTCAATGGTTTCAGGACAGATGAAAACTATGCAGAAAAACTAAAAACGAAATCCGATAAATTTATAGAGAAAATTGTCAGTAAAATGGTAGGTGAATAATAATGAATACTGTTGAATCAATACTTGCATCAGGCTATGTTGGATGGGAAATATTAGTGCCCGTTTTACGCCTTCTTTCATCAGTGCTTTTTGCAATTGCAGTGTCAAAGGACTGCAAATCAAGAAATAATGCAAGTGCAGCATTATGGGGGCTTATGGTTTTGCTTGCTCCTGTGCTTTTCGGTATACTATATTTCGTGTTCAGCCGTTTTTTATGGGAAAAACCGCAGGAAGATGATAGGGATAAGAAAAAAGCCAAGCAGTCGAAAATACTGTTCATAACAGCAGGATTTATATATGTAGTTATGCTTGTGGTCTTGATTGTTTCAATTATAGTTACTGTTTCCTCAGCCGCCGCTTCAATACTTACAGACGAATTGAATAATTTATTGATTGAAAGCGTTTATCTTAGTATTTAAATAGTCATAAAACATCGAAGCTGTCTCAAAATCAAATTGAGACAGCTTTTTCGCTATTTACACCTCTGTTGTGAACTCGTATCCCTGATTTCTTACTTCATCTATAACGTCGCCGAGAATTTTTGCATTAGTCTGACTGACTGCGTGAAGAAGCATTATTTCGCCGTTATGCGTGTGCTCGGTTATTTCCTTGAAGGCTTCATCAGGATTTCCGGGGTTTTCGGTATCCCAGTCAGCGTATGCAAACGACCAAAAAATACTTTTGTATCCGAGCTCGTTAGCAAGCTTAAGCGTTTTTTCGCTGAATTCGCCCTTAGGAAAGCGGAATAAGGTCATCCTGTATCTGAAATTTTCTTTCATATATTTATCAAGAAATTCGATTTCTTCAGCCGCCGTCTGCTCGTCAACCTCATCAAGAGTATAGTGCCTGTAGGTGTGATTTCCGATTACGTGCCCTTCATCAATCATTCGCTCAATAAGCTTCTTGTTGTCCTTTGCAAAATCGTATGTCACAAAGAAAATCGCTTTAACATTCTTCTCCTTCAGCGTGTCCAAAATCGTCGGAGTATAGCCGTTTTCATACCCCTCATCAAACGTCAGGCATACGAATTTTTCATCACTCATAATAAACTGTCCGTCAAGCTCGCCGTACTTTTCCTGCAGACTTACAGGGTCGGCAGGTCTTTGGTGATTGTCAGCTCTTCCCGGTCCCCATATAATTTTCTCATTACTGAAATTTTCGAGTGCCACCTGAGTAACGTCTAACGTGGTTTCGGCAACGTTTGTTTTGCTTTCAGCCGATGTGCCGTCAGTGTTATTTTCAGTAGTAGTTGCACCTTTTTTATCTGCCGGTGCACAGCCTGTCAAAAGTGTGATTGTCAGCAATGCAGACAGTATCAGTGCAGTTAATTTCTTCATAAAAAATCCCTCCGAATATAGTCTGTTCGGAGGGTTTTCTTTTATTTGTGGTAATTAATTGTGCGACTTCCAAAATTAAAAATTACGATAAAATTACAATTAATTTGAGGCGTCTTCAACCGATTTCATCTTAAGATATGCATTGATAAATCCGTCAATATCGCCGTCCATTACAGCGTTGATATTTCCCATTTCAAAGCCTGTTCTGTGGTCCTTCGCCATTGTGTACGGCATAAATACGTAAGAACGAATCTGGCTTCCCCACGCAATTTCCTTCTGGTCGCCCTTGATGTCCTCAATTCTTTCAAGGTTTTCTCTCTCCTTGATTTCCACAAGCTTTGATTTGAGCATTCTCATTGCAACCTCTCGGTTTTGATGCTGGCTTCTTTCAATCTGGCAGGATACTACAATTCCTGTTGGAATATGAGTAAGACGGACTGCAGAGGAGGTTTTGTTAACCTTTTGTCCGCCCGCACCTGATGCACGGTAAACGTCCATTTTAATATCCTCGTCCCTGATTTCAACGTTAACGTCATCGTCAATTTCAGGCATAACTTCGAGTGAAGCGAAGGAGGTGTGACGTCTGCCTGACGAGTCAAACGGAGATACTCTTACAAGCCTGTGAATACCCATTTCACCCTTCAGATATCCGTATGCATTTTCGCCCTCAACGAGTATTGTTGCGCTCTTTACTCCTGCAACATCGCCGTCAAGATAGTCGAGTGTAGATACCTTGTAGCCGTGCCTTTCACCCCATCTGTTATACATTCTAAAGAGCATTTCAGCCCAGTCCTGAGCCTCTGTTCCGCCTGCACCTGCATGGAAGGTCAGCAGTGCATTGTTGTTGTCAAACTCACCGCTAAGAAGAGTAGAGAGCGTTAATGCCTCAAGTCTGCTTTCTATTTCCTTGACTGATGAGGTGCAGTCCTCAAGCAGATCTGCATCCTCCTCTTCATTAGCAAGCTCAATCATAACAAGCGTATCTTCATAATCATTTTTGACACTTTCGTATGACGATATTTTTGCTTTTAAAGATCCGATTTTCTGCATCGTTTTCTGACTTTCCGTCATATCATCCCAAAAATCGGGAGCACTGCTCTTTTCCTCAAGCTCGCTGACCTCTTTTTTGAGAGTGTCAATAGCAAGGGCTTCTTTTAAGTTTTCTATCGTTTTTTCCGATTCAAGAAGCCGGAATCTTAATTCTTCATACTCTATCATAGTATTGCTCCAATACATAAAAATACATTTTCAATATTATATACAAAAGTGTAATATATTTCAAGTTCAAAATAGATTTACAATATTTTAATTAAAATGTTGATTTATTGCAGTATAATAATGTATAATATATACCAATTTAATATTTAACGTTTAATGAAAGGAACCTACAAATGATTTTTAAAAATGGTGAAAAATGTATCGTTTGCGACAAAGCTTTCACCGAAGATGATGATATAGTTATTTGTCCGTATTGCGGAACACCCCATCACAGAGGATGTTATAATCAGCTCGGTCACTGTGCAAATCAAAGCAGACACGGTGAAAATTATGAGTATAAGTACGAAAATATCGGCAGTGATGAATCAGCAGAGCCTGAGCAGGAAAATCAAAACAGTGCTTACTTCTATTCACCTGACGGCAAGTCTGATACTGTTACTTGCCAAAACTGCGGTGCCGAAAATAATAACGATACGGCATTTTGCATTGAGTGCGGTGAGAGAATCGGCAACAGCTTCTCTTCCTCAAAAAAGGCAACACCCTTTAACGAACCGTATAATCAGTTTGCAGAAAGCAGCGAGACTATAGACGGTAAAAGAGTTTCTGATATTTCAGCAGTTGTAGGTTCTAATTCAAAGCGTTTTGTTGATAAGTTTAAAAGCGGTAAAAAAACCTCGTGGAACTGGGGAGCATTCTTCTTCACCGGATATTATTTTATGTTTCGCAAGATGTATAAAGAGGGTGCGATGATAATTGCATTAAATCTTGCAGTTAGTTTTTTCGCACACGGTACTTATGCAGAAAAAACTGCGAATTTCCAAAATATGGTTTCAAGTGTTATGGCATCAGCTTCAAACGGCAATATTATTTCCGATGAGCTTATAAGTCAGCTCTGGAATTCATATTATGCTATGCTTCCGATGCTGCTCATAATCATAGTTTATTCACTTGTTGTATCTATAGTATGCGGACTTATTACAGATAATATCTACAAGAAAAAGGTTTTTTCAATTCTTGATAAGGTTGATACAAACCTTGAAAACGGCGGCAGCTTCAGCATCAATCCTATGATGAGCGAAGAAGAGGATTTTACTCAGGAGCAGATGAAAAGATTTTATCTCAGAAAGCGCGGCGGTATAACTATTTTTGCACCGATACTTGTATATTTGGTGCTGGATATATTAACAAATTTTGTTATTCCAAAATTATAAACTATTCTTAAGGAGGAAGTAAATATGAAAGTAAGAAAGGCAATAATTCCGGCAGCAGGTATGGGAACGAGAGTTCTCCCTGCATCAAAGGCAGTTCCGAAGGAAATGCTTAATATCGTAGATAAGCCTGCTATTCAGTACATTGTTGAAGAGGCTTTTGCTTCAGGTATTGAGGACGTTCTTATCATTACAAACAGGGGCAAGGGTGCTATTGAGGATCACTTTGACCACGCTTTTGAGCTCGAGTCTAAGCTTGAGGGCAATGAGAGCAAGAAGAAGATTTATGATGACGTTATGGCTTGCTCAAATTTCGGTAACATTTATTTCATTCGTCAGAAGGAAACAAAAGGACTCGGCCATGCAGTTCTTTGTGCTAAGAGCTTCGTAGGCGACGAGCCGTTTGCAGTGCTTTACGGTGATGACGTTATTATTTCCGAAACACCTGTTACAAAGCAGCTTTGCGATGCTTACGAAAAGTACGGAAAGGGCGCAGTAGGAGTTAAAGAAGTACCGGGCAAGGCAATCTTAAAGTACTGCTCACTTGCAGTTGATCATATTGAGGATAATTGCTATAACTGCACAGATATGATTGAAAAGCCGTCACCTGAGCAGGTTCTGTCAAATTACTCAATCCTCGGCAGAGTAGTTATGCCTCCTGAGATTTTTGATATTCTCGAGGAAACTCCACTCGGTGCAGGTAACGAGCTTCAGCTCACAGACGCTATGAAAACTCTTGCACAGACAAATGGCGTAGTTGCAGTTGATTACGAGGGTACCCGCTACGATATGGGCAACAAGTTCGGTATTCTTCAGGCTAATATTGAGGTTGGTTTAAAGCATCCTGAAACACAGGAGGAGCTCAAGGCTTATATAAAGCAAATTGCAAAGGATTTAGATTAAATGTCACAACAGTACTTTTATGATCCGTTTGGAAACAGCAGTGATGTATACGAGGCAAGAAATGCGTATCTTATTTTAGAGAGAAAGAAAAAAGAGCAGAAAAAAGAAATAAAAACAATCAGTATGACAATGGCATTTGCAATTATTGCTTACCTTGTTATTCAGACAATCTCAAGCTCGGCACTTAAAGCCTTAAATCTCACAGAGCTTTATTACGGCAATCCGCTCTTTAAGTATGCCTTTAATATACTTGCAATTTCCATTTGTTCAGTGGCACTTCCGTTTGGATTAATGGCATTAGTTAATAAGAAGAAATACGTCAGGGCTGTTATTCCTAATCAGCCTGTTAAGAAGTCGGTTTCTTTAGCCTGGGTGCTTTCAGGTGTGTTCTGCTGCGTTTTATCAAATTTTCTTGTAAGCTACATTTCAGTAATAGTTCAAACGTTTTTAGGCCTTAAACTGACACAGGGCTCTGTCGTAGAAACACCGCCTGATTCAGTGTTTGCCTGTGTTCTTGAATTGATAGCGCTTGCTATTGTACCGGCTATATGCGAGGAATTTGCAATGAGGTGTTGTTCGCTTCAGCTTCTCAGTAAATACGGCAAGGGCTTTTCCATTTTCGCAGTAAGCATCGTATTCGGACTTCTTCACGGCAATATTGTACAGTTTATTTTTGCTTTTTTCGTAGGACTTGTTTTAGGTTACGTTACAGTTCAGACGAATAATATTATGCCTGCAATCTTTATACATTTCATAAACAACGGTGTGTCGGTAGTGCAGGATATAGTCGGAGCTTACGTTAGTGACGATACCGCCTCATCAGCAGTAGTTATAATATACGGAGTATTTGCCGTACTGGGCATTGCTTCGCTTGTATACCTCGCTATTAAGAAGCAATTTAAAATGATTAAAAATGACAGGGACGACGTTCTTTCAAACGGTGCTAAATTCAGCGCATTTTTATTCCCGTGGATGGTAGTTCCGTTTTTAATTCTTATTCTGCTTACTGCAACCACTATTGAAAAGGCATAGCTATGAACAGTGATTTTATGAAAAGAGCAATCGAGCTTGCAAGGCAGAGTGCTCTTGAGGGCGAAGTGCCTGTAGGAGCAATAGTTGTAAAGGATAACGAAATAGTAGGCGAGGGCAGAAACAGACGCGAGCTCGGAAAAAACGCTCTCTATCACGCAGAGCTTGAGGCAATTGATAACGCTTGCAAAAGGCTTGGCGGATGGCGGCTCTGGCAGTGTGATTTGTACGTTACACTTGAGCCTTGTCCTATGTGCGCAGGTGCGATTATAAATGCGAGAATTAAAAGAGTGTTTTTCGGGGCAAACGACCTGAAGGCAGGTTCGTTCGGCTCTGTAGCAGATTTTAACGACATTGCATACAATCACAAGCCTGAAATAATATCAGGCGTAATGGAGGAGGAATGTTCCTCTATGCTTACAGATTTCTTTAAGAATTTAAGACAAAACAAGAAAGGTACAGTCTGATTTTTTGACTGTACCTTTTTGATGTTTGGAAGATTTTTTTATTTTCTTGCAACACTTTGAAGCATTTTATATACTTAAGTAATGTAAATCGATTTACGGCAAGTCAAAAGAGGTGAACGGCGTGAACGAAAATGAGCTTGTAAAAAAAGCAAAATCAGGTGATAAGGAAGCATTTTGCCGGCTTTATTCTTTATATAAGGATAGGCTTTACCGCTATGCTTATTATCGACTCGGTAATGTTGATGATGCGCAGGACGCAGTATCGGATTGCGTAGTGCGTGCATATGAGCAGATAAAAAATCTGCGAAAGGCAGAAGCATTTCCCTCGTGGATTTTTAAAATTCTTCGTGCCGCCTGTTCAGACTACGTAAAGCTGCAAATAAAGCAGAGAGAATCTGAAAGTTTAGACACCGTTAAAAGCAGTTCTGATTTGTTTGTGACTATTGACGAAAGCAAAACCGAGCTTCGTCAGGCACTCGATACGCTCAGCGGTGACGAAAGAGAGATAGTTCTTTTATCTGTTGTAGCAGGCTTTACGAGTAAGGAGATTTCCAAGCTTACAGGATTAACTGCCGGCAGCGTCAGGTCAAAGCTGTCACGCAGTATTTCTAAAATGCGGAATTTTTTTGGAGTGATGACAAATGAAGAAAAATAAAGATTTTGATTTTATAAAAAATGAATTTGAAAAAGAAAATATAACTGCTCCTGAAGTCCTCAGCGAGGATGCCGTTATGGATATGCTTGAGGGGAAAAAGCAAAGAAAAATAAGATTTTATCAGTCAAAGGCATTTAAGAGCATCGTCAGTGCAGCAGCGTGCATTGCCATTGCCGTGACTGCTTTTACTGTTTCAAAGCCTTATCTTGTTGACAATGAAAATATCACGAATAATAGCTCAATACAGGTTTTGAGTTCCTTTGCAAGTATTGATGATGTTAAATCTGCCGTTAAAAAAGCAGAAAGAAGAAATAATTATTATAACTTTACAAATGTGTATGGATTAGGAGGAACTAAAGACGAATTAGAAATAGCAGAAGCTGTAACAGACTCACTCCCAAAGGCAAACAATGCAAGTTTCGGCAAAACGTACAAGCAGGTTGATGCTGTCGAGGAGGGAGATATTCTAAAAAATGACGGAAGATATATTTATGCTTTGAGCAGTGAGGAAAATATAATAAAAATATATAACTCAGATGCCGAGCTCGTTTCATCAATAGATGATTTTGTGTATGATTACAGTGAGAGAACTTATGATGAATATATCGTAGATATGTATGTTTACAAGGATTATTTAATTGTAAATACCGACAAAACCGAATTTGAAGATGATTATGTTGAGTACGAGAACACAGCGGTAACTTATATTTACGACATTTCAGATATCAGCAATCCAAAGGTATTTAACTTGTTTTCACAAAGCGGAAGTCATACCTCGTCGCGTATGATAGGCAGTCAGCTTTATATTGTATCCATTGATTATATTGACACTAACTGGTGTAAAGATGACAGTGACTATATTCCGTATACGTGTGACGGCAAAAAAGGCGATAAAGAATCTCTTGCGCTTAATGACATTTGCTACGTTGAAAATCCTGATACCACAAGCTATTTAATAGTCGGCTCAATTGATATAGAAACAGGAAAGAGATCCTCTGATACAAAGGCGTTGTTCGGCTCAGGTGCAGACGTTTATTGTAATGAAAATAATATGTACGTCTGTATGAATGAATTAGGCGGATATTCGTTCAAAGGTAATGACGAGCATAGGGATAGCAAGGTCAGTATCGTTAAAATCAAATTAGATAAAAACGATATTAAGTTTACTGCTGCAGGCGAAGTTGCAGGCAATACAAATGACCAGTTTTCTATGGACGAAAAGGACGGCAATCTCCGCATTGCAACAACGTCTTATAATAAGGACGGAGATGAGATAAACAATCTCTTTGTTCTTGATGAAAACCTGAATAAAATCGGTGAGGTAACCGGATTTGCAAAAACCGAAAGTATTAAGGCTGTCAGATTTATAGGCGATATGGCGTATGTTATAACTTATGAACAGACAGATCCGCTGTTTGTAATTGATTTGACTGATCCGAAAAATCCTCAGATAAAGGGTGAGGTCAAGATAACAGGATTTTCAAGTCTGCTCGTTCCTGTTGACGAGAATACTCTTCTCGGTATAGGTTATTCGACAGAAGACGGAATTGAAATGGAAATTACAAACGGCCTTAAGCTTGCACTGTTTGACATTTCAAATCCAAAAAAGCCTAAGGTTCTTGACAGTGTTTCACTTAAGGATGTCTATTCGGATGCACAGGACACTCATCATGCCTTAGTTGTAAATGATGATAAAGGTTATTACGCAATACCTTATAACCATTATAATAATAACAGAAGAGGTGCACTAACCTTTGAAATTCAGGACGGAAAAATTGTAATTACAAATGATTTCAAAGTATCTTCGTATGATTATGAAGGAATTACACGCTGCACTTATATTGATGATACTCTGTATGCGTTTTCAAGCCGAGCTGATATCTACAGCTTTAATGTGAAATCTTAAATTATGGAGACGAAATCTTGAAAAGAATAATAACGTGTGCCGTATGCCTTTTACTCGTTTTAGTCCTTACTGCATGCACAAAAAATGTAACAAGCAATGGAAATATAGAAAATCTCGCAATAGTAAATATGGCGTTCGATTGTACCAATCCTTATGAATATGCAGGAATCGTTGACTATATATTTGTCGGTACCGTAGAGGGTATAGAAAGCATAATTATTGATGATAACTATGAGCATACAGACAGCATATATAAAATACATGTTGATAATAACCTAAAGGGTGAATTAGCAGAAAATATAACGTGTTCAAAGCTGGGTGGCTTGAAAAAAGACGGAACCATGCTTTTAATCGTAGCGGAAACTCCGAACGGAGATCAAATTGCTGATTCCGGACTTCCGGAGTTAGGTAAGCAATATGTATTTTCAGCCTATGCACAACCGGACGGAAGCTTATCTCTATCAGAGATTTTTGATAACCGTGAATACAACGAAGCTCTGCTTAAAGAATATATTGAATATATAGATAATGAAATACCATTTGAGCGGGATCGTTTTGTTTCAAAATATAGTAAATAAAAGCTTGTTTGTTGAGATATGTCCGATATAAAATAAATCGAAGCTCCGATACTTTTCGTACCGGAGCTTCTTTATTGCTGTTTTGCAATTAATTCGGGCATCAGCCCTGAATAGAAAAAATGAAAATAAAGCTAAGCTTTACTTATTTCATACTTTCCTCGTAAGCCTTGATCATCTTCTTACTTATGTGACCTGTACGACCCCTAGTATTTTCAAGGAATTTTTCGACCGTAGTGCCTGCATTTAAGCGGATCTCAAACCTCGTCACGTCATCTTCGGGATAAACTATCATTTCCTTTATATATCGGTCAACGAAGGCTTTGTCTATCTCTTCATTGTCAATATGCTTTTCCGCAGCTTTTAGAATTGCTTTAATGTTGGCTAGTTCTTTTTTCATTTCCTGTTCGGTTTTTGTACTTTGAGTGATTGTATCAATCTGTATTTGCAGTTTTGCAATTTCTTCATCACATTCAGCAGTCATTCTAAAAAATTCGCTGTCGTTCATATTGCCTTCGGTGTTGAATTTTAATAGCTTAGCTTTCATTTTCTGTTGGGTGACAAGTTCTTTATTCAGTCGATTTATTTCTGCCGTATTATCATTTGCATAAAGCAGTTCGGAAACAAGCTTTAATACGCAGGCTGAAAGCTCCTCAATATTCTGCTGACCCGATTTGAAAATATCTTCAATAATCGGCTTAACTTCACTTTCATATATGGCGTGTGACGGGCAACTGTCTGCGCCGTTTTTGATTTTGCCTGAGCAAACCCATTTAGACATTTTCTCACCGTTTTTGCCTATCGCGTCTTTGCGGTAATAAGGCTTACCGCAGTGATCACATATCAGTTTGCCGGTCAGCAGATTTTGGTGAACCGTTTTATGCTGAGCAGTGATAACGTCCTGACTGCGCATATATAAAACTTCGTTTGCTCTTTCCCACAACTCTTCGCTGACTATTGCGGGAACAGTTTCGCCTGTTTCGTCTTTATACATAACCCATTCTTCTTCGGGCAGAAATTTCTGCTTTTTGGTGAACAGGTCTGTTATAACAACCTTGTTGCCTACGAAGTAACCCTTGTATTTCGGATTGCGGATAATGTTGCCCATCGTTGAGTGGGACAGCTTGTTGCCCTTGCTGTTTCGTATGCCTTTTTGATAGAAATGCTTTTCCATCTGCTTCATACTGAATTTGCCCGTGCCATACATCTCAAATAATTCCCGAATGAATTCAGCTTGTTCTTCGTCAATGATAAGCTTGCCGTCTTTCTTCGTGTAGCCGAACATATTGTTCGTGCCGAGCACGGTACCGTTTTTGATTGCCTGGTGATGACCGAAGCGCACACGGTTTGAAATTTTCCTCGATTCGTCCTGTGCCATTGACGACATAATCGTCAGTCGCAGTTCCGAGTCCTCGTCAAGCGTATTGATGTTATCACTTTGGAAAAACACCGCTACACCGCTTGATAACAATTCACGGGTGTATTTGATACTATCAAGCGTGTTACGGGCAAATCTTGATACTTCTTTGGTTATTACCAAGTCAAACAGACCAAGCTTTCCGTCCTCAATCATTTCGTTAAACCGCTCACGCTTTGCAGTTGACACGCCCGAAATACCCTCGTCAACGTATCCCTCAATGTATTCCCAATTAGGATTATTTTTTATGAAATCAGTGTAGTAGGTTATCTGATTATCAAGGGAGTTAAGCTGAACGTTAAACTCCGTACTTACACGGGCGTAAAACGTTACCCGCAAAGGCAGATTCATAAAGCTGATATTTTCTTTTTTTATCCTCTCTCTTACAGCGTATATATCCAAATTTTTCACCTCTCTTAATGGCACAATATCACAGTTTACCTGTTTAATCCAGTCAATATGATATTGTTTTCCACTTTTATTTTACAATAGAAGCATTCCCTAAATCATTAGGGGATTACTTCCAATTTTTCATGTGTGCTGTATCTACGATTGACTTCGGAGTTGATTTTTGCTATCAGCTTTTTATAAGTCTTTTCGTCAATGGCGTTTTGACTGACAAGCGCATTAGCAAAATGCTCCATCCAAAGTTCCGTGCTTATCTTGTCATTCGTGTTTGCAGTATTGATTTTACCTCCACCTTTTGAAGTTTTATCAATACTATTATTACCTCTATTTCCAAGATTTATTTGTCTTGCCATAAGGCAACACAGATTCTAAATGTTTTTGTCATTCCTCCAATCAAATTGTATTTGCGATAATAATTATCGACTTGTTTTTTAGTTTTTGTTTCATAGATTTCCTTTCTACCTGCCGATTGCTCGGCAGGACTTTTGTTTTACATAAATAATGTTGGCTCTTGTTCTTGCTCATAGTCATCATAGTAATTACCGTTAGAAGATAAATCCTTGAGCCCATGAGCAAGACGTTTTTCCTGTTCTTTTGATAATTGTTTTCTGTCAATTTGGTTGCTGAGATTATCAAATCTTTTCTTTGCACTTATGTTGAACATATCAGCAAGCAAGCTCACAACAGAAGATAAAATCATTCCGTTGTCAGTGTAATTCCAATAACTGTAGCTATGATTACAATCCATATTGAGTACAGCTTGTATGATTTTGTTCTTGATACTCCTGAACTCTTTGTTATCCTCAATCGGAATGATTTTGTTTTTGTTATCATAATAAAGAGATAATTTTCATTATTAATCTCATTCCACTTATCATAAAGCGCAGATAGTTTGTCATCTTTCATTAACTCTTTCAGAAGTTCATTGACAATTTCTTTTGCTTTCTTAGGAAGATAACCGTAGACTTTTTTGCCTTTGCAGTTGTCCAGTTGTTTTTTCAATTCTAAAATTAGATTAAATAGTTGAGGTGACGGCTCAAAGATATAGTTGCAGTCATCTAACACTTCTTCATGCAATTCATCAAAACTGTCTTTTAATTCATCACGATATTTGGTTTGCATTTCAAAAAGCTTGTACTGTTCGTTGCGAAAGATATCGTTTCCGAATGCACTTCTCATTGATTCAATGCCTTTGTTAGTAAGATAACCTTGTCCGCTTTTTGAATATACAAGCAGATGAATATGCGGATGATGAGTTGTGTTGTGGAACGCTGCATACCATTGCAAGTCACTTGGTTGAATGTTATGAGCCTTTGCAATCTCAATCATATTTTTTCTGACTTGCTTTTTCCATTTCTCAGCATTGTTATAGCCGAGCCTTTCAGCATCCTCACGCTTAAGACTTATTACGTGTGTCCATACGATTCCATTGTGGTTTGACACTTCTTCTGCAACGGAATCAATGTTAATTTTATCATCTGCCTGTGAAAACAATCCGTGCTTGCCTATCTTCTCAACTCCCGGTCGCTCTGCAATATATGATACTAATGCTTTTAGTTCTTCCGCTCTATCAGCATTTCTTTCAATGAACGTATCAATAAATTCAGTTGCATTTGACCTTGTAGGCTTGCCTTTGTAATCAACAAATTCAATATATTTCTTCGCTTGAGGATAATTTTTCACTATTGAACTTATCAATCTCTGCTGACTTTTTGTTGCAGGAGAGTTGTCAATTCCATTCGGTAATTTCTCAACACCTTCACGAGTTCCCATATATTTTATGAGCTTACCTACGTTGGAACGCTTAGGATTTTTGAAATATCTGCTTGTGAAAATTATCTTAGCCATAGAATTCCTTTGCCAAAGTAGAATCATATTTTATTGCATCAAAATCAATTATGCCGTTAGTTGATGCAACTTTTTGAGCACAAAGCTTATCAAGCCTTTCTAACAAACTGCTGTCAATGTCATATGCCAAGCATAAAATACAATTTTGTTTTGCTGATTCAACTGCTAATTTGAATATCATTTCTGATAAGCAATCCTGCAAAGAGTCAACCTGATTTTTGATTTCACTGCTTATTAGCGGAGTGATATAGTCAGCACTTCTCTTGTGCATCAGGTAGCCGATATAGAAATTCACGGCTGATCTAATGAATGAACTTTTGTTATCATCATATGAAAAAGGTAATGCTTTTTCGATTTCTTCAATCATTTCCGGTTGCATCCAGATTGAATACTTCTTCATATTTTCCATTTTTACCTCCTTTTGAGCATACGCCTATTTTGGTACCAAGCGATTTACTCCTAAATTCCTTGAAATTCGGTCGGCTCTGCCGTCCGATGTGAGTTGTTGGCCGCAATAACATGCGCCTGACTTTAACCTGCTTAAAATATTCAACTGTAATTTTTGAATGAAAAGGCTAATTATTCTTGCCACAAACCTCTTTCAAGTCGATTTATATTGATTTCGATTAGTGACTTTTCTTGATATTAAACTCCTCAAATATAGCCAACAGTTTTACGATAAGGCTTTTCATTTTTTCTTAGCAGTGTTTTATCTTGTTCGTCACTATCTGTTAGAGTAGGGCTACCCTAAATTTTATTGACCGTATAGATGTTTGTCTGCTGTGCGTTATCCAAAAATCTTTTTGAAATATTCACATAGCCTTTATCCTGTAGGGCATACAATGTCTTTCTGCAAGTTGCATTGCAAATACCACAATAACGAGCAATGTTAGGTACAGACCAATAACTTTGATTTTTCTTATCCTTAGCCTTAATTAAGAAACTGTAAACTACAAATTCATTTGGCGTAAGACCTTCGTCAAATATTTTATTTGGTAAAGTGAAAAAGTTTCCGTTAATGTTATCAAACCTCCTTTCTTCTATATTTTGTTGGAGTCATGGCAACAAGGTTTATCGCTCGTGCTAATGCAGTCATGGCGCCCTTGTCGCTCGTCCTGTTTTGATAGCTGCGTTATTCAATTTTCAAGGTGCAATGGAATTTTCAAATCCGATATATAAATGAAATTATTGATTTTGTAAAAGACGTTAAACCTTTCTGTTATTTCAATATTGAAAGTTCACAAAGTATAGTTAATGATTTATTTTCAAATGCAAATTTAAATTTGTATAATCATATGTTTTTCGGCGGTGTTGAAGATATTATTAAAATCAAAGCAAGAGAAAATTTTGATTATGCTAATAACTTAATATCTGTTTACTGATACTTTGGAAATGATGTAGCAAATTTTACAACTGCTGCCATAAGCTACACGGCAACACTTATGATAATTAATTCAAGAAAGCCTGAAGTTCTTGCAACTGCAGCATTTAATTTCTTTGCAAATGAAGAAATGCTAAGCAATATGAAAAATAGCAATCCGTTCAAGGATATGGAGGGCGTAAACCTGAAACCTCAAATCCTTCAGTTCCCTACTATAAAGCTTGACGAAAATAACAAACCGTTTATTACAAGACGATTATACTTTTCAAGATTTATAACCGAATTATTTGAGGCTATGCAGTGTGGACATTATCTTTGGAGATGCGGTGTTTGTGAAAAATACTTTTTGATGACTACTGCACATAAACAACTATATTGTCACACTGTAAATGAAGAGTATGGTGTACCATGTTCATACGTTGCAATGCATCCTGAAATTACAAAAGTGAAACTAAATAAGGAAAGTAAAAAAGATGGTCCGCTTTACAATATTTGGAGAAAGAGAAATAACTCAATCAGAAAAAACAAAAGCCTCGGCAAATACAGTGATGCTGTATCAGCCGAAGCCAAAAGAATTATTGATGAAAGGTATGAGCTTGCACAAATTGATTTTGATTATGCAAAAGAACAGTATGAAAAGGAAATGGATTTAAAACGAATTTACAAAGAGGCAGAACAGAATGTTGAATGATGAATACATTTACAGAATAGAAAATCCACCTGATAAGCTTGATAATTGGAACGATTACTTTATCAAATATCTGACAGAAAACAATCAAGAATACTTGCAATGCTTTTTGCATCATTATGAGAGCACTCTCAATAAAAAGGCTTTTGCATTCATTAATCAATATAATCTTGAAGAAGACCGTATTGATGATTTAAAGCAGATATTCGTAATGGTGCTGATTGAAGAACTAACAAGATATGATGTCAACGATAAAATCGCACTGCTTCAAAAGATTAAATACCCTCTTTGGAACAAATGGCATGAGTATGTAAGAGAAAACTGCGGCACTGTTACAATTGATAAAGCAGGTACATACAACAATACTCGCAAAGTTGCAAGACTTTATTTTGAATTAGAAAACACAATGCCTTATGATGATATTGTATCTGAAATTGCAAAGCAAACCAAACTGACAGAAAAGACTGTCAGGGAATTAGTTGACGCGGCAATATTGTTCAAATATCATGACGATGTAACAAGCACTATTGTTCAAGAAGATTATACTGAGAAAATAGAGTCAGCAAAAGAGCAAAGAGAACTAATTCAAGAAGCAATGAAGGTATTAACGCCAATTGAACGAAAAATCCTTGAATTAACATCAGGGATTGTTTTAGAAAGCTTTGAGCAAATAGATAAGAAAACTTACAATCAGATTTCACTGCTTATCGGCATGTCTGGTTCCAGTGGGGTTGAGAAAAAACTTAAGAGAATTAAACAAAAATATCAGGATGAATTAACGAGACTTGGTATTGGTCAATGATAGCCTGTTTTAGCATTAAGCTTTTTCTATTTATGGTCAAATATTTGTATTCATTTTAGAATATATCTGTGCGTGTACAGAAAGGATGATGAATATGCCAAGAAGAGGAGAAAATATTTACAAGTGAAAATATGGTAGATGAGAGACAAGATACGAAAAAGAGATAACCGCTGACGGCAAGAAGAAGTATGGTTCCGTTTATGCTGATAATTACAGAGAAGTAAAAGCAAAACGGCACAATGTCTTTTGCATCCTAGTAATGTAGTTTGTAATTCAACGAATTTAACTTTCAGCGTTTTAATTGCTGAATGGTTAGTTTTTTTATTTTTAACCCCAAAAATCAAAAGGCGAATGTTTTATAATACAATATACTCATCAAAGGAATTTGAAACTTTTGATGAGTTTTTGTTTTGCAAAATTTTATGTTGATTTAAATGTTTGTTTTATTATTGAACAGTAGCTTTTTGATGAATAATGCAAATCAAATGATTTTATTGTAACAGGAGGATTTAATTATGTAGGAAACTAAAAGATTCAAAAAAGAGAGAATTGCAGAAGGCTTTTCATATCAAATGTGCGCAGATATGGAAAAAAACCGTTTTAAATTACAGATATAAAATATGATAAGCTTATTAAAAGTGAGACTGAAAAAACCGTGCAGTATATATAATCAACTCAGACTTACCGGTATTAAAAAATTTTATTTAAGGGAGGAAACAAGTATGAATGATGAAAAAATAATTAAAAGAATAAAGGAGCAATATCCTTATTACAGCAAAGAAAAGCAAAAGGAATATGCAAAACTGCTTATGAGCGTTGATGAAAGATTGTATCAAAATGTTGAGGAATGGGTTAATGATAATTCGCTTTCCGAAATATGGATTCGCGGCAAGTACTGTGTTCGAGCAGTAATGCAGATAAGGCAGGATGATGATTTTGTTGATGCAGTTTTAGCACTTAATGAATACGCGAAGAAAGCGTCAAATGAATATATGATTTGGCGACAGAGGGCATAACTATGAGTGACTGTAAATCATTAGCCCCTGTTAAGACAAGATATTCAAATTTATCTGATAGTGCCTTGAGGTCAATGTTTACCGAATCATCGTGGATGAAACTCAGTAAGTATGAAAAACTGGACGTTTTACAGGAAACTGTTAACAGAGAAGCACTGAACAATGGAGCAATGCCTTGCAAAGTATCTTTTGAAAATATGGCAAGTAATATGCAAGGCTGTCAGTTCGATGATAAAATTATGCTTAACCGTGAAATGTTTGTTGATAATCAGATTACATATAAATACGGTGACACAAGTTTTAAATTTGATATGGAAGCGCCGAATTATTCAGCCTACGAGGTGGTTTTGCATGAATATCGTCACAGTTTGCAGCAACAAATCAGTGACGGAAAAATAAATGCCGATTCTGACACAAAGGCGAGGTTTGAATCGAATAATTTCACAGTTTCTGAAATTGACGGGCAGAGGGCATCTCAATATATGCTTGGTAAAACGGGGAACGGTTATGATATGTATTATCTTAATCCTACAGAGCTTGATGCTCATAAATTTTCACAGGAACAGGCAATGGCATTAGTTAATGAACACAGAGCGCAAAACGGTGATGATAATTCAATTTTGTCATATACCGAAAAAATCAGTGCAACAGGCTACGAAGCAAAGCTTGCTGAGCTGAAAGAGAAATATGGCGAGAATATTGATAAAGACGTTGAGCAGGTTTTAATAAATAAATTCAATAACACTAACGTGCCGGTTGATAAAAATGTTGAGAAAATGGTGGCGTCAGAAATGATTGCTTCACAGCAGGCTATCGACAATGCAAACAAAAATGAAATAAATAATATCAGCAGCACAAATGCAGTGTCCGAAAATTATTCAAGTACTGTAGATGAGTTTGATGCGGCACAGGCTAATGCAGTTGATATGGATGCTACAGTATCAATCAGTACAGATACTTCTGCGGATTCAAGTGTCAGCGCAGATGCGGGTTCAGGTATTGATGGTGGATACTCATCAAGTGTGTAACGGGAGGGTTAAAAATGATTCCAAATTATGATGATTTACATTATGGTAAATTCCAATATCAAAGCCAAAGCACGATAGAAGAATTTGATGCCGCACAGAAGGCGGATAATGTAAATGAGTGTCAGAACGTCAGTGAAAGCTCAATTTCGGCGGAATCAGCCGTAAATGAGGGAACAGCTAATTCTTCCAGTGCAGGCACAAGCTCTTCAGCAGGTGTCGGAGCTGAGGGCGGTTGCTCGGCAGGTTGTTCAGCAGGGGCATAGGAGGAGATTTTATGAATTATGACAGTTTAAATTTAAGAGTGCGAAAAGATCAGTTAGGGGTCGACAGAACGATTTTAGTAGGGCATAAAATGAGTGATTGCCTGCCGGTTCAATATACAAGTCCGCCGCTTCTTCAGATGTCAGGCGATAAGGGAAACTTTAATATTTCGGCAGATCAGCTTTCAAAGGGGTGTATGCTCATCGGCAGCACGGGCAGTGGAAAGACTAATGCATTTTTTATGATGCTCGATCAGCTTCTTCCTAAAATTAAAAGTAGTGATGTTGTGCTGATATTTGACAGTAAAGGTGATTTTATGAACCGTTATTACGAGCCTGATAATCCTGATCATATTGTAATTTCTGCAAATGAAAATCACAGGTCAATTACAAAGGGCTGGAACATATACGGTGAGCTGTTTGATAAAAACGGTGAATTCGGTGAAAGTGCAGATATAATGGCAAAGGAGATATCAAAAGCACTTTTTAAAAATATTGAATCGTCAAATCAGCCGTTTTTCCATATAGCGCCTACAGATTTGTTTTCTGTTATTATGTCATGCTTTGTTAAAGAAGCTACAGAGCAGAAAAGCTATCATAAGCTTAATAATGAAACGCTTGTAAATTTCATTAACAGTTCAACAGTTCAGGATTTTTACAATATGATACAAAAATATCCGCAGTTTAAATACGTTCAATCTTATTTAGGCGAAGCTAAATTGCAAACACCTCAATCGCTTGGCGTTTTAGGTCATCTGTATTCTATGATCAGCAGTCAGTTCATAGGCCCGTTTAAGCATAAAATGCCGTCAGGTCATTTTTCAATGCGCCGTCTGATAAGAGAAAGAGGTGCTAAAGTAATCTTTCTTGAATACGACATTAATCTCGGAGATACGTTATCGCCTATATACTCGCTGTTTTTTGATTTAGCGATTAAGGAAGCACTGACGTCGGATACAGGAAATACGTATTTAATTTGTGATGAAATGAATTTGCTGCCATATTGTCAAAGATTTCAGGATGCCGTGAATTACGGCAGGAGCAAGGGCGTGAAAACCGTTGTAGGCCTGCAAAGTATCAATCAGCTTTATAACAATTACGGTGAGGACGAGGGTAAAGCAATAGCGGCAGGCTTTGTTAATGCAATTTGCTTTAATGCCGTTGATTACGATACCCGTAAATTTGTGTCGGAGCGATTTGGTACAACCTTTGAAAGTATTAATTGGAGTGGCTCAAATATAACGAGGAACGGTTATACCGTAGAAGATTCGGACATACACAATCTTAAAACGGGAGAGGCATTTATTGACTTGGCAGGATTGACACCGTTCAAATTCAGATTCGATAAACTGGTATAACTAAGCTAAGGAGGTGTCCTTTTGAATAAGCGTAGAATAAAAAACGAATGTGACAATCACAACAGGGCTTTAAGTGCCGTAAGGCACAGAGGCTTTTTTTCGGTAGAGAGATTTTTGAATTTCTCCGCCGGTAATCTGTTAATCAATGGCGGTAGCGTTCAGGATAGAATTTTCGTTATAAAAAAGGAAATAGTCCGCACTAAAAGCACAAGCCGTGAGCCTGTTATAGTTTTCAGTAATAACAGTTTTTTACAGGATGGGCTGATTGAATTGGTAAATATAGGAGATATCGGCAGGCTTTTTGTGTGCTCTCAGGATTATAAATTCTATGACTTTTTCCGTAATATGCAGCCTAATCTTATATCTGATTACTTTTCTATGCTTGCACAGGAAAAGGGTTACCGCGATACAAGTGAGCTTCACGATTATATAGGTGCATTTTTAAACACCCTAAAATCACAGGCTGATATAAATTTAAGCTCCATAAAGGCATTCCTCCAGAATTCAGATGCAGATATTGCAAACGCTGCAAGATCAAACGGCAATGATGCAGATTGTGAAATTATTCTTGCTTCAGGCAGAGGCGGAGTCAATTTCAGAAGACTTGTTTCTATGGTTGGCAATGCTTTTGAAACGCTTACCGTTGACAACTGCTCAACAGGTTTTAATATTAACTCAATTACTGATAAGAACTGCGTTTTGTATATAAATACAAATACGTGCGGTTATGAATTCCTCGGTCTGTACTTTTTGCAGGAGCTCAAACAGTGCATAGGAAAAAGCTTTACGTTGGTATTTGATGATTGCTTGCTTCTAAATAATAATGAACTGATGAGCTTTTTAAACGTTCTCAAGCAAAGGGGCAACGTAAAGGTTTTGTTATCTACAGAAAATATAATGTCACTCCCTTCAGAAAAGAAATTGTCCGATTTTTCAGGAGAAATTGTCTTTCTTAACGGCACTGCTCCTGCACATGATATTCAGGCGGTGCTATCGGATATGGGAGAGTATTCACATTTTGAAGTGACAAGCTCATCAGGAACACCGCCAAAATTATTTTTTTCTTTTTTAAGAACTGAAAACAGAGGCATTACGCCTTATTCAAGAGCCAAGGTCCTGCTTGAAGAGGAGTATGGCAATGCTGCCGTTTTGAGAGGTCATAGAGGGGCAGAAATACTCGTTGTGAAAAAATTAGTGTTTTAGGAGAAGCTTTATGGATTTTGATAATTTGTCAGGCTCATTTGAAGCAGACGTCTCACAGGTTAATAACAATAGAAGAAGGAACAGGCACAGGCTTATAAGCCAATCTAAAGATAAGCTAAAAGGCCTTAGCGCTGAAAACTGGGTTGATATTGTGTGCTGCACAATAATTGCGGTTGTGCTGATAGTTGTTTTCTGTAATTGGGAATCGGTAATGAGCACCCTGTTCACGTCTTTTTTATTCCCAATCATTAAGGTCTTGTCAAAAATAATTGCAGTTGCAGCAGTTGTTTTATGTATAGGGGGAGTGATTGGTGCAAAAATCCGCCGCCGCAGAAGATGGCATTATTAGGGGGTAATTATGGTTCAGAGAATATTCAGATACGTCGTTGCAGCCGGAATAATATTTTTAGTATTGTCGGTTATTTCAATTTATAAAAACTGGGATTCCTTGACCGATTATTTTTCTAATTCGTTGTATTATGTCGGCGGCGTGGTGCTTTATTTGCTTATATATGCGATTGGATTTTTTCTCATTTTCCGTGCAATATTCAGATAATACCTTGTTGCCGTGAAGTTGATTTTAACCCCCAAAAAATTATCATGTAAAATATTATTGTACAATATACTCATCGAAAGGAAAAACTTTTGATGAGTATATTTTTTTATATCCCAAACGGAAGTTAATGAAGAAAGGAGGATAAATATAAATAATCAAATTTACTCGTCACTTTCGGTAAATCAATATTAAAATTAAATTAAAAGGAGATTAAATTTATGTTTAACAATTTTGGAAATTATCAGTCATTCAATAATACAGTTACATTCTTTGGCGGCAGACAGGGTGACCTCGACGGCGGCACATGGCACGGCGGCAGACAGGGTGATCTCGACGGCGGTACATGGCACGGCGGCAGACAAGGTGATCTCGACGGCGGTACATGGCACGGCGGCAGACAAGGTGATCTCGATGGAGGAACTTGGCACGCTTAGTCTGTTTTGTTAAAAGCAATAAAAAGCCAAGAGGTGGTAGGAAAATATATTTAATGTTATAAACTGATTTTTAAGGAGTACGCTATGATATTTTTATTGATTATTCCAATTATCGTTATCGCAATTTCTGTTGCCGTAATGATTCCGAGATGGAGAGATCCGTCTGAATTTAATTATAATTATTACGCCGTTACCAATGCGGCCGCACTTGATCATCAATACAAATTCTTTGTAAAAAAGGTTGGTAACGGATACCGCTGCTATATCAGGCGTACTCCTTCATACAGAGGTCGAGACACCTCGAATTATTTACCGCACTATTGGGTAGAAAATAAGACGGATAAGCACTATATTTGCTGGACAGGAGAGATAAAGTATCCTGAACAGGCAAAAACACTTTGCAGAAACTGGGCGGATGCAACTCAAAAATTTATTGATACAGGCGTTCCGGCACCCGGATTTAAAAGGTAGGTAATAAATATGGAAACTTTTAAAATAATTGTACTTGTTATTTGTTTAATAGCTTATACAGGCTTTGCAGTCTGGGCTGTGACTAAATTCAATAAGGTATCAACAGGTATCGCAGGCTCTTTGTGTTTGGCCGGCGGAAGCGTTGGTGTATATTTCGCCGCACCCTTTATAGCAGTAGCCTTAGTCTGGCTGTTAAAGGCTGCCTTGATAATAGGTCTGATTATTTTGGTTTTGTCTATTCTTGGAGGATAAATATGAGATGTGAATACAATTTTTACCTGACATCAGACAGGCTTCTTGACATCGAGTTCTTGTTTGTTGATATGGGAGAGAATATCGGCTGGAGGGCATATATTATTTCAGATATCAACTATAGGCAATTCGGCGAAAGATCAATCATCTATACAGTCACACACAGGCTTGAAGACAGTGATGCCGACAGAGTAAGCAAAATCAATCGCTTTCTTAAATCAATAGACAGCTCTAAGCCTGATAAAAGCATCTACGGTTATATCTGTTGGTCAAAGCCGATATACGATCTTGATGATATGCACGAGGTGGCTAAGACGTGGTCGGAAATTACGGCGTACTATATCAGACACGGCGGAAGCTTTGGCAGTATTCAACCAATCCTTAAGTCAAGGGGAATAATAAACTTATGAAGATAAAGGAGATTTTTAATATGAAAAAGAACGGTAATTCAGATTCAAAGTGGATTATTACTGCGCAGGTCTATGAAGAAATAAGGCAGACCATAGGCTGCAGGAAGCCTGAGCAGGGCGGTATCCTTGGCTCAAGCGACGGTGTACATATTGATTACTATTATTTTGACAAGACTGCAGATCGTTCATCAGCATCATATACGATGGATCACAAGACGCTTAATAAGGTGATTCATAAGTGGAATGATAACGGCATTCAGCTTGTAGGTATTATTCATTCCCATCCCTACGGCTTTAACAGTCCGTCAATCGGCGATAGAGAAACCGCAAGTCATATCATCAAGAGCTTAGACGTTAAGGGCAGGTTTTTCACTCCGATAGTTCAGGTTTCACCTAAGCTTAACGGTGATATTACAATTTATCCTTATTCCTTTGAGGAAACCATTGAGATGAAGAAGCAGCCTATGATTGTTGAGCAGGCTGACGTAAGCGAGCTCAAAAGGAAGAAGCAGCTCGAGCTGGACAGGCTGGCGCCAAACAGATTCAAGCGCATTGAGTCAGTATTCCCCGATAACCTTATGAGCAAAAAGACTGTTATTTGTATTGGTTGCGGCGGTTCAAGAACGTTTCTTGAAACACTTGCAAGATGCGGAGTCGGCAATTTTGTCCTGTTTGATGCCGACGTTATAGAGGATACAAATATAGCAACGCAGGGTGCATATATCTCCGAAATAGGCAAGCTCAAAACTGAGGTTATTAAGGAGCGCATACTCGATATCAATCCGCTTGCTGAGGTCAAGTGTATCAACCGTTTCCTTGACAATGAGATAACTGATGATGAATTCGATTTTATTACCAACCTTAACGCTCTCAGGAAGGGAGACGTACTGCTTTGCGGCTGTACTGATGATTTTTATGCACAGGACAGATGTGCACAGTTGTCCGTTAAATTCAGCATTCCGTATCTTGCTGCACAGATTTTTAAAGAGGGCAAGGGCCACGAGGTTATATTTTACTATCCCGGTGTTACTGCCTCCTGTCCAAGATGTATGCTTGCATCAAGATACAAGAAAATGTTCGAAACAAACGAAAAAGCAGTCGGCTCATCGGCAGGTGCAGCAGTTTGTGTGACAGATTATCTCAATGCAATTAAATCATATACAGCGTTGTATATTCTCTGCTACAGAGAGCCGCAGACACCGCTTTATCACTTGCTTGACAGAATGGCAGACAGGAATTACCTGATGACAAAATGCTCTTTTGATTTTACCGCTCCGGCATTTGTTCCTCTTGAAGAACTTGCTGAAAAGGAAAGTGATTTGTCATTTCCCTTTGTAACTATTGCAATAGGACAGACGCCTGAAGCCGATTGCCCTTTATGTAAAGGTTACGGCATTATAACGAAGGATAAGGTCAATATTGCAGATACAAGAAATATTCCCGACAATCAGGGCAAAAAGCAGTAAATTCTATTAAAGAAAGGATGTTAATATGTTAAATTGGTTAAGTATGGTTAGTTGTAGTGACAGGGAGTTTGAGGGACTCCATAATGAGCTGATGAATTGCTCGGGAAGCTACATATTTGACGATGTTAAGATGCCTCAGACCTGCCACAATAAGGTGTGTACAATACAGTTTAATTATTACTCACCAAGCCGTATATCTCTTATCTGTGCTCAGGCACCGATTAATTACGTCGGTTCAGATGAGCACATAGAGAGATGGCTGACTAACGGAAGTGAGGAATTCAATAGCTTTGATTCGTTAAAGGAATTTCTTAAGAGCTTCAGAAATGACAGAGTAAGTACACCGCCTATTGACAATTATCCTGAGTGTTTGGACGAGCCTGTTGTCAATATACCCGAAAGGCCTCAGGTAAGATACGACTTTGATGCCATTACCGTGCCCGATTCAAACAAAAGGTATCTTGAGATTGATAAAGACAAGCTGGTGCTTGATCTCAGCAATGAGATTTTCGGTCAGGACGAGAGCATAAAGAAGATATCACATTTAGTATGTAATCATCTTGGCACAAAAAACAGGACAAGGCCGCTTTCAATATTCCTTTACGGCCCCACAGGTGTCGGCAAAACTCAGACGATAAAGAAGCTTACCGCTATGATAAACAAGCAAATCCCTGCAGATAAAAGCTTTGCTCTTAAGATTGTAGACTGTTCACAATTTCAGGAAAACCACGATATATCAAAGCTTATCGGCGCGCCTCCGGGTTACATTGGCTATGACGAGCCGGGTGCATTTGCGATATTAGAGGATAATCCTCACGTAATATTTGTGTTTGATGAAATAGAAAAGGCGGCCAATAACGTCACAGAAACGATTATGCAGGCATTGGATACCGGTGTGCAGGACACTAACGGCAAAACGCTTAGTGACGGCAGAACCTACTATGATCTTTCCCAGAGCATCATATTCTTTACAAGCAATATTGTGTTGGAAGAAAAGAAGAAGCCGCTTGGCTTTGGTAACGTCGATACGGCTCCTCCTGTGAGCAGTGTTATCGGCTCAGATGATTACAGTATTGCAAGACTGATTCAGGAGGAAACAAGAAAGGCAAAGCCTCTTCTTGTTGAAACAGGCAGGTTCAGGAAAGAGGTTATCGGCCGTATGAAGGCCATATTTAAATTCAACACAATCAGCGATGAGGCCGTAAAGCGTATTGCTCCTAAGTGTATCAGTGACCTTGCGGCAGAGAATCACTCGCTTTACGTAACCGATATTGAAACACCTATTCTTCAGGAGTTTATTAATGCGACGGCAAAAGACGTAAAGGAGTTTGGCGTCCGCGTTTTCAGAAATGAAGCAGAAAACTTTTTTGCCGATGCATTTATTCAATTTGCCAAGATTCATAATGACTATGAGTTTGTAACCGTTTCGGGAACACTTGATAACGTCATAATCAAGGAAACTCAGGACTGCACTTGAATTTTCACCCCTCAAGATGACGAACTGAAATATTACGTGTAAAATATACTCACCGAAAGATTTTCATTCGGTGAGTATACTTTTTTTATGGAGGATAGATTTATGCTTACACGATGCAGAGGACGGCCTTTAGAGTGGCAGAATGTTTTAAAAATCGAGTGAAAAGGAACATTGGCAGTAGTTGATGATCCTTGAAATGCGTTAAAAATATAGTTGGTTTATTGAAATGAATAATTTTATGTGATATAATTATTTTGTATATTTTTAAGTTAATATGTAGAAATATAAATGATATACACAAATTGTGTTTTTTGTGAAAGGGTGAAACAATATGGGGAATAATGATATAACTCTTAACATGAAAAAACTGACCAAAGATTTAACAAATCAGGGTAATATATTTTTGGGAGCAAGGTATACGAAGACTGCATTATTAGAGCAGGTAACAAAGGTTGAACGGGCAATTGGAATTCAGGGTGCTTATGAGCCTGAATTAAAAACGTTAAGAAGAATGATAAAAGAGGCCTTTATAAGTGCCGAATTGAGAGAGTCAATCAATAGTATTGACTATCTAAAGCTTGATGGACTGAAGACCTTAATTAATGATTCCAATTTACCTGTAAAGTTTGATGCAGCTACATTAGTAAAGACGTTGAATGATAAGTATACCCAATACCCAAGGCGAGAGGCATATACCAAAAGGATTGTTGAAAGTTGTGCAGATGACGAATTTAAGGATGAAAACGGAGAATTAACATGCTCCGTATTTTCTGCTATTGTTAAGCAGTTTATAAAATACGATATAAAAGATGAAAAGAAAAAAACCGATGCGACAAAAAAATTAGTATGTAAAAAATTTCACATAGAAGAAAAAAATGCAGCGAAAAGAACCCGACTTGTTTTGCAGCATACTGATGATTTTCTGATTGACGATTATAAAGAAATCAAGGAATTGTATGGGAATGATGATGATAAAAGAGAACAGTATTATCCTCTGTACGTAGCATACAATATGTCTACAGGCGGTGTAAGTCGCTCTAACCAAAAGCAGATAACAAAAGAGGAATTATATTATTTCGCCTTTGCTTTTAATATGACGTATTATACTAAAGACGAAATGAATTCAGAAAAATACGACGTTGACCGTGATATAAGAAAGCAGCTTTTTGAGGATTATTACACTGCAAGTGTTTTTGATTTCGAAGCTGACGAAAAGCAGGGTCAGGAAAATCTCGGTGATGGCATTGACCTTAAAAATTTTGCCGAGGTTATATATCTGTATTACCTGAGAAAGGGCAGAGATGAAAAAGCCGCAAAGGATGACAGGGTAAAAAAGGCATATTCTATGATTAAAGCCTGCCGTACATATTTCGAAAATATGGATTACTCACAGATAAGTGAAAAGTCCGATGATTATTATGACGATACCAATAATTATTCCGACATTCCGTTTTATCTTAATGAAGCTGAATTTGAGAAATACATAAAAGGCAGGTACGCTGACAAAAGGTTTACAGACTCTAATATCAGTATCTGGGAAAAGCCTGAGCAGATTACGGCTACGCAGGAGTATGTTAAGTTAATAAGCAAATTACAAGGCAAGGATGTTAATGAGTTTTTAGATTGCACTGTTTTTGACGGTCAGTCAGATCCTTTTACAAAAATAGTTGGTGTGGTTTATGATTACATAAAAGAGGCATTAGATGATGTGGTGGAAAACAGAATCGACATTGCCGGCGATTACGTCAGCAGAGAAAAGCTTATATCTTTATATTGTCTTGCTTATTTGAGAAAGTATAAAGACGACAGAAGAGAAAAAGACGATAGAAGAAAAATAAAATTTGAAAGGTTATTTAAAGATTTTTGCGGTGACAAAATTCGCGGATTAAATAAGCTTTTAGAAGAATGCAGGTATCAGGAATTCACGGAGAAGAATTTATTTGACGTGATTATACTCTGTATAATCTATATAAATGTAACAAAATAACCCCCGATTTAATATGTTTTCATAATTCCTGTAAAATTACAATTGTGAAAAAATTAATTTTAAAGGAGAGATTTATGAAAATTATTAAGTACACAAAGGTGGGGGAATTTCACAAAAGAAACAGTAAAAAAAATGAGGACGTAATTAAATACAGGGAGAATGACAGGTTTGTAATCATAACCTTATCTGATGGTGTAACCAGCTGTGGAAAAAGCAGGGAAGGTGCCGCAATTAACTGTGCTGAAGCAATAAAGTTTCTGATGAAAAATGCGCAGGGACTTTATCCGTTATCAGATGAAAAAAAGGCATATCTGATTTTAGAGCAATTGATTTACAAATTGCAATTGGCTGCAATTAAAGAAAATGCACCATTGTCAGATTATGCGGCAACACTTTCTTTTTGCTGCTTTGACAAAAAGTATAACAAATTATTGTTGTTCAATTCAGGTGACGGAGCAATATTTGAGCATAATTGCGACTCAAAAAAAACACAGCTTGTTTTAAAACCGCAAAGATATGATGAGGTATATACTCCTCTCGTAACAACTGAGAATGCCTACAAGGCTGCAGAAATAAAAATTTTAGATGCTAAAAAAAATCATATTATTTTTATCTGCTCAGACGGCGTTTTAAAAGAGTTCAATGAAAAGCTTGATGAAAACGTCAGCATTGATTTGAGTGAGGACTGTTATGAGCTTAAAAACAAGCTGAAAAATGCAAATAATTTTGACGATTGCAGTTTTATAGCGTTAAAAATTTAATTTTGGAGATTATTTTATATGGCTGATTTAAAAAGAGAAAAATTAAGCAAAGGTAAAAAAATCACACTTAAGGAATTAAATACTAAATATCCTTTTAATTTTGAAATAATTTCATCTTTAACCTCTAAGGAAACAAAAGAGGGCGGTTCTGCAATATGTTATCTTGCAGAGTGTAACGGTGAGAGGGGAAGGCTTAAAGAGTTTTATCCTTGTGACAATAAATATGAAGGCATTTATTATAATTTAAAGAGGAATAAAAACAATCAGTTAATCCCCGAGGGTGATGCTCAGGAAATCAAATTTTATTCTGCCTGCGCTGATTTTATTAAAGCCTACGATAAGATAAAGGAAGCAAAAAGCAAGGACAAAAAGCATAATATTTTAAATAACTATATGCCAAGCGGAGTGTTATACAGAGGCTTTGATGGCGCAAAGGAAGGCTCCGTTTACGTGTGGACCAAGGATGATAAAGAGGGTGTAACCTTTGATGAATATATAAGAAGTATTCACCGCTCACCGAGAAAATTATCTGCGCACAAACTGTACAACGTAATTGAAGTGGTAAAATCCTTAACGGAATTTTTAATGGCTCTTCACAGTGCCTGCCTTTTGCACCTTGATTTGAAACCGTCAAATTTTCTCATTAATTATAATGCGCAATATGAGATTAATCCTAACAGCATTTCCGTTTTTGATATTAATTCAATTTACGACCTCGACGGCAGACCGTTATTTGCAGGGACTGACGGCTTCAGGGCACCGGAGCTTTATGACATTTCAAGAAATGGTGAAATTTATCTTGGCACGGATATTTATTCAGTAGGCGCAATTTTATATAACGCCTTATTTTCAACAAAAAAAGAAAACGTTACGTATAAGAATAACGGCGAACTCAATGATATAGAAAACCGCATTGCCGAATGTGAATTAATAAAGTATTCACAGTGCAATTCAGATGAAAAAATCAGATACAGGCTTGCAGAAATATTAAAAAAATGTCTGGCAGAGGACATCGAAGACCGTTACAGCTATTGCGCAGAGCTGAGAGAGGCATTGGTGAGTGTTCAGAACCGTATATTATCCCATGCAAAAAATGAAACACTTCCTATAAATGAAAAATTAAAATACATTGACAGTGACGTAAGAAGCGAAGTTAATCCTACGGCTGTTATTCAGAATTTATTGTATAACTATCCTATATACACAAAAGAATTGAACAATGTTTCCAAACGGGAAGACGGATTAAAAACAATTAACGTTTTAACAGTAGGTGCAGGAGAGTATGCAAGACAGTTTATTGATCAATGTCTTCAGTGCGGACAGATGGTAGACACTTATCTGAAAATTACTGCAATATCGAATGAGTGTGCAGAGGATAAGGCGGTATATTTATCAAACAGAAAGGCTCTTAAGGATTTTGTAAATATAGACAATGAATATGAAAACCCTATTGAGCAGAAAATGTATGCTGATTTGAGCTTTAAGCCTTTTGATATAAATGATGAAACTATAAAGCTTTCACCTGAAATTAAGACTAATTCAAAATCTCTTGATTCGGCAATAGACAGCCTTTGCTTATATAATGAAACGGTAGATTATATTTTTGTTGCACTCGGTGACGATAAATGGAATGTAAGGGTTGCGCAAAAGCTTTATGATTATTATAAAGATAACGGCACGTTCATCAGCTATACTACCTCGGATAAAAACAAAAAGCCTCAGAAAAATTTAGTTCCCGTTTTTATTGATGAAAAAATCAATCTGGAGGATATTGCGCCGTCCCTTGAGCAAATGGCGTTCAACGTTCATTTATCTTGGAACAATAATCTGAACGTAAGCATCGCTGATGAAAGGAAGAGATTTAAGGACAAGTACAACTATAATTCTTCATTGGCAGCAGCCCTTTCAATAAAATACAAATTGCACAGCATTGGCATTGAATCAGATGATCTGAATTTTGCCGTTAAGCAATTTAATAAATTTAAAAAGAATTATTTTAACAAGCTGATTGCCTTAGAGCACCGAAGATGGGTGCTTGAAAAGGTTTGTGACGGCTGGACGTGTCTGGATAATTTAGAGGAATGTCTTGAGCATCCCCATAATGATAAAAAGAGGAAAAAGCACGTTTGCATATTAAAGGGCAATGAAAATTTAGAACTGTCTGAAGGTGTTTTAAAAAATCATAAGAATTGGGATACGGCTGAGGAAAAAGAATTATCCCCTCTCGACCCGCTTGACAGAATGTCGGTAGAGCTTCATCAGAAGTATAAGGAAAAGGCTGACGAAGTAATTCAGGGCAACGTACTCTCAGGCGAATACGCTTCTAAAATTAAAAGCCTGATTTCATCTTCAAAGCAATCAAAGGTTGCATTTTTAGAGCTGATTTCCTGTATGAAACTGATTAATAACGGCGTTGACAGTAAAACGAAGAACTATCGGGCTTTAATGATTGCTTTTGAAAATACTCTTAATAATTTTTCAGCTTCAATTGCCGATGAGGTTAAATCTAATCTGAAAATGCTGGACAAACTGTTCCAACCGATTTTAAAAAGCAAGGAATACGTTGATTATAAGAAAAAGGATGCAGATATAATAAATCATATACCTTTTATACTGACTTATACTAATAACAAGCATATTGTCGTTCCGTTTTCCTTTGGAAGCTCAAATAATGATTTTATGAACGTTTCCTCAGCAATTCTTATTAATCCTTCGGATATTACCTATCTTGCCTGTGCGAATACAATTGATGATTTGAAGCAGATAAACGTTTCAATTTCAAATACATACAGGCTTTTGGATAAAATGAATATTCACGCTAATATCAGATTCTATTTAGCTTATCAATCAAGCTTATCTAAATTTAACAAGGTATTCGGTAAAATTGAATCTGAATTAAATGCCGGAAATGTTAAGCGCTTTCGTACGCTTGAATTTAATATGCCGGAGGATATTACTCAGCTGTTGATTGATGAATTAAATAATTCAATTGATGTTGATGCGATTGAAATTAATGAATCAAAGATATCATATTTGTTTATCGGCGCAGGAATAATAAGGAAATATCCTTGCTACAAGCTTAACGTTCATCAAAAAAAGCTTGAATCAATAAATGCCTGTGATTTCATTGAGTACATCAATGGAGAACAGTATATCAAGGTTGAAGATGTGTTTGCCGTTGACGATTCACGAGATGACAGGAATACACCCCCGGAATTTTATAATGATTATAAAAAGCTTTGGGGAATATACCGTGATGATTCAAAAGCATGGAAATTAATGTGTTCATTATTGGCAAAGCATTCTGATTTAACAGATTACATTTTTAAAATGCAATTGTCAAAGTCATCAGCTTCCGATTATGAAGATATGAGATTGATTTTACCGTATTTTACTTATGACAGCGTTAATAAAATATTGGATTTTTTAATTAACGGTGTAAAAGTAATCAGCAATAAATCATCAGTAAGTTATTATAACAATGAATCCTGTGAAGTGATAATCAATGCTCCCAAGCAATGTTTGGAAAAAATCAAGGGCATATTTAAAAATCCGCATTTATTAACTGACCGTAATTCTATATCATGTATTAACAAAAACTATTCAATTTATATCAGTAACGATAATCTGATTACGGGAATAATTGATTTTGGAGATGGAAATTATTCTGAATTTAAAAATAATTCTAGCAGAATTAAAACAGTGCTGAAAAAATTGAATGATATTAATCTGATTAATATATGGAATAATGAATCAACGAATGAAAATACAATCGGTTTTACGTATTCTTCCAGAGCTGTTAAAGATTTATTAACCAATGCCGGCAGAATTTTAGAAATTGCAGTTTACCATAAATGCTTAGATTTTGGTGCGTTTGATGATATTGCAAACAGTTATGAGGTTTCATGGCAGGGTAGCGAAATAAAAAATGAATTTGACATTGTTGCAACAAAAGGCTTCAGGAGCTTTTTCATTGAATGTAAAGCAGTTAATGATATCAGTCATGAGTATTATTATAAAATCAAAGCACTTACAGATCAGTTTGGAATTAATGCCGTTCCTGTAATTATTGCAGATGCACCGTCAAATCAATCAAATAGTATGCAAAAGCACAGGGGCGAAATGATGGGTGTTATCACTATTGATAAGAAGGAAGATATTGATAATATAGGAAGTGCATTAGCTGAAGCGCTGAGAATCAAATCGTAGCAATATATAATATGATTGCAAAGCAGCAAAATAAAGATAAATATAATAGAGTGAACAATAACTAATTCACTTTGGAAAGGATAATGATTATGTATAACCCAAAGCCGATTGATACAGGCGACGTTGTATTATCAGACGATTTGCTTGAATTAACAGAGAAAATTGCGCAGAACGTTCATGACGTCTGGGCAGCAGGAAGAATTGAGCAGGGCTGGACTTACGGCGAAGAGCGTAATGATGCAAAAAAAGAAACACCCTGCCTTGTTCCGTATTCAGAATTGCCCGACAACGAGAAAGAATATGACCGAAATACTGCTCTTGAAACTCTCAAACTTATCATTAAACTCGGGTATAAGATAGTATAAAATGTAAATCTATGGAGAGATAATGGTTATGGAAAATTATGTTGGCAAGAAATTTGTTAATAGATATGACGTTGAAGAAATTATTGCCGTTGGAAAAAAATCTGTTATTTATAGAGCTTATGATATTACCGAAAAAAGAACAGTCGCTTTAAAATATTTAATAATTACATTATAGAATATAGAAGGAAAGATAATATTAGAAAATTTAAACTATAAAATAAAAGATATAATTAAATTTTCGCATCCTAACATAATAAAAATTTATGATATGAATTTTGTAGACAATATTCAGTATATTGTCATGGAATATGTTGACGGTATTACTTTGAGGGAATATTTGTTAAAGCAACCTGACGGTTATATTCCTTGGGTTGATACAAAATATCTTTTTACACAAGTTTTTTTAGCAATTGAATATATTCATAACAAAAATTATATTCATGGTGCAATTAACCCCGACCACATAATTTTACTTTCAAATGGGACTGTCAAACTTGTTCCGATTTCAATATTTAATTTAAAGGATTTTGGTAAATTTTCACAATTAAGTATTGAAGATGGATATAGTGCCATAGAGCAATATAAATATAATGATTTTTGGCTTGACACTGAAACTGATATTTATTCAATTTGTGCATGTATTTACAGGTCGTTAGTTGGACAAAATCCACCTGATGCACAAGCACGAGAAATCAATGATAAATTAATAATGCCAAATTCTATTGTTGAAACATTGCCGATAAATGTTCTTAGAGCGCTAGGAGGAGGTCTTCAGGTATATCCTCTAAAAAGGATAAAAGATGTTCGAACGTTAGAGCAGATTTTAATGTCATCAATAGAGAGCACCACTCAAAAGACACATTTCTTAAAAAAATATAAACTTAAAAAGGATATTAATGCTAACAAGAATGCCAAGTATAAAAATACAAATAAAAATGACAATGCCATTGAAAAATTTAATGATGACAAAACTCCTTTAAAGAAAAATTCTTATGCTTTTATCAGCTACAGCTCAAAAAATCAAAATATGGCAGATTCCACAAGGCATTTAATGAAAACAGAAGGAATACCTTGCTGGATGGCTCCGTATGACATCCCGGCAGGAAGTAAATACGCATTTGTAATTAATGACGCTCTTAAGAATTGTGCGTGTCTTGTTTTGTTATTGACAAAGGAATCACAGAATTCCGAATTTGTTGAGAAGGAAGTTGAGAGAGCAATTACATATAGAAAACCTATTGTTACAATACAGCTTGAAAATATTAAATTGAATTCAGGATTTGAATTTTATATAGGCAATCAACAAATAGTTGCAGTGAAAGAAATTAATGCAAATGACAGTGATATGAGAAGAGCATTAAACGGTATAAGTGCACTTGTAGGAGATAAATGATTATAAAGGAAGGACAAGCTATGAGTAACGAAAAATTAAATAACAATATAGATAATGATTGAACAATATTATTGTTTTGAATAATGAAGATGGAAATGAAGTACACTTTGAGTTTCTGGATTTGATTGAATACAATGATGAAGAATTCGTTATTCTTTTACCATACGACGATTCCGATGAAGCTGATGAAGTAGTAATTCTTAAAGTGGAGGATGTTGAATCCGAATTGGAATCATATGTAAGTATTGACGATGAAGATACTCTAAATGCCGTATTTGTAATTTTCAAGGACAAGTTTAAGGACGAGTTTGATTTTATTTGTTAAATATGAATAATGGCATTTAAATCGTTATCATAAAATGAAAAGATGGAAGGTACATAAAACTATGATTTTTATTAGTCACTCAAGCAAGGATGACGCATTAACAACATATATTTGCGAAGTGTTTGAACAAAACAATATGAAATGTTGGGTTGACCATAGAGAGAAAAACTTATATTATGGTTCAGACTGGGCAGGCGAAATTACAAGAGCAATAAAGCAGTCAGATTTGATGGTTTTAGTATTTACTAAAAATTCAAATATTTCAACTCAATGCCCTAAGGAAATAGCCATTGCGGATTCTTGTAGAATACCCATCTTAAACCTATATCTTGATAATATTTCGATGAATGATAGTTTTGAATACCATCTTTCCTTATTCAACCATCTTTATTGTTTAGATGGGATTGAAAATCACATTAATTCAATTGTTGACGGAGCAGAAAAACTGATTGATGAAAAGAAAAAAGGGAATGATTTTATCGCCTATGCGAATAAGGAAAATCTAAGAAGATATTCAAAAAACTTTGCGATAAAAAAACAGAGTAACGAGAAGCTTTTTAACGAAGAAGCCATTGACAACGGATTAATTCCACAGTTCAGAGATTCATGCATGAAATATACAATTGACGATATGTTTTCTGTAGTTGAGCAAAATAATATTGTTGTTACAGCGCCTGAAGGTGGAGCTGGCAAAACGACTTTTATTTTGAAACTATTTCATCATTATATGAATAATGGAATTATGATCCCTATCTATATTGATATGAAAATGCTGACGGCTGAAAATTGGCTTATTGAAAGATATATTGATATGGCTCTTGCTGAAAAAGAAACGGCAATGGACATGAAAAACACAGATCAGTTTATTCAGGACCTTTGTGATGAGTTTTCAAGAGAAACCGAGAAACCGGAATATCTTATTTTGCTTGATGGATTTAATGAGGTTACTACAAATAATAAACAAACTGTAGTGGCTCAATTGAAAAAATGGACTAAGCGAAGTAATACCCGAATAGTTATATCTAGTAGAAAATTTGATAAAGATATCATCCAAAATACCAATCTTCTTCATTTTGAAATGGAAAAGCTTTCAAAAAGCACAATTGACAGTTATCTTACAAAAAACGATATACTTGATATTAATGGCCACAAAAACAAAAATCTGATTGATATATTATCAATTCCTATGTTTCTTGATATTTATATCAACTCTGGAGGAGGAAGAAATATAAAAACAAAGGGTGATCTTTTGCTTAATTTTATGAGTTGGCAGGAGAAAAAAGAGCAATTAGCTCAAAGCAACACAACGATAAATCGTTTTTGCTTAAATTATATTCTCCCTGCAATTGCTTTTTATATGACAACAAATGATGAGTCAAACTCGTATTATATAACGAAAAAAGATTGCCATAATGTTATAAATGACATTTTTTCTTCTAATTCCAAGCTGTTGCACGATAACGATCTTTTTTCAAACTGTTATAGACAGGATTATAAAAAAAATAATTATAATACTAAAGAAATAAGAAGCTTTTTTAAAACAGATGACGAATGGGAAGTTTGTGAAAGAAATGATGATATTGTTGATTTCTTTTTAAACACATGTGGATTAATGAGGCAAAATGTTCATAACGATTTGGAATTTATTCACCAAAATTACAGGGATTTTCTATGTGCATATTTTATTTCAAGAGAGATGCAAATGGCAGAAATCCATGATGATTTTGTTCCTCATACACTCTCAAAGGTTATTTTAGAAAATGATGTAATAGTTTTTATTTCGGATTTGCTGGGAGAACATAATTTAGTGCCGGTATGTAATAACGATAAGAGGCTGTGGGATTATGAATGTAATTCGCAATCAATTTCTTATAACTGCCTTAATTATTTTAGAAACAATGATGATTCCATAGCAGTTGGCAATATTGTTAATATTTTGAAATATGCAAGAAAAACAGACTTATCTAACTGTGATTTTTCAAATCTTGATTTAACAAAATGCTATTTTAATAATTGTGTTTTATATCGATTTTATGATGAAAAAAACTTTTCATCTACATTTGAAGGTTCAAAAATTAATAAGGAAAACATTATTGCAGAAGCATATTCGGGAAGTCTGACAGATGCATGTCTTTATAATGATGTTCTTGCCACTTGTGATAATACTTCGCATATCAGGTTGTGGGATATACAATCTAAACATCATATTCCATTTAAATCATTCAAGGCAGAACTTTATCCTATTAAGAAAATTCTTTTTATGAGTAGCAAAAGTATTATTGCAATGACAGATTATGATATTGCTAAAATCAATATTGAAAGCAAAGAAACAAGCATTCTACATACTTCTGAAAGTTTATTAAATGAAATTTTTGTTGAAGAAAATGGTGACATTAGTTTTACTACTGTTACCAATCCACTTAATAAAAAAATAATAGGAAACATTCAATTTGACGCTATAAAATTTTCACCTTTTACAACTATAAGTGCAATAAATAAACAGCAAAAACTTATTGCATTTAAAAATGTATGTAACGATGGACGCCTTTCATTATATAGTCCTAACGACGGTTATATTTTAGCTGGTCAATATTTAGCTCTTTATAAAATTTTGAAACCTTATGCTGGATATATTCCGATCAAGATTCCAATGAGGTGTTTTCGAACAGCGGTTGGAAGTGATGCAAAAAATGATAGTATTATTATTTCAAAAATAGAAAGGCTTATTTCTTATATAAGTAAACATAGTAATATTTCCGTAAAAATACAGCATAACAGTAATAATATAACATTTATAATTGCTGACAATTCAAAAAAAGAAAGCATTTTTGAAGATTGTCCGGAGTTAGTTTTATCTAAACTTGCATATGATGAGCTTAAAAGTACAATACCTTCCGACTATTTAGAAGAATTTTTTAACGAACTGAAGTTAATAATCAGCAATGAAAAAATTCATCGTAATTCTTACAAATGGATGGTTAATAAGTTTTTAGATAAACTTAAAAACAGTGATTTTGACATTTTAGATACATTGAATTTGCGTTTTCATTCGATTTATGGCAAAATTTTCGGAAACAAGGTTGAAGATTTAATAGTGAAAAATATTTTTGATGATTCGAAAACAAATAATATTCACCCAAATTCAATTAAGTTTGTCGATGACTATAAATTGCTATTATCGGAAGATGATACTATATTAATATATGATATAAAAAATGATCAGCTCGAAACGGTATTTTCAATTAATTCTGGTAAATTTCATTACGTTGATTATATGAATGGTAGGATAGTTGCAATATACGGGAATACAGTTTGTGTTTTGGATAATGAATATAATGTCATTTTTCATGCGAGTCAATCTATTACTCAAAAAAGCCGTTTGGCAAAATTATTCGAAAATATATTTGTGTCCTGCGGGTGTATATTATATGAATTTGATTCAAATTTAACTTGCAAAAGAAGCATAAAAACTCCTTTTGGTTTTGCAGAACCCGTTATAGCCCAAAGTTGGAGAGATACCAAATATTATGTTATAAATACCAAGAAACCGATCGCTGTTAATTCAGGTGATGTTGGTTGTGAAAATACAAATATAAATGATTATTACAATCCGACAGACGTTGATTATAGAATTCTTGATAAAATTTCATTTAAACGAAACCAAAATATAATAGTTTCAATTGATACAAAAATCAATAGGGTTATAGCTCAAAATGTAATTCAAAATGGACTCGTTTTGGTTGGCTGTAATTTTAAAAATATTCGCGGAACACTATCTGATAATGAAAATTTAGAAATATTAGAGTGCTATGGAGCTGTAGTTTAAGGAGGATTTTATGTTACTAACACAAATAAAAATAAAAAATATACCGATAAGTGATAGACTTAGAGGATTTGCAGAAGTTGTTTTCGATAATCAGTTTGCTGTTCATGATATAAAAATAATAAAGAGAGAAAACGACTATTTAATTGCTATGCCTAGCAAGAAAATAGGGAATAGTGAAAATTTTAGCGATATTGTTCATCCCATAAATCGCGAAACTAGAGAGGTTTTTGAGAAGATGCTTCTTGTTGCATACGAGGAGTGTATTAATAGCAAAAAATATAGTATGTGTTTTGAATTAGTTAATGGTTGCAACAAGGTTAATGTTTTTGAACAGGATATTTCCGACTTTGTTATTTCTGAGCAATATGAGAATATGTCTAATTCTAAGGATATTGTGTTGGAGAAAGATGAAGATAGTGTCGTAATACCAATATCTCGTAAATATAGCGACGATCGTGATGTTCAAGTACTTCCTATATATAATTATATTCCTGGTGTTTCGTTCCATAAGGACAATCGAAATCCAAATTTGAAGGAAAAGGATTTTTGGAAAAAATTAAATTTTGAGTGGGAAAGTAAGCATTTAACCAATTCAGATATTTTGCTGCTTTCGTGGATAAATAAGCTACAGTATGCAACAAGCAAAAATATATTTGCATTAATGAATGCTGGAATAATAGAAAAATCCGAGAACTATATCTTTTCCAAAAAAAATGTTTCCAATAGATTATCAAATACTTTTTTGAAAAATTTAAATCTTATAGACAGCTATATATTTGCTGACACTACTACAAACAGAAGTTTTAAAACAAGTATTTATTTGCTTTCAAATTATGGCTATAAGGTTTTAAGAACATTAAAATTTGATGTAAATACTACGCCGGTTCTTTCAAAACTAAAAAGTATTTCATATATTAAACGTGATTTAGCTCAAAATGAATGGTTTTGCAATATAGCAGAACAATATAAAGATTATCTAAACTACTATGATATTAGTACAATTATGGATAATGAAAACTATATCGAAGCAAGAGCAAATGTTTTGGTTTATTTAAAAATCAATGAACAACCATTTTTTGCAGAGGCATTTAGAAATGATTTACGTCTTGAAAATGAAATGCACAATGATGTCATTTATAATAAAGTGTATCGCTTATCTTTACTAGCGGAAGGTTACAAAGACGTAACGATAAAAATGAAAAACGCCAACATGAAAAAGCAACCTATCATTGTTATTATTGCGGAAAATGAAGAACATTGTAAAAAGCTATATAATATTTTTAAAGAAATTAAATTGAATGTTAAAATAATTTATGCCTATGATACTTTAATATCACATGATATAAATAATGCTCATTTTGAGTTTGTTGATGATGAAATGATACCATATGACATAAAAAAATGTATAATAGAAGAATAATTGTTTTTAATCACAAATAGCATCTTAAAAACAATTTTATAAGAGGCCATTTATGAATTCTATCATTGTTCAAATGCTGATAAGCAATATTTGAATAACTCAAAAATGATGCATATACAGCTATGTATATAACTACAAAAATCTTTTATTACGAATTTGCCAATGAAAATAAGACAACAGATAGGATTTTTTAGTGAATGGAGAGGTTAAGGTACTGTCTAAATTCAACAAAGAATATAAGTATTACGCTGATTTAATCATCGTAAAAATCCACTTTAGTTATTTTTCTTATTGTTGACAATCCTAGAGTATAAAAAGTGTGTAAGTTGGAAAAACTTGCACACTTTTTTATTGCACAGCAACAGATGATAACTCCCAGTTTAATGATGGGTTTTAAAATTTTATGGGGTTAAAAAAATCACCCCAATTATGCAAGGGAAACGCTTTTATAGCATAATATAGGAAAATGATTCTTTAAATGGAAGTATCTAATATGTCTACAAAAACAAAAATTTGTATGGAAGAAGAAATTAGAACTGAATTAATCCGATTAGACAAGCTTGAATAAAAAAAGCACACATCTTGAATGTAGAAAACTAGATTTTTAATTCAGAGATTTGCTCAAAAAATATGGGAGGTTAAGATATGGATATTTATATGTATAAAAAAGATTATTTCAAGGAATCAAGTAACGTTAAAAAAGCGTTATTACAAGCAGTTGACTGTTTATATAAACGGATAAATGCGTATGAACTACAAGGTATAGCGTTTAATAAAATCTATAATGATGATTATATCAAATATGACAAACACGGTCAGTTTTATACATTTAAGGCACAAAAGGAAAACATTCAGCTGCGAATACTTTATACATATATGATTATAGACGGTAATCCAATTGTTTTAATTGCAGATTATATTATTAAGAAGAAAAACAAGAAGGACTACATAAATAGATTCGATACTGTTAATAATGCAAATCCAGTGGATATGTTTGAAAAATCTAAATTTGTAAATAGTATTTCAGTTTAAAAAATAAAAACAATATGACGGCTTTTATTTTTTCGAGAGGTAAAGAGCACTTAATGCTTGAAAATTCCTTAATGATGCTTAACAAGCATCTGATACAAAATGATGTTGGAGGTAATTAATAATTATATTTTATCCTTATGAAGAAAACGGAATCAATTACAAAGATTCTGTATACGGAACAGTTATTGGCAATTGCAAGAACGGAATATTTATCCGTCTTGAGAATGATAATGTGGCGTGCGCGCCATTCGGCTATCTGCAGAAAGGAACAAGAGTTTTGTGTACTCTCTATAGAAGAGTTCAGAAAAGCAAGAATGCTTATGTTTGTGTAGATACCGTCTTTTATGATAGCGAATTAGCGGCATAAGTGCAGGAGGCGTGTATGGGTATTTTTATTGGACTTGGTGATGAGGGCTAGAGCAGGTCGCCAACAAGGTTTTTAAGTATCTAAAAGAAACTCTCATAAATCATATTATGCTTTTTATGAATGAATTGGAGGAAAGTGATGACCAAACACGAGAGCGTAATAGTGAAACGTTTTGAGCAGATGCTTCAAAGCGCTAACAGTGTTAACGACTTAATTGAAATTGAAGAATTCATTAATGACAACAAGGACAAGGTATCCTTAAAAGGACTTGCATATAATCATTTGTTGAGCCTTCTTGGCTCGGAAAAGTCAACTAAATCGCAAATTGCATTTGCATATTTTATTGTTGGACAAACATATGATGATCCTGATTTTCGCTTTTTATATTTCACAACTGCAGCAGGTTACTTTCACGATATAGGATCAGACTTATATGTTTTATCTCTTCGAAAGAAAGAGTATGCTCTCTTTCAAATAGATATTGCTGATGCGTTTAGAAATAAAAAAGAAAATATATGAGATTAACACAAAGGAGATAAAAAATGGTAGTTTCAGAAAAAAGCTATAACTCAGTAACAACAATTCCTATTGATAGCAAGCTGTTTGAAAGGGGGCACATCTTTATAGAAGATGAAATCACATCAATCTCCATAAATGAGATTAAAAAGCAGATAATGTATCTTGTTTGTGAAACTGCGGATAAACCTATTTATATACATATAAACTCTCCTGGTGGGGATATAAATGCAGGGCTTGTTCTGTATGACATTATACAGGATTATTTAGATAGAATTTATCTTATTTGCACCGGTAAAGCCTGTAGTATGGCGGCAATTTTGCTTGCCTGCGGAAAGAAAGGTCATAGATTTATGTTACCTGATAGCGAGGCAATGATACATGAGCCATTGATTGCAAATCAGTTTTCAGGAAACTGCTCGTCAATTAAAGCGACATCAATGCGACTTGTCAGCATTAAAGAAAAAATGAACAAAATTCTTGCAAATCATACAGGGAAAAGCCTGCAAGAAATTGACGAGGCAACAAGCTTTGACAATTACCTGAATGCTCAGGAGGCTGTTGAGCTTGGTCTTGTAGACAGAATAGTATCATTTAAGGACGTTATGGAGGAGAATATAGATGGGTGACAAGTTAATTTTAGCTGATGGAATAGAGTTCAGTACAGATGATAGAGAAACTCATATAAATAATAATATATGTATTGTAGGAACAACAGGCAGCGGTAAAACACTGAATCTGATTCAACCGAGATTGCTTTATAATGAAGACACAAACATGGTTATATCAGATCCTAAAAGAGAGTTGATTTTAAAATATAGATATTTTTATGAGCAATTAGGATTTACTGTTCTGGAACTGAATATATCAAATTCGAAACTGGCAGATGTTTGTTTTGATCCGATGCAATATATTGACTGTCATAAAGACGTCAATATGCTTTCAAGAGCAATTGTTGACTTGACTCCACAACGTCCAAATAGTATTGCTGATTGTTTTTGGGAAAACAGCGCTTGCAACGTTGTGAAATTTGCCATTTATTATAAGCTTGCATTAGGTAGCAGTCCTACTCTTATTGATGTTGTTGATTTTATAGACAATCTTGACATTGATGAAAGAAATACACTGATGAGTACTAACGTTGACGATGTGGTAGAAGAGATTAAAAAGAATTTCCCGGACCATCCTATGCTGGCACCGTATAATTCTTTTAAAACTGCACCCATAAGAACCGCAGGCTCTATCTTTACTACTATAAAAACAACATTGTCAAACGTATTTTCAGAAAATATTAAGCGTGTTATCAGCGAAAAAGATACTCTTGATTTAGACAAGTTCATTAAGGAAAAAAGAGTTTTGTTTATAACTACAGATGGTTCTGATGAATACGAAGATGCTTTTATCAATCTTATCTTTGATATGATAATTCAGCAACTTACAAAGATTGCAGATACATATCCCGATCAAAGACTTCCTATACCGGTTCACTTTATTTTTGATGACTTTGCTGCAGGTACTAAAATATCTTCATTTCCTCGTCAGATATCAAAATTTAGGTCAAAGAATATGAGTTCCACTATTGTATTGCAAAGTGAAACTCAGCTTGAAGGCATGTATGGCGTGGCAGATGCAAAGACAATAATCAATAATAATGACACGCTAATTTATCTTGGCGGTAACGATGTTGAAACTGCAAAGGATATAGCAGTACGTCTTAATTGTCCTATTGAAAACGTGTTATATATGCCGCTTGATCAAATATGTATTTTCAGAAGAGGTTCAAAACCGATTGTTGCCAAGAAGTACCCAACGCTTCAGGATAAGATGTTTATTAAACTAAATAATGATTATGAAAATCAGTTAAGCAAAGCTGATAAAGAGCAGAAAAGCAACGAACTTTCTTCTTGTGAAGTGGATTTAGAAGATAGAGAAATAGATGAAGAAAATTTGCAAGCTGAGCTTGAGGCAAAATTCGACGAGCTATTCGGCACGGCATCATAGGAGGGAACTAAAATGAAAACAAAGCTCAAAAATGAAAAGGAAAGATTTATTTTTCTTACTTTAGCGATTATGTTTTTTATAATCGGCTATGCGAAGACACTGCCATTTTCAATAGATTTTACAATCGCATCAGGAGTATTCCTGTTGATGTTTGTTCCGTATATTGTGCTTGCAGTTTCAGCGTTCTTAATTAATGAATTTAACGCCAAAAAAGTAGTTGTAATAAATTTATTAGCAACTGCACTATTATACATAATTGATTTGGGTTCATCGTTTATGTATCTTCTTCCGTCAGGAAGCCAGTATTTATTGAAAGATAACTATACTTTAACCGTTTGCATTTTACTGATAATTTGCATATGTACAGCTTTCCTTGTCACACTGTTTTCAAAACGCTGGTTGACTGTTTATTGTTTCATAATGTGCGCGTTTTCAGTAGCTATATGGTGGTACTTTATTCTGAATGACGTAGAAAGCCTTATTGTTGGCATTGTTCAGCTTGCGCAGATATTCTTTTATCTGAGCCTTGATACATTTACAAAACACATTGATGCAGAAAATCCAACTGAGAGAGAAAGCAATGATACCAATGAAGATGAAATATTCTGTTTTGACGGCATTATGAATTTATTTGCCAATACGGTTGCACTTCAGGACGAGAGCGGAGAGCTACTGAAATATTATCAATTCTATGATAATCTATGCAAACAGGAGTTTGATAAAATTAAAGAATGCGGTCAATATGGCAAGCAGAATTTCTTAATACCTATGTTTAAATGCTTGCATGAATTCAGTATAAAAATAGGTGTTTTTAGTGAGGACACACGCCTTTTTTACAACATTACAAAATGCTTGAGTGATGAGTTTACAGATGACGAAACATTTTCAATGCAGCTATGTAATTTTGCTGATGTTGCTCGTAATTATAAGCTTGCAACAAATAAGGTGGTTAATGAAAGTATTGATATAAAATACCATTCAGACGATACAAAAGCAAAGGCACTGTCTAACTTTAATCACTATCCTTTTACTTTTTGTAATGAAAAATTTGAAAGTATGGAAGCTTTTTTACAATCATTAAAGGTTAAGAATCAGGTAAAATCACATAAAATTGCAGGGCTGTATGGCATCAAAGCCAAAAAAGCAGGCTGGAAACACCAGCTTTGGAAGACAACAGGGTCGGTATATTTTGCTGGTGAATATTATAATCGTTTTGACAATGTCTACGAAGCACTTTTATCAGTTGCATACGAAGCTATGTGCAATCAAAATGAAGATTTCAGGAATACTTTGCTCGATACTATATCTGATGATGGAATGTGTATGAGACTGGAGCATTCCGTGGGCAAAGACAGCAAATCAGAAACTATTTTAACGAAAGAGGAGTTTATTAATGCTCTTTATTACGCAAGGCATGAGCTGATAAAAAAACAGAAAGCGAAGGAAAATAAAAATGGTTAAAAATAATTTAGAATTTTTTGACAAAGAATATTCTTTACTTAATCAGTTTACCGTAGCATTATCGGTTTTATCTTTAGCTGTATATACAGTTGCACTTTGCAGGTATAACGCAGGTGAACTTTTTGCTTATTCATTTTGGAAGTCAATACAGATTATACCTTTCATTGTGCTATTACTCTGTACCGTTACAGTGAATTATATAAAAAAGCCAAGGCTTTGCTTATCTGTTTCTCAGTTTTCTAATGTGATAATGATGCTGTTTAACTTGATATTTTTTGGTCAGATGACATATACAAATGCGTATTACGAAACGATACGTTTATTGTTTTATGACAGCAGATATATAAAACTGTCATTGATTATAACCTTTGCTTTTGGGCTTTTCGCTCTGCTTGCTATGATACACGGAAATCAATTTTGGTGTCGTTTATATTATTCATTGAATATTTTGTTTTACGCTGTGATGTTTATGTATATGTTTTTTGATGATTGTAAAGTAGAGTCTGATATAGCAATGTCAGTTGCATATTTGCTATATAATATTTCTAATTTTGTGTTTTCTTATAACTTAAAAACTCATAACAATCCAAGCAAAAGTAACACAGGGAGGGTAGTTTATGCTAAAGAATAAATTGAACACCATAGCTAACAAGGAACTCAGCATACATAGTAAAATAGCAATTTTTATATCAATAATATCACTTTTTGTTTTCTCAATCGGCGTATGTCAAAATATTAGTCAGGATTACCTATACAGCAAAATATTAGATTGTATTCCGATTGCAATATTATTGATTGTGTCGGCAGTGATAAATTTTTTCAGTAAAAAAAGAAAACTGCTATCTATGATGCAGTTTTCGCTTGTAATAATAGAGTTTATTGATTTAATGTTTGCAACAGGATTCAGCACAATGTCACATTCATATATCAAATTTTTTGAGATGTTATTTGCAGATTATTCTGCATATATGATGACATTGATATTTTTAGTTGATATATTCGCTGTTGTTGTGCGTTATTGTAGTAGATTCTGGTATTCATTATATGCAGGATTAAAAGTATTCCTGTTTGCCTCTGTGCTGATAAGTATGATGTTCAGTGAATATATTTTACTCTATGATATAGCATTTACAGCAAGCTATCTGCTATATTATATTGCAATGCTGGTTATTTCATTTGATAATTAAAATAGGGAGGATTAAGACAATGACTAATTTTATTAATGATGTGATACTGCAAACAGATAAGGGTAAGGAAATAAAAGAACAAAGAGATAAGTTTTTGATGAGTGCATATGAAGTTATGTTTGATGCTTTAGAATATGCAAGAGCAAAGAACTTTGACTTTGACGAAAGAGATTACTCAGAGTTTCTAATGGTTTATGCAGGATATTTATACAGAATTAATCAAGATGAGAAGGCAAAAGAAATTGAAAAAATGTTAGACGATTTACTGGGATCACACCATTCACTTCTCTATTTGGGTGGTGCGGCAAATGAAATTTTTAGACTTGCTGAAAAACGTATTAATCATGACGACAGTGTTTTCTTTAAGAATGCCACTGTTTATGCCGGAATTGCTCATGCAGACGAAGTGAAAAGTGCAGATCATTTTGAAGCGGCAGATAAAATATTATCCGTTACAATAAAAATCGCTGCCGAAAATGCAGAATTTGATTTTGACAAATATGGGTATGTTTACTGTTATGCAATGCTTGAGAAAGCAAGAAATTTTGCAGGCTACTATTGTGTTACCAAAAACCAAACAGATAAAGAAAAGGCATTATCATACTATAAATCGATTGAAACTTTTATAAAAAAACTCAACAATCAGGAGTTGACTGATATTTATAAGTATGAATTAAAATTCCTTAATGAGTATAATTAAACTAAAGCTGTATCATAACAATAATTCTTATGATACGGCCCATTTGTCACTTGTTGAATAAGTTTTTGGAAAATATTCCAAAAACTTATTGATTTTCTTGCTTTTTTGGATATACTATAATTGAGGTGAGTTTAATGAGTTTTGAAAGCAACATAATAAACAGACAGGAATATTTAGATAAACTCATTGCATTGAGAGATAAACAGCTTATCAAAGTGATTACTGGTATTCGCAGATGCGGTAAATCTACTTTAATGGAAATATTCCAGAATTATCTTAAATCAAACGGTATTTCCGATGATAATATTATTTCAATAAACTTTGAAGATTATGACAACTACGATTTACGTGAGCCTTCTAAGCTCTATTCATACATTAAAGAAAAATTATCAGATACAGGAATGAATTATATTTTTCTTGATGAGATTCAGCATGTTGAGGATTTCCCGAGAATAGTTGATAGCTTGTATATCAAAAAGAACGTTGATGTATATATAACCGGCTCAAATGCATATATGCTTTCAAGTGAGATTGCAACTCTTTTATCAGGCAGATATGTTGAGATTAAAATGCTGCCGTTATCATTCAAAGAATATGTTGAAAGCACAGGAGATACTAAAGAGCTTTCAAGAAAATATGCTGATTATATCGAAAACAGCTCATTTCCTTATACTCTTGAATTGAGAAATACTCCAAAAGAGCTATACAATTATTTGGAGGGTATATACAACTCAATAGTAGTTAAGGATATTGCAAACAGAAAGAAAATAACCGATACGATGATGCTTGAAAGCATAACGAGATTTCTGTTTGATAATATCGGTAATCCTATGTCTACGAAGAAAATCGCAGACACAATGACATCTATGGGCAGAAAAATAGACGTTAAAACTGTTGAAAAATACGTAAGCGCATTAACTGAAAGCTTCGTAATGTACCAAGCAAAACGATACAACGTAAAAGGGAAGCAGTATTTGAAAACGCTTGAGAAATATTATGCAGTTGATATGGGTCTACGATATATGTTGTTGGGTACACGCTCAACAGATGTAGGTCATATTCTTGAAAACGTTGTTTACCTAGAACTTATTCGCAGAGGTTATGATGTCTATGTAGGCAAAATTGATGATTTTGAGGTTGATTTTGTTGCTATGAATAAAAAGCAGATAGAGTATTTTCAAGTGGCGGCAACTGTAAGAGATGAGAATACATTACAAAGAGAGCTTTTACCACTACAGAAGATTTCAGATAATTACCCTAAAGTTATACTTACTTTGGATGATGATCCCGATGCCGATTATGATGGTATACGAAGAATAAATGTACTTGATTGGCTTATAGATAAAGTATAAATATTAGAAAACACAGAGCCGAGAGCAGAAAGTTCTCGGCTCTGTGTTATTATATGTGTTAACTTGAATTAAACAGCTAAGTTGAATTGATATGTATAATGCTGTAACTGGCTTGGATTACTCCAATTTGACCTTGTTAAATGAACAGTTCGCACAGGACACATTATATTATTTATTGGTAAAACCTACCAAAAGTTGCAAAATATGATAAAATCTGCAAAGAAAAGAATAATTAACTGAATAATAAGTGTAAAAATGGCTATACTTTTCAATGAATAAGTTGACTGTTTTAGTATTATGTGTTATTATAATGTTGAAAATTAGAAATCAAAATGGCAGTACTTTTCAATGAGGTGTTTGTATGATAATTAAGCGAGATAAGTATTTAAAGCAATTAATTGATTATCAGTGGGATGGACAGATAAAAGTTATTACCGGTATACGCAGATGCGGTAAATCATTTTTACTTAAAACGATATATAAAAAACATTTGCTTTCAAATGGTGTTGATGAATCACAGATTATTGTGATTGAACTGGATTTGGCAAAGGATATAAAATTCAGAAATCCACTGGAACTTGCGGATTTTGTAAGAAAACAGGTAGAAAATAATAATCAGCAGTATTATCTTTTTATTGATGAAATTCAGATGTCGGACAAAGTGGATAATCCGTATAATCCTTCAGGTGAAAAAATCACTTTTTATGATGCACTCAATGATCTGAAAAGCATTGATAATTTGGATGTATATGTTACAGGCAGCAATTCAAAGATGCTGTCCAGTGATATATTGACTCAATTCAGAGGACGAAGCGATGAAATCAGGGTGCATCCTCTGAGCTTTTTCGAATATTATTCGGTCGTTGGCGGTGATAAAGAGGATGCCTTTGAAAACTATGCTTTTTACGGCGGAATGCCGTTAATTCTTTCAAGACCTAATGATGCGGCAAAGATGAAATACCTGATTTCACTTTTTGATGAAGTTTATTTGAAGGATATAATTGAAAGAAAAAAAATAGAATATGGTGATGTTCTTTCTCAGATACTGGATTTGTTATGTTCCTCAGTAGGCTCTCTGACCAATCCTACAAAAATAGCCAATACTGTAAAATCAAAAGAAAATGTAAAAATTGCTCAAAATACGGTTTCTGCTTATATTAATCATCTTGAGGATGCATTTCTCTTTTCAGAAAGCAAAAGATATAATGTTAAAGGCAAATCGTATTTTGAATATCCATATAAATTTTACTGTGAAGATTTAGGATTGAGAAATGCCAGGATTGGATTCAGACAGCAGGAAATGACGCATATAATGGAAAATATAGTTTATAACGAACTTGTAATTCGTGAATTTTCTGTCGATATTGGTGTTGTTTTTAAGCGAAAGAACGGTCAGAGAATTGCAAAGGAAATTGATTTCATTGCAACAAAAGGCGGTAAAAAAATATATATACAATCTGCTTTTGCTCTTGAAACAGAAGAAAAAAAAGAAGCAGAATTAGAATCGCTTCGATTGGCAAAGGATTCCTTTCCAAAAATAATCGTCAGAAAGGATATAAGAAAGCGCTGGTATGACGATGATGGAATATTGAATATAGGTATTGTCGATTTTCTGCTTGATGATAGCATAATATGATAAAAAAGAGTTGATTTTTTTCTGGTTTTACAATCAACATAGAGAAAAAGCGTTGTGAAAATATATTGAAAACTATCTGAGGATAATTATATGGGATATATTATAGGAATTGTATTATTAGTTGTTTTTGTTGCCTTTGTTGTTTGCTTTCTTGCTGTTAACTCAAAAACTGAATATGAGTGCGAGCAAAAGGAAATTAAATATGCCGGCAATAAAGGTGAAGAAATATTCAACTATATTATAAGCAATATTCTTCACAGTGATGATATTCTTCTCAATAATATCAGTTTGGATGTAAATGGAAAGAAAACAGAAATCGACAACGTAATTATAAACAAAAATGGTATTTTTATTGTTGAGATTAAAAATTATAACGGCACACTCTACGGCAAAGCTGATGATTACGAGTGGATAAAGGAAAAAGTTTCTCCGGGCGGCAATGTTTTTACAAAGGAAGTAAAGAATCCTATTAAGCAAACAAAGCGGCAAATTTATATTTTGTCTCAATATTTAAAGAATAACGGTATTAGAATTTGGATAAAAGGCTATACCTATTTTATAAATAACAACAGCCCTGTTAAAGATGAATATGTAATAAGTGATATTAGAGAATTAGATCAAATACTTCACGAACAACAAGATAAAATATATGACGAAAAACTGATACATAAAGTAACGAATCTATTATCAATATTATGAATTAAAAAGCGTTGAGATTGAAAATCTCAACGCTTTTGTTACGTGATTATACAGCTATGCAGAATTCATATGTAAGCGGTAAATTATGTCCGTTTATGGTGCGGATTTCACGGTTGAAATGCACTGTTCGCACAGGACACATTATATTAACCATCTGACCGCCTACTGAACCTGCCTGCTTAGAAGTAAGGTCACCATTGTAACCGTTCTTAAGGTTAACACCAACCTCCTGAGCAGCCTCCATCTTAAATCTGTTGAGAGCTTCCTTAGCCTCTGGAACTACGTTCTTACTGCTTGACATTTAAATACACCTCTTTTGCTGTTTATTGCAAAAATGAAAAATGAATTTTACTTATAAAAATCATTTCTCGCCCTTGCAAGTATAGTTTGTGAAGTGTATTTGTTTTTAATATTGAAAAATTTTGACAATATAAAATTATAATTTATGCCGATTTTAAGCGTCTTCAAATTCTGATTTCTCCAGTTGTGCTTTAATAGCACCAGTGCTGCGTCTGAGCTCCTTTGATATGTCGTTTACTGAAGCAACTTCATCGTAAAATGAGATGTCAGTTTGTTGCTTAAAATTTAATTTCTACCTTTGTGTATGCTGTTTTTGTGCTGTCTGCACAAACTGGGGCAGATCAATAAATTCAATACTTTTAGTGTGAAAATTTCTTATTCGCTCGTTAATAAAAACTATATTAACTAATTTCTTTTAAAACAAATTTATCGTTTAAGTATTCATATGTTAAAAGTTTTATCGGTTTATTATCAAATGTCGTTCTTTTATTAACATACTCAATCACTTAGGCGAATAATTTTTAGAAATAGTAGTAGTTCTTACCATATTTAAATCACCAGATACTTTTTTTGAAGAAACCAAGATTCATAATCAATAAGTTGTATTAAAGCTTTAGCATCATGATATCATAAGATGATATTATTTTGTTATTATTAGGATTGTTATACATTAAAACTATGTCCATTTCTCTTCTTGAATTGGCAGGCACATAATTTTAGATATAATGAATAAATAAAAAATAAATGAAGCAAATACAGTTTGACAAAAAATAATTCATATGATACATTGAATATCAGTAATAAATGATTAAAAAATTCAGGTGGAATTTATGAATGAAATAAAACTCGGCACTTATCGTCATTATAAAGGCAATACATACAGGGTTTTGCATATTGCAAGGCATAGTGAAACACTTGAAGATATGGTTATTTATCAGGATGTCAATAATTTCGATAAAATATGGGCAAGACCTGCATCTATGTGGAATGATGATATTGAAGTTGACGGAAAAACAGTAAAACGATTTGAACTAATGGAGGAAATTTTATAAGCAACAAGCCGAGAGCAATCGCTCTCGGCTTATTATTTAAGTAAACAAACTTATAACTCAACTAATTTTCCATTTGAAAAATAATAAATATTCTCTTTTTTATATCCGTATTTGGAATTCGGAATACTGATATGTGGCTCAAATGTAAAATAATCAACTGATGACAATAATAAATGATTACCCGATTCAATATAGACTCGTTCATCCTTATTCTTTACAATTGAATGACCGAGATTACCATTGAAGTCAAGGTTAATAAAACCCTCGTCCGTAATCAGCTGATTGATATGCAGATAGAGCTCTTCAAATGTAGTTTGAGGTGTTACAAAATCAACTAATTCTTGATGCAATCGCTCTTCCATAAGCAGACCGTTACGCCACTCGTTGTTTTGAATTTTATCTACAGAGTCAACTACCTTGCCATTTTCAATAATAATAGTGCGAGCATAATCACCCCAGATTTTGTTATTTTGAGGACTAAGGTCAATTGTTATAATGTCATTATTACTAATCAATCTGTCAGCAGTAATGTATTCTCGTCCTGAAATGGATATTGCGGTTTCATCTGACGAAAAGACGAATGCACCAATATCCCAATACCAAAATGAATCCGCACCCAATGACATCATTTTTTCTTCGCACAAACGTCTTACTTCAAGCAAATTCATAGTAGGCTTAATAGCCGTTTTTATGTATGAAATTGTTTCTTTTGCTATATGTTGTAAGTCTTTATATTCCATACGATTATTCTTTTAATTTGTTATTTTGCTTCTTCCTTTTGGCTGATTATATCTTTGTAAAAATCAATTGCGCCGTCAATTGTTTCGACACCGATTTCGTCAAACGGCTCAAGCACGCTGAATACGTGAGGAAGGCTCTTGCCGTCGTACTTTTCGTAGTCCTTCAGTACTGTCTGTACACTCTTGCTTTCAAGAAGCTTTGCCGTTGCAAGAGTCTGCTCGTGTGCAAGAGAATCACCGCTGCTTGTGATAAGATAAGTCGGTGGGAAATCGCTTGCATAATCTATTATCTGATCAAAATTCATATAGTCATACGTTGCTTTATCCTTATAATCCTTGCCCCAAAGAAGCTTTGTATAAACGCTTAACGCACCGTTATTCATACTTGCAACAGGGGAGGTGAGAAGAAGTGCATCAACATTCATTTCGGGGTTTACCACTTCAAATATATTGCGAAGCTCCTCGCTTTGCATTAATACAGATGCATAGGCTGAGAGCATACCGCCTGCCGAATCACCTGTAAGCATAATGCTTTCGCTGTCGCAAGGGTAGGAGGACATATTTTCGTTAATCCATTTGAGAGCGAGCATAACGTCCTGAAGCTGCTCGTTTACCGTAATGTCGGGAACAAGTCTGTAGCTCATATTAAACACAACAAAGCCCCTGTCGGCAAGTGCTCTGCAGTAGTATTCATTAAGCTCCTTTGAGCCATACATCCAGCCACCGCCGTGAATGTCAATGATAACAGGAAGCTTGTCGCTCGGTGCAGTACCTTCAGGGTAATAAACGTCAAGCGTATGGTATAAATTCATATCGTCTATGTAAGGAACATCCTTAATCATTTCGACCTCAGGAGGAGTCTGATTTGCGTGCTTTTTAGCATCGCCGTCAGCACAGAAATACCATATCATCTGCATAAGCTTTATGACAGGATTATGCCTGATGCCGTCACCGCTCGGTGTTTCATATTCTATAGTGTCTGATGAGAGCATACCGCCGATATAGACCTTGTCTTTATTCGTGTCAGCCTGTTTTCTTGTAACTATTTCAACAAATGCAACGGCAATAATTGCTATAATCAGAATTACTGCGATAATTATTTTAAGCACCTTAACACCACTGCCTTTCTTTTGCTTTGTATTCTCAGCTACCTTTGGCATAAAAATGAACCCCCTAAAATTTGTTACACTTTCAGTATATCAAAGCGAGCATAACGTGTCAATAATTACGTCTGTATCCGCCTTTGACAAGAAATGTATATAATGTTATAATTCTTATAAAATAAAATTTTGGAGAATATTATGAAAAAGCTCATAACAGTTACTTTGGCAATCATAATGTCACTTTCAGCCTTTGCCGTTCCTGCTGATGCAGAGGAAAGGCTTACACTTGATTTGAATAAATCTAATTCAGAAAGCTATGAAATTTCCGACAAGCTTTACGGAATATTCCTTGAAGATATTTCGTATGCCTGTGACGGCGGTCTTGTTTCAAATCTTGTTAATAACAATTCGTTTGAATATGAGTTTAACAAAACGGCAAAATGGATTGCCGAATCACTCGGGCTTTCTGTTGAGGAAGCTTCACATCCGCTTAATTCAAATAACCCTACCTATGCAACACTCACTGCAAACGGCAAGGGAACACTCAGAAATATCGGCTATCCTGAATTATTTAAATACAAAACTTATGATATTGACGAATCTGCAAAGGAAAAAGCTGATATGGGCTTTAAGCAGGGGGAGAAGTATGATTTCTCTTGCTATATCCGTAACGTTGATTTTGACGGTACGGTATGCGTTTATCTGGATTCATCAAAGAATAAGAACAACGTAATCCAGCTTGATATATCAAACACAAAGGGCAACTGGACGTTAATCAGCACTGTTCTTGAAGCTGTCGCAACCGAGGACGGCGGACTTGCCATTGAGCTTGACGGAAACGGAACTATCTGTATTGATTTTGTTAAGCTCATACCTCAAAGCAGCTTCGGCTACGGCTCTGAAAGCTGGAAATATACGACGCTCAGAAGCGATCTTTACTCAGCTCTTGCGCAGTTAAACCCAAGCTTCGTACGTTTCCCCGGCGGATGCTTTGCCGAGGGCGACAATCTTGAACACCTTTACGACTGGAAGGAAACTATAGGTCCCGACGAGCAAAGAGTACAGGGTTATAATCTCTGGCGATGGGATGATGCAGGCAGAGAGTACATAAACACTAACGCTATGGGTTATCACGAGTATTTTCAGCTTTGTGCTGATTTAGGTGCAGAAGCATTACCGATACTCAATGCCGGTCTTATCTGTCAGGGCAGAGTGGGCTATGACGACCACGTTGTTGCACTTGAAAAGGCTTCAATGACCGACGAGGAATGGGAAACCTATATGACCGAGGTCAGAAATATGCCCGAGGATAATGTTGAATGGAGAAACGGTTTTACAGAGGCAGTCAATAACTGCAACATTCATTCAAGAGAAGATTTTGAAGCTTATCTTGATACTATTGCTCTTCGTCCTAAAACGAAGGAATTTGACGCTTACGTTCAGGATATTCTTGATTTGATTGAATATGCTAACGGTGACCCAAACACTACCTATTGGGGTGCACTTCGTGCCGCTAACGGAAGAACAGAGCCGTTCAACCTTAAGTATATCGGTATCGGAAACGAGAATTGGGGAGAGGTTTACGAAAGAAACTTTAAAGCTATTTATAAGGAAATAAAAGCAGCTTATCCCGACATTACCATTATCAGCTCAGCAGCCGGTTGGCTTGAGGGTGAAGGCTTTGAAAAAAACTGGCAATGGATTAATGACGGATATACAGATACTATTGTTGATGAGCATTACTACACGAAGGACGGTTTCCTTTATACAATTAATGACAGATACGATAGCTACGACAGAGATAAGGCTCACGTATTTTTAGGCGAATACGCAGCAACTGCACAGGGCTATGGAACTCTCCAGACGAAGTGCAATATTACAAATGCAGTTGAAGAGGCTGCTTATCTTACAGGTATTGAGCGAAATGCAGATATAGTAGATATGGCATCTTATGCACCGACCTTTGCAAAGAACAATGCACAAAGCTGGGATATCAATATGATTTGGTTTGATTCCCAGGAGGTTGTTCTTACACCAAGCTACTACGTTCAAATGCTGTTTTCAAGCAATATCGGAAATAAGTATATCAAATCAGTATTTGCAAACGGCGAAACAAATCAAAACGGTGTATATGAATCAGTCACTGTTGACGAAGAAAACGAAGTGCTTTACGTTAAGCTTGTAAACACTTCGGGCGAGAAGCAGACAGTTGATGTTTCCTTTAACGGCTACGACGTGAATAAAATCTCCGTTCAGAGTATGGCTGCTAATTATCCCGGTGCTTGTAACGAGGTGGGTAAGAATACTACTTATCCTAAAGAGCAGGAAATCCCTGCCGCAGACAGCGCAGAGATAGAGCTTGGAAAGTACGACGTAACTGTTGTAAGAATTGCATTTGGGGGTAATGATGGCTCAGGATTATACACATTACCTGATTTCATCAGCACTATTGCAGATACAAGCACATTTTTACCGGCGGTGATTAAGTACGGCGTACCGGGTGGTATCGCAGCAGGTGTTATAGCTATTGCAGTAATAGTTTTTGCAGTAGTGTTCGTTAAGAAGAAAAAGCACAGAAAGGCACAAGATAATCAATGATAATAACGTTTTATTCTACTGTATCAAAAGAATCGGAATGCCTTAAATATATTCCACAGATAAAGGAGCACACCTTCAGAATTATTCGCCTTGATGAAAGAAAAAGACTGCTCAGTGAGTGCAATGATACTGAAATTCTTGTTGTTGATGCGATGGGCACGGTAGATAAGGAAATTATAGATTCAATGCCGAAGCTCAGGCTTATTCATTCAGAGGGTGTAGGATATCAGGGCTTTGACGTTTCGTATGCTTCTAAGAAGAATATAATCGTTTGCAACAATAAGGGCATTAACGATACTGCCGTTGCCGAGGACGCTCTGCTCCTTATGCTCGGATGCCTTAAATCAATAATTACAGGTCATCAGAGTGTATATGACGGCAGGCAGATTGAAGTTAAAAAGGCTTCCTTCGGTGTTGTGCGTGAGCTTGGCGAATGCACTGTCGGACTTGTAGGCTTCGGAGATATTGCAAGAAAAACGGCTGAGCTTTGTAATGCTTTCGGTGCAAGAGTGATATACAGCAACAGAACAAGATATAAGGAGCTTGAAGAAAAATATAACGTTTCGTACGTTTCGCTTGATGAGCTTCTTGAGCAAAGTGATTTCGTGTCACTCCACCTTGCCGTAACAGACGATACAAGAGAAATTGCAGATGATGAATTCTTCGCAAAAATGAAAAGCACGGCATATCTTATCAACACGTCACGCGGTGATCTCGTAAATAACGAGGCTCTGCTTAATGCACTGTTAAGCGGTAAAATTTCAGGGGCAGGGCTTGACGTTATTTATCCCGAGCCTGTCAAGAGTGATAATATTCTTCTTGATGAAAGAATTGCAGATAAGCTCGTACTCACCCCTCACATAGCAGGAATTACGCACCTTACAGTGAAAAAGCTGTATCTCAATATCTGGGATAACGTTACTCGCTTTATGAACTCAAAACCACTAAAAAATATAGTTAGTAAGTAGGAGATTTTATGAAAAAGATAATATCAATAATTCTGTCTTTATCACTCATAGCCATATCGCTTGCAGGATGTTCAAAAGTTAAAGAAATCACCTTCAAACCCGATATTCCAAAAGGAGATATTGGCGCAGTGTCCTTCAACGTTGCGGCTCCTTGGGGTAATTTGTTAGACGGTACATCATCTTCGGCTCGTGTAAAACGTTTTGCATCATATATGAATTCCGTTAAGCCTGACGTAATCGGTACTCAGGAGATGAACAGCGACTGGCTCTCAAAGTTAGAGGAGCTTATGCCCGATTATTCCTCATACGGAGTAAAGCGCGGTGGTGATGATAACGAGAAAAAGAGCGAAATCAACGCAGTTTTCTGGCTCAAGGATAAGTATGAATGTGTTGAAAAAAATACGTTCTGGCTCTCCGAAACTCCTGATACCGAAAGCAAGTACGAGGGTGCAGGCTGCTACAGAATTTGCACTTACGTAATGCTTCGTGACAAGGGGAGCGATAAGTACATACTTCATATGAATACTCATCTTGATAACGCAAGCGACGAGGCGAGAGTATACGGCGCACAGGTGATAATGGATAAGCTTAATGAGATAAAAATGACGTCAGAGGTAAGTCACTTTTCTGTAGTGCTCACAGGTGACTTCAATGATGTTGAAACTTCAAATCCTGTTAAAACCGTCAGCAGTACGCTTACAAGCTGTTCGTCTGCAAATCCTGAGAATAAAAAATCAAGCTATACCGATTGGGGTAAGCTTGAAAATGAAGGGGAGCCGATAGATTTTATTTTCACCGATGCTGAGCCTGTCGGCTATGTGGTGCTTGACGATACAACAAACGGACTCGTTTCCGACCATTACGGAGTATATTCCACCATTACATTATAATATATCACACAAAACAAACGGCTGTCCTTTTGGACAGCCGTTTAAAAATCTCATCTTTACGTCGGCGCGTGCGCATTGACCACTGCACTGAGGAATCATTAACGCTAAATAATGAACATAATCAAACTGATTTAAATTCACTGAGCCGATTTTTGAAAAATTCAACATAATTTGAGAAATAATCAAATTTCTCTTCATTTTGAAAAACTGAAATTAATGACAATGCCCGTTCTATCTCTGCCACGGCTTTGTCATTCTCTTCGATTTCTTCATAATATTCCGATATCTTTTGCATCATTTGCAGCAGAGTTTCGAAGGATATCCATTTCTGTTTATCGGCTGCCTCATATTTTAGAGCGCCTGAAAGGACAAAAGCCATTTCCGATAGCTTTGTAAAGCTTATATCCGGAATTTGCTCCAACACCGCTAAGGCACTTTCTGTATCACTCTTTGCGTTGTATGCGTAAGCCAAAAAACGCAGGGCGTCATACTTCCCCTCAATATCACTTGATTTGTCAATCAGCTTATTTGCTATTCGTATCGTTTCATCCGGATTTGCAGAATAATTAATCACATACAGCAGTTTATTAAGCAGAGTTTCATTTTCAGGATATTTTTGCAATCCTTCTTCTAATATCTTTCTGCCTTCTTCGGGATTATCTTCCCATATTTCCCACATTCTCTGCACATACTGTTCAATATCATCCTGAATTTTCTTTTGGTTATAAGCAAATAAATCATCTATGGTTACACCGAAAATCTGCGCTAATACCGGCACAAGTGTAATATCAGGTAATGCGATATTGTTTTCCCATTTACTGATTGCCTGAGAGGAAATACCAACTGATTTTGCAAGCTGTTCCTGCGTCATTCCTCTTTCTTTGCGCAGTTCTTTAATTCTGCTTCCTATCATCATTTTATCCATATATTCACCTTGATTTTTTAGAAGTAAAAGCGCTTTTTCTGTTCTCATTATAGCTATCCGAAAGATGCAAGTCAATAACTGCACAAGCAATGAAAATCAACCGCAGGTTGAAAAAATGCATAGCCCCATACAAATTGTATTGAAAAATTATTTTAAGAAATTATAATAAAATGTGTAACAAAAAGGCACTTTTCTGCACTAATAGATGAAGGAGGTAAGATTATGAATGAAAACATTTCGATGGATAGAGTTTATCGGGATTATTCTAATATGATATATAAATATCTCCTTTCTAAGACAGGTGACGAGGATATTGCAGAGGAACTGACTCAGGAAACCTTTTATCAGGCGGTTAAAAGTGCAGACAAATTTGATTTCTCAAGCAAGGTCAGTACATGGCTTTGCGCCATAGCAAAAAATAAGCTTTATGAATACTGGCGAAAGCACCCAAAAACAGAAGAACTGACTGATAGTATTGAAGAACATATTTCGCTTGAAGATCAGTATATTGAAGACGCGAGCCGTTTGGAAATATTAAAAGCCATTCATAATATTCCAGATCCGGCTAGAGAAATTTTGTACTTAAGGCTGTTCAGCGATCTGTCATTTAAAGAGATAGGCGATATTTTTGGAAAAACAGAGCAATGGGCAAGGGTTACGTATTATCGTGCAAAGCTTGCCTTAAGAAAGGAATTGACCGAAAATGAATAGATTAAATTGTAATATTGTTCAGGATTTACTGCCAAGCTATATTGATAATTTGGTTAGCGAGCAAACTTCATCAGAAATAAAGGAGCATTTTTCCGGATGTGACAAATGCTCAGCGCTTTATACCCAGATGATTTGCGGAGAAAATATAGAAAAACACGAAGCTAAAAAAGAAATCAATTATTTAAGAAAAATTAAAAGCCGAAATTTTAAAATAATTGCCTCAATAATTGCATTTATTCTGACTGTATTTTTAGTTTTAATCGGAGTGTACTGCTGCTATGGAACTCCGGATAATGCCTATGCTGTCAGTAATATAAACGTTACGGATAATATGATGAACGTCGACATCAGCCTGTATAACAGTGCAAACGCAATAACAAAGGCATCAGCCGAAGAAATTAATGGTACAGTAACTATTAACGTCAGATCGTCCCTGTTTCCGTTGAAAAGAGAATCAACAGCAGTTATTCGTTTAATTGCAGATAAAAATATATCAAAAATAAAAACCTCTGACGGCAGAGTTATCTGGGAAAATGGAGAAGAAATTTCCCAAAGAATTAACAATATTTTTGACGCAAAGATTGAAAATGTCGGTGATAATTCGGGAGTAAATAATCTTTTATATGTAATCAATATTCACGATGTTTTAAAATGCGAAAGTTATAGCATTCATTTATTAACCGATAAAAGACCGTACGGTTTGGAAATATATGACATCAATTCATATGACGAATTGTTTTCTGCTTTCACAAATGAAAGGTATCAGCAAAAAATCAAAAGCTGTGCGTTTATTATTCTTGCGTGTATTGAAAATATTGATTATGTGAAATTTGATTATATTGCACCGGATGGAACAGAAAACACGTATAAATTAACTGTTGACGAGGCTAATGATTTTCTGAGTATTATTGACGAAGATATAAAAGAATTATCAAATGATTATAGCGGTCTAAAGTTGCTGATTGATATTGTCGAACAGCAGTTCATTTCAGCTTCTTATTGTAAATATGAGCCTTTATTGGAAACTACAGACGAATTTGCCGCTAAGCTAAACGATAATCCTATTGATAAGAAATACTTAGATATACAAAACAATACACCGTCTTTTTCAGTTGATATGGAAAATAAAAACTATATTAAGTGGGCAGAAGCCTATGAAAAGCAGTATAAGATTATCTACAAAGCCTTGATTGATTACGCAAAAAATAATCCGGATATAGAGGATTATGTCAGGGATCCACTGGTTGATTCTGTTAAAAAAGTTGAGGATATGTGCAAATACAATGACATCATCGCTGATTTGTATTATATTACCGAGGAAACAGCAATGGGTATGGGCTCGATGAGAGAAAGTACTTATTGCAGAATATATCTTAATGAAGCGAAGGAGAAAACTCTTCGCCTTGCAGAGCTGGCATATTTTCTCAATGTCGATTTTGAATGGGTTGAATAAAATAAAAAAACATTAAATTTGTCAATAGCAAGCACAAATATGTTCGATAATAATATGGTTAAAAAATGCCGTAACGAAGGTTTCGAAATGCTGATAGAACTTAGGCGAGCATTGCTCGTCCGCCTAAAAAGTAACAAGAAAAAAGAAGGAACATTGAGTTCCTTCTTTTTTGGTGTTTTTCGTTTTTTCAGAAGTCTACTTAAGCAATGATTTATACATTTTAATGTATTCGTTTGCACTTTTGCCCCAGCTCATATCGCATTCAAGTGCACGCTTTACGAGGATATCCCAGCTTCCGCTGTAGTACGCATCGTGCGCTCTGTAAATCGCACCGAGCATATCGTAAGCATCATAGCTCTTAAAGGTGAAGCCGTTGCCCTCGCCGTCACCGCTGTCGGTGATAGAGTCCTTAAGACCGCCTGTTTCGCGGACAATAGGCAGTGTTCCGTATCTGAGTGCTACCATCTGTGAAAGTCCGCAAGGCTCTGACTTGCTCGGCATTAAGAACATATCTGCACCTGCATAAATTTTTCTTGCAAGGTCAGGAACAAAGCCAATTGTAATGCCAACCTTATCGGGATACTTGTCATGAAGATAGCGGAAGAAGTTTTCGTACTGCCATTCACCGCTTCCGAGAACAACGTATTGAATATTTCTCTCGCAGATGCTCTTTTCAAGCACTTCCCTCATAAGATCAACACCCTTATGACCTACAAGGCGTGTAACAATTCCGATTACAGGAGTGTTTGCATCAACATTAAGTCCCATCATTTTCTGAAGCTCTTCCTTGTTCTTAGCCTTTGCAGAAAAGTCCTCAGCATTATAATTTGCCCATATATCCTTATCTGTTTCAGGGTCATAACCGACCGTGTCGATACCGTTAAGAATACCGCAAAGCTTCCAGCTTCTCTGGTTAAGAATAGGGTCAAGTCCGTGGCTGTACCAAGGGTCGAGTATCTCCTTAGCATAGGTAGGGGACACAGTTGTAACCTTATTTGAGCACTCAATACCTGCCTTCATAAAGTTTACAAGTCCGTCATACAGGATAAGATTATTATCCTCGGGAGCAATGCCCAAAACATCGCCTAAAAGCTCGTCGCCGTATTTGCCCTGATACTGAATGTTGTGAATTGTAAAAACAGTTTTGATGTTTTCAAAGCCCATTCTGTTTGCATAGTAGCAGCTGTAGTAAAGCGGAGTAAGAGCACTCTGCCAGTCATTGCAGTGAATAATATCAGGCTTCCAGTCAATAACAGGAATAATCTCAAGAACGGCTCTTGCAAAGAATGCAAAACGCTCTGCATCATCATAATGACCGTAAATGCCGTCCCTCTTAAAATAATACTGATTGTCAAGGAAGTAGTAAATAACACCGTTTGCCTTTGCCTCAAAAATACCGCAATACTGCCTTCTCCATGAAACAGGAACGGAAATTGATGCGATGAATTTCATCTTGTCCTTAAATTCCTGCTTAATGCCGTCATAAAGCGGCATTACGACTCTGCAGCCGATAAGTCTTTTGCGAAGTGCAACGGGAAGCGAGCCTGCCACGTCACCAAGACCGCCTGATGCCATAAACGGCAGTGCTTCGGAAGCAACGTATAAAACTTTCATTTTTTTACCTCCTAAATGTTTGTGCCTTTAGAAAGACAAATCGGATATGACTTTGCTCCTGAAATCTCAACACCGTTCTTTACGTTAACGTCCTTGTCTGCGATTATGCAGGTAAGCTTTGCCTTTTCACCGATAGTTGTATCCTGCATTAAGATAGAATCTTTAACAACAGCGCCTCTGCCAATCTTTACACCCTTGAATATAATGCAGTTTTCAACCGTACCCTCAATGATACAGCCGTCTGCCACAAGAGAATTAGTAAGCTTGCTGTCAAGACCGTAAATAGTCGGCATATCGTCACGCTCTTTTGTTGAGATAGGCTCAGCGAAGAGCTTTTTTCTGTTATCCTTTTCAAGAAGTGACATTGAAATATCGTAGTAGCTCTGAATTGAATCAATAGTACCCACAAAGCTGTCTGTAGCATCATATGCGTGAATCTTAAGCTTTTGCACGTTAGCCATAAGAATATCGCGCTGATATGACTTTTCGTTTTTTGAATGAGCAGTAGTTACAAGAGTTTCAAGAAGATATTTCTTCATAATCATAATGTTGCAGGAGTAGAAAATTTCGTCATCTGTCTTTTCATCAATGCTCATTTCGGTAATTCTGCCGTTGCTATCTACCTTGTCAAAGCAAAGAACAGAACCGATGCTCTTAGGCATTTTACCCTTTGCACCAACGATTGTGATATCAGCACCGCTTTCATCGTGTGCTTCAAAGAGCTTTGAATAGTCAATAGACATTATGTTGTTGCAGTCCGAAATAAGAACGTATGTCTGGTTTGACTGCTGAAGGAAGTTCATATTGCCGTAAAGTGCGTCAATTCTTGTTTCCCACATTGATGCGCTTACAAGTGAGAAAGGCGGAAGCAGATATAAGCCGTCAGTTTTTCTGCTCAGATCCCACGGCTTACCTGTGCCTACGTGATCCATAAGTGATTGGAAGTTGGCGTTTGTTACAACACCTATTTTTGAAACTCCGCTTGCTACCATATTTGAAAGCGGAAAGTCAATTAATCTGTAACGCGAGCAAAACGGAGCAGAGCCCATAGTTCTCGTAGCTGTAAGGGAACCGAGAGCCTCCTCGTGAATATTTGCAAATATAATACCTAATACTCTTTTACCGTTCATTGACTTATACCTCCTCTCCTGATTTTATCATAACTCCGGGTGCAACGTATTGTCCTTTGGTTATTCTTGCACCTGAGCCGATTACAGGAATACCCCAATCCTCAGGATTTTCAAGATGTTCGGGAATTTCACCGATTTTTGCATCCTCCTCAATTACTGCATTTTCTGCAACGATTGAGTAGTAAACCTTAGCACCCTTCTTAATTACTGCACCAGGCATAATTACACTGTATTTTACGTCTGCATCCTCTTCGATAACAACGTTTGAAGATACTACGCTGTAGTCAACCTTACCCTCAATTTCACAGCCCTCGCTGATTGAAGAATTCTCAACGGCTGCATTTTTGCCGATATAGTGAGGAGGTGCAAGAGGATTTCTTGAGTAAATTCTCCAGCTCTTGTCGCTAAGATCAAGATCAACGTTTGGATTGATAATGTCAAGGTTAGCCTCCCAGAGAGAGTCTATAGTGCCTACATCCTTCCAGTATCCTTGGAACGGAAATGCAAACATTCTCTCGCCTGCATCAAGCATTGTAGGAATGATGTTTTTACCGAAGTCATTTGATGAGCCTTCTGTATTCTCGTCCTGAATAAGATACTGCTTGAGCTTATCCCAGCTGAATACGTATACACCCATTGAAGCCTTGTTGCTCTTCGGCTCAGCAGGCTTCTCGGCGAATTCATAGATTTCATCGTTATCCTTAGTTGCAAGAATACCGAAGCGTGATGCCTCTTCCCACGGCACTTCAAGCACTGCAATCGTGCACGCTGCGTTGTTCTTCTTATGGAAGTCAACCATCTTTGCGTAATTCATTTTGTAGATATGGTCACCTGAAAGAATTACAACGTATTCAGGATCGTACTTTTGAATGAAATTGATGTTTTGATAAATAGCATTTGCGGTACCCTTGTACCACTCTGCACCGCCGATTGCCTCGTAAGGTGAAAGAATGTGAATACCGCCATTCTGACGGTCAAGGTCCCACGGCTGTCCGTTACCGAGGTAATCGTTAAGTTCAAGCGGCTGATACTGTGTAAGCACGCCTACGGTGTAAATACCACTGTTTACGCAGTTTGAAAGAGGGAAGTCAATAATTCTGTAGTTACCGCCGTACGGTACGGCAGGCTTGGCAATGTTTTTTGTAAGCACTCCGAGACGGCTTCCCTGACCGCCTGCAAGAAGCATTGCTACAACGTTTGATTTCTGTGCCATATTATATCTCCTTAAATTATTTTTTACTCTTTTTAGTTGCATCCTTTTTTGGCTGTACTTTTTCAAGATACAGGGCAGAAAGACCGTTCAGCTTAAGAGAAATACTCTGCTCAAAGCCGTGAATGGCAAAATCCTTCGCCTTATACGTGCCTGATAACCGAGGCTTAATGCCTCCGAATTTTTCAAGCGAGGTGTCAAGCACAACCTTGTAGCTTGCCTTTTCGGGAACACCTATGCGGTAATCGGCAAAGCTGTTAGGAGTGAAGTTGAATACTGCAATAATCTCTTTGCCGGATTTGTCAATTCTGCGAAATGCAATTACCGAATTTGCATTGTCCTCACTCGAAATCCACTGGAAGCCTTCCCAGCTGTAGTCGATCTCCCAAAGTGCCGGAGTAGATGTATAAAATTTATTGAGTGTTTTTGTAAAGCTCTGAAGCTTCTTGTGTTTTTCGTAGTCAAGCAGCAGCCAGTCGAGTCCCTGCTCGTAGTTCCACTCAATGAATTGACCGAATTCGCTTCCCATAAACAGAAGCTTTTTACCCGGATGAGCAAACATATAAGCAAGAAACAGCTTTATGCCTTCGAATTTCATATCATAGTCGCCAGGCATTTTGTTAATAAGACTGCATTTGCCGTGAACGACCTCGTCATGACTTATCGGAAGAACGAAGTTCTCTGAAAAAGCATAGAAAAAGCTAAAGGTTATACAGCTGTGATTGCCTTTTCGAAACAGAGGATCAAGGGAGGTGTAACGAAGCATATCGTTCATCCATCCCATATTCCACTTGAAGTTAAAGCCGAGACCGCCGATGTCCGTCGGCATTGTAATCATAGGCCATGCGGTAGACTCTTCGGCAATCATCATAACCTCAGGGTGTTCCTTGAACATTGCGCAGTTGAGCTCCTTAAAAAATTCAACTGCCTCGAGATTTTCGCGCCCTCCGTTTTTGTTCGGTGCCCATTCGCCGTTATTTCTGCCATAGTCAAGATAGAGCATTGAAGCAACTGCATCAACTCTCAGTCCGTCAAAATGAAACTTATCAACCCAATACATTGCAGACGATATAAGAAATGATTTAACCTCATTCTTACTGTAATCGAAAACTCTTGTGCCCCATTCCTTGTGCTCGCCCTTGCGCAAGTCGGAATACTCATACGTGCATTCGCCGTCAAACTCATAAAGTCCGTAAGCATCCTTAGGGAAGTGTGCAGGTACCCAGTCAAGAATAACACCGATTTCCGACTTGTGGCACTTGTCAATAAAATACATTAAATCCTCAGGAGTGCCGTATCGGGAGGTAGGAGCAAAATATCCTGTTACCTGATAACCCCACGAGCCGTCAAACGGATGCTCCATTATCGGCAGAAGCTCAATATGCGTGTAGCCCATTTCCTTAACGTACGGCACAAGCTCGTCAGCCATCTGCCTGTACGAAAGAAAATCTCCGTTTTCGTGTTGCTTCCAAGAGCCGAAATGCACCTCGTAGATATTAACCGGTTTTTCAAGAATATTGCTGTTTACGGCTTTATTCTTCCATATCTTATCAGTCCATTTGTACTCGTTGCAGACATAAACCTTTGATGCAGTACCGGGTCTTGTTTCAGCGTGAAAGGCATAAGGGTCAGCCTTCATATTTATTTTTCCCGACGGAGTAGTAATAGCATATTTATAGCAATCATAGATATTTACGTCATCAATTTCTGCTTCCCATATTCCGTCTGTAATTTCGTTCATACGGCTTGCATTCTCATCCCAACCGTTAAAATCGCCGACAACCGAAACAGCCTTCGCATGCGGCGCCCACAGCCTGAATACAAAACGTTTACCGTCTATATTATGACATCCGAAAAATTCATATGCCTTATAATTTTTTCCACTCTTAAAGAGGTAAAGCGGAAATTCATATTCCTGCTTAACCCTTGCCATTACATCATCTCCTCACATATCTTTATATCAGGAAATTTAATCCATAATACATTATATATTGCTATAATAACACCTTTGTAAAGAATAATCAAGGGAATTTTGGTTAGTTTGTTACAAAAAAAAGTTAATAATTCTCAAAATATGTGTATTTTGTCGCAAATTATACTAATGAGCATTGATTAATCGCTGAATGGTAAAATTACACATATTTGGTATTGAACAATTTATATTAATTATGATATAATAGGAATGCTTGATGATCAAGAAGGATACTTATTTATGAAAGAAATAATTATTGCATACCCTGTCAAAGAGGTTGCCTTGCAGCTTCGTGCAATGCTTGTAGGTGAGGGATTTCACGTTTCGCACGTATGCGCCCTCGGCTCAAGTGTACTTGGCATAACACAGGAGCTGAGTGAAGGGGTCATAGTGTGTGCCTCAATTTTAAGTGATATGAGCGCAGGTGTTATAGCAGAAAATCTGCCGATTGGCTTTGACATTGTGGCACTGTCAAAAAGCGGAGTAGAAAGCTATACGGGTAATCTTATCAGCTTGCCTCTGCCGATTGATAAAGCAGAATTTATTAATACAATTGCAATCCTTGTCAGCTCCCGTTCAGGCTTTACGAGAAGACAAGGAAATGACAGCGAGATTATATCAAACGCAAAGACTATTATTATGAATCGGATGGGAATTACGGAATCACATGCCCATAGATATCTACAGAAAAAAAGTATGGCAAGCGGCAAAAAGCTTGTAGAGCTTGCAAAGGAAATTATAAACGATTTTACTGATTGAGGTGGTCTTTTAATGAAGTTTACAAAGATGCATGGATGCGGTAATGACTACATCTATATTGACTGCTTTGAGGAAACAGTTACAAACGAAAGTGAGCTTGCCGTAAGACTTTCAGACCGTCACTTCGGTATCGGCGGCGACGGAATAATACTTATCAAAAAAGGCACTGCGGCTGATTTTGAGATGGTTATGTATAACCCTGACGGAACCCGTGCAGAGATGTGCGGCAATGCAATAAGGTGCGTTGCGAAATACGTTTATGATAAAGGCTATACGGATAAAACAAGCTTTACCGTTGAGTCGATGGGAGCAGTCAAGTATATAGACGTCACCGTAGAGGACGGCAAGGTTACACACGCAAGGGTTGATATGGGTGCGCCTATACTCAAGTCCCGTAACGTTCCCGTAAACAGCGATGATGACAAAACTATTGCAAAGAAAATCACTGTCGGCGGCAGAGAATTCAGTATGACCTGCGTTTCTATGGGTAATCCTCACGCTGTTATGTTTATAGATGAAAGTCCCAAGGACTTCGATTTGAATTACTACGGTGCTCTTTTTGAGGGGAATACAGACGTTTTTCCGAACAAAGTCAACGCAGAGTTTGCTAAGGTGATTGACAGAAATAATATTGAAATGCGTGTCTACGAACGCGGTACGGGTGAAACTCTTGCCTGCGGAACAGGCACCTGCGCAACCGTAGTTGCGGGTATACTTAATGGTTTAGTCGATAATGATATTACAGTTCATCTTCTCGGCGGAGATTTGCAGATTCACTGGAGCGGCAAGGAAGAGGACAGCGTTATTATGACCGGTCCTGCGTCATATGTCTTTTCAGGTGAGATAGACTTATAAAACTTAAAAATGCAGAAAATTGGAGGTTTAATATATGAAGATTAATGAAAACTTTTTGAAAATTGAATCAAGCTATCTTTTTTCAACTGTAGCAAGAAAGCAGAGAGAGTATCAGGCTGCTCATCCTGAGGCAGACGTTATCCGTCTTTCTATCGGTGACGTAACAAAGCCTCTTGCTCCTGTAGTTATCGAAGCTATGCATAAGGCTGTTGACGAGATGGCAAAGGAGGAAACCTTCCGCGGCTATCCGCCTGAGTACGGCTATGATTTCATTCTCAATGCTATTCAAAAGCACGATTATGCCGACAGGGGAATTGATATTGCGGTTGACGAAATCTTCCTTTCAGACGGTGCTAAGTCAGATTGCGGTAATATCGGTGATATATTTGCTGTTGACAACAAGGTAGCAATCTGCGATCCTGTATATCCTGTTTACGTTGACACTAATGTTATGGCAGGCAGAAGCGGTGAAAAGGACGAGAACGGACTCTGGTCAAATATCATCTATATGCCTTGCACGGCAGAAAATAATTTCACACCCGATATTCCTGAGGAAGTTCCTGACGTTATTTATCTCTGCTTCCCGAACAATCCTACCGGTATGGTTGCTACAAAGGAACAGCTCAAGAAGTGGGTAGATTATGCTAACGAGCATAATTCGCTTATCCTTTTTGATTCTGCATACGAAGCATTCGTAGTGGAGGAGGATATTCCGAAATCAATTTACGAAATCGAGGGTGCCAAGACTTGTGCAATAGAGCTTCGCTCATTCTCAAAGACAGCAGGCTTTACAGGTATGCGCTGCGGATATACAGTAGTTCCTAAGGAGCTCGTATTTAACGGTACAAGCCTTAATCCTATGTGGGCAAGGCGTCAGGCTACGAAGTTTAACGGCGTATCATACGTTACACAGAGAGCTGCAGAGGCTATCTACACAGAAGAGGGTCAGAAGCAGATTAAGGAAATCCTTTCGTATTATCAGAATAATGCAAAGGTAATCTACAACGGACTCAGCGATGCAGGCTTTGAGTGCTACGGCGGAGTAAATTCACCGTACGTATGGCTCAGAGTTCCTGATGGCAAGACTTCCTGGGAGTTCTTTGATGAACTTCTTGAAAAGTGTCAGGTAGTCGGCACTCCGGGCTCAGGCTTCGGTCCCGCAGGTGAGGGATATTTCCGACTGACATCCTTCGGTAATGCCGAAAAGACAGTGGAAGCTATCGAAAGAATCAAGGCAGTTTACAAAAAGTAATTTATTCAAATAAAGGAGATTATGATTATGACAAAAACTACACAGCTCTATGAGGGCAAGGCTAAAAAGGTATGGGCAACTGAGGATCCTGAAATTGTTATCGTTGATTACAAGGATGATGCAACGGCATTTAACGGCATCAAGAAAGGTACAATCGTAGGCAAAGGCGTTGTTAACAACAGAATGTCTAACCTTCTTATGCAGCTTCTTGAAAAGAACGGTGTTCCTACCCACTACGTTGAGGAGCTTTCAGACAGAGAAACAGCAGTAAAAAAGGTAACAATCGTTCCTCTTGAAGTAATTATCCGTAACCGTGCAGCAGGCTCAATCTGCAAAAGACTCGGTCTTGAAGAAGGTATGGACTTCGTTTGCCCTTCAATCGAGTTTTCATATAAGGACGATGATCTCGGTGATCCGCTTATCAACGGTTATCATGCTGTATCCTGCGGCTTTGCTACACAGGAAGAGGTTGATACAATCAAGAAAATGGCTTTCACTGTAAATGACGTGCTTAAAGAGTACTTCGCATCAATCGGTGTTGAGCTTATCGACTTTAAGCTCGAATTCGGAAAGACTGCTGACGGCACAATCGTTCTTGCTGACGAAATCAGTCCTGACACCTGCCGCTTCTGGGATATTGAAACTCACGAGAAGCTTGACAAGGACCGCTTCCGCAGAGATATGGGCGGTGTAGAGGACGCATACGCAGAAATGATGAAGAGAGTAGGACTTGAATAATGAGTAACAATAATACTTATAACTCACCCTTTAACGCGCGCTACGCTTCAAAGGAAATGCAGTATATCTATTCTCCTGACTTTAAATTCAAAACTTGGAGGAAGCTCTGGATTGCACTCGCTGAAGCAGAAAATGAGCTTGGACTGGGTGTGACAGAGGCTCAGATTGAGGAGCTTAAGGCGCACGCTGATGATATTAATTATGAGGTTGCGCAGGAGTACGAAAAGAAATTCCGTCACGACGTAATGAGTCACGTACACGCATATGGCGAGCAGTGCCCGAACGCAAGAGCTATAATTCATCTCGGCGCAACAAGCTGTTATGTAGGTGACAACACTGACGTCATCACTATGAGAGAGGCGCTTCTTCTTATCAAAAAGAAGCTTGTTAACGCTATTGCATCAGTATCAAAATTTGCTGATGAGTACAAGGATATGCCTTGCCTCGGATTTACTCACTTCCAGCCTGCACAGCCCACAACAGTGGGAAAGAGAGCAACGCTCTGGCTTATGGATCTCGTGCTTGATTACGAGGAAATCTGCCACGTTATTGATACCCTTATGCTTCTCGGCTCAAAGGGTACAACAGGTACTCAGGCTTCCTTCCTTGAGCTGTTTGACGGCGATCACGATAAATGCAAGGAGCTTGATAAAAAGATTGCAGAGAAGATGGGCTTTAAGGCTTGCTTCCCTGTAAGCGGACAAACGTATGCGAGAAAGCTTGATACTATCGTTTGTAACTGCCTTGGTCTTATTGCTCAGTCGTGCTGTAAGTTTTCAAATGATTTAAGACTCCTTCAGAATCTTAAAGAGATTGAAGAGCCGTTTGAGAAAAATCAGATTGGTTCATCAGCAATGGCATATAAGCGCAATCCTATGAGATCTGAGAGAATTGCTTCTCTTTCAAGATACGTTATGATTGACGCACTCAATCCTGCGTGGACAGCATCTGCACAGTGGTTTGAGAGAACGCTTGACGACTCTGCAAATAAAAGAGTGTCCGTTGCCGAGGCTTTCCTCGCAACTGACGGTATTCTTGATTTGTATATCAACGTAACAAGCGGGCTTGTCGTTTATCCTAAGGTTATTGAAGCAAGACTTATGAGCGAGCTTCCCTTTATGGCAACAGAAAATATTATGATGGATGCCGTAAAGAAGGGCGGCGACAGACAGGAGCTACACGAGAAAATTCGTCAGCACTCAATGGCTGCAGGCGCAGTCGTTAAGGTTGAGGGCGGCAAGAACGACCTCGTTGACAGAATTGCAGCTGACCCTGCCTTTATGACTACTAAGGAGGAGATTCTTGCGATTCTCAAGCCTGCAAATTTTGTAGGCAGAGCACCTGAACAGACAGCAGATTTCTTAAAAGAGGTTATTTCTCCTATTCTCGAAAAAGAAAAGGATTTGCTCGGTATAGACGTTGAAATTAACGTTTAATTAATTATGATACAGAAAATGCGGTATCTCACGTTAGTGAGATACCGCATTAATTATTTGTTCATTTATTTATTTCTTAACTTTAACAGTCTTATAGCTGCTCCATGAGCCGTACTTTTTCTTGCCGTCAACTGTCTTGTACGCACGAACCTTTACAGAATATTTTTTGCCGCCCTTAAGACCGGTGATTGTTTTCTGTACAGTTTTTGCATTGCTTACTGTAACGTACTTTGTAGTGCTCTTTGTAAACTTAGTTGATGTGCTGTATGCAATCTGATAACCGCTTACGTTTGCACCCTTCTTCCACTTTACAACAAGCTTCTTTGACTTTGGAGAGGTTACTGAAGAAAGAGTAATCTTTTTAGGCTTAATGATAAATGTTTTAGTCATTGAGCCTGAATACTTGCTGCCCTTAAACGTTACGGTTACAGTAGCCTTACCCGGCTTAATGTTGTTTGAGTACTTAACCCTGTAATTAGCAGAGGAAATCTTATTTCCCTTTCTGTCCTTAACTGTAACAGTAGGCTTTTTCTGCTTAGCGTTGTAAACACAAGAGGTATAGCTTAAGGTTAACGTTTTAGGTCTATAGTATGTTTCAATAGTCTTTTCGTAGGCGCATCCTGTGCAGGTCTGGAATTTTCCTCCGTCATATGAGAACACTTCATCAATTTCGGCATAATATTCGTAATAAGCCTCTTCTGTTTCAATATTGCCGTAGGTATGAGTGTGAGTAGTAACCTTAAGGTTAGCAGAGTAAACACCTGTTTCAGAGCCCATAACTATAATATAGTACGTGTTGCCGGCGGTGAGCTTTGCACCTGTCTTGAGATTTGACTCAGGCTCTTTTGAATAAAAGGTTGCGCCGGCAGATGCCTCTTTTGCATAAATTTCTTCGTCAAAATCTTCTGACTCAACAGTGAAGCTGATTAATCCAACCTCAGGCACCTTGTCTAACGAAAATTCATACCATCTGGTAGTTGTAGGCTCAAATTTGACAAGGCAAAAGTATTCCTTCATCGTAGTAGCCTGAGAGTTAATCGACACAGGACAAGTTCCGGATTTTGTCTTACTGTCCCATTGAAGTGTTACTGCACTCTTGTAAAGCTCCATAACACCGTTTATAAAGTCATCAAGTTCGTCAGCCTTAGCAACGGCATTGAAGCTGAAACAGCTTACAAGCATTACTAATGACATAAGCAGAGATAAAAGTTTTTTCATAATAATTTTCCTTTCTTTATTAGTTTACGTCTATATTATAGACCCTACATATAAGTACTGTAAAGAGGTAAAATGTCACAAAAAAATAATTTATATTTTGTTTATTATTTTGTTTTATCAAATTTATCCGTTTTTGTATTTTTCAGCCTGTAGATTAAACATATAAGCGTATGTGCCGTTTTGCTCCATAAGCTCACTATGCGAGCCTGATTCTATAATCCTGCCGTTTTCCATTACGTAAATTTTGTCGGCATTGATAGTAGTGGAAAGCCTGTGCGAAATGAATATAACCGTCTTGTTCTTTGCTGCATCAAGCATTGCCTGATTGAGCTTGTACTCAGCAACAGGGTCAAGATTTGCCGACGGCTCATCAAGAATAACGTAAGGGCACTCCTTATAAAATGCTCGTGCAATTGCAATCTTCTGTGCCTCACCGCCTGACGTCATTATTCCGTCATCATCAAATTCACGAAGTACAGGAGTTTCGGTACCGTTTTTAAGCTGCTTGTTAAATCCTGAATGCTCGAGCGACTTTATTACCCTGTCTTTGTCATATTCTTTTTCGAGTGCAACGTTTTCGCCTATATTGCAGGCAAAGAGCTGAAAATCCTGAAATACAGCGGCAAATCTATCTCGGTGCGACTGTATTGTGACATCTCTTATATTCTCGTTATCAATAAGAATTTCACCATTGCTTGCGTCATAAAGCCTTAAAATAAGATTAGTAAGAGTTGTTTTTCCTGCTCCGTTATAGCCGACGAGCGCAACCTTTTCATACGGCTTAATTGTGATATTAATATCCTTAAGCGTAGGCTCATCATTGCCGGGGTAGGTGAAAGAAAGATTTTTTATCTCGATAGGCTTCGGCTCGCTTATTTCAGCAGTTTTAGCGCCGTCAAGAATTTTCTTCTCTGTTTTAAGAAATTTTCTGTACTTTTCTATCATCTTAGCACGCTCTGAGAAGTTTCTGATTGCGGCAACTGTCAAAAACGAGAATGACATAGCTATAGAAAAAGCACCATTGAAGCTTGCTACAAAATCACCTGCGGAAAGTGTTTTCTTTTCGAGCACGCAGTAGCCGAGATAAAGCGGAAGGATAAACATAAATCCAATGATTTGCACACCGGACTCCTGAATGAAATACATAATGTCAATTCTTCTGACGTATTTTATCTGGCTGTCGCATACCTCCTGAGCCGCCTCGTTATATCTCTTCATAAGCAGTGGCATAATGCCGTTCATTCTGACTTCTTTAACATAGTCCTGAAGATAAAACACCCTTGCAAAGTAGTCCGCCTTGCGGTGAAGTCGATTGTTTTCCTCACGCCTTATCATCTGAAGCTCACCGATTTTTGCGCTTATAGGGGTAAAAATAATAACTATCACTGCAATAATAAGCAGACATATCGGGTCAATAGTAAATATAATTGAGCCGATTGTTAAAAGTGAAATAAGCTCTCCGACATAGTGTTGCACAAGTCCGAGAATGTTCTGAATATTATCAGACGAGGACTCTATGGTAAGAATGAAATTGTTGTAAAACTTTGGATTGTCATAATTTTCAAGGTCAAGCTCCTTTGCTTTCTGATAAAGCGTTGAGTTAAGACCTCTGTAAGCCTTTTCTCTTGCTACGTTCCAGTAAAATTCCCTGAAAAGTGCGTTTGCCATTGCCGTAGCAAGAAGCACTGCTGCAATTATTCCGACTATTGTAATAACCTGCTTTGCCGTTCCACCGTTAGTCACAACGTCTACCATATACTTTACACCGAGAACGGATATAATTCTGTACGGCAGTGTTCTTACAACTCCGAATACCATTTCACCTATAACAAGACCGGGTGAAACCTTAAAAAGCAGAATAACAAAGTAGACGAGATTTGAAAGCATTGAATGCTGTGATTTGTCTTTTTTCTTTCTATTCTTCATTTTCGGCACCTCCCTCCTTGTAGGCTGATGCCTGCATAGTAAACATCTGGCAGTATTTGCCGTTTTGCTGCATAAGCTGATGATGACTTCCGCTTTCAATTACGGTGCCGTTTTCAAGAACAAATATGTTTTGCGATAAAACGGCACTTGAAAGCCTGTGTGAAATATAAATAACCGTCTTATTTTCGGTTGCGGAAATAAGATTTTCATACATTTTGTATTCAGCAATAGGGTCAAGAGCAGAGCTCGGCTCGTCAAGAATTGCAATATCAAATTCTTTAGCAAATATTCTTGCAACTGCTGTTTTCTGCGCCTCTCCGCCTGAAAGTCCGATACCGTTTTCATCAAACTCTCTTGTCAGAAGTGTGTTGCCCTTATTCTCAAATTCCGATATTTTGTTCCATACACCGCTTTGCTTAAGCGCATTTTCTGCAATTATTTCATCCTCGGGGGTGCACTCTCGGCACAGTACGTTCTCGTTTACCGAAATCGCAAAGGTCTTATAATCCTGAAATACTGTTGCAAAGCGTGAACGTAGTGACTCCTGCTTGTATTCCTTTATGTTTCTGCCGTTATAGAGGATTTCTCCCTCAGTAACGTCATAAAATCTCAAAAGAAGCTTTACGAGAGTTGACTTGCCTGCACCGTTTATACCTACTATGGCAATTGTCTGCCCCTTTTCAATTTTTAGATTTACGTTAGTAAGTGAATACTGCTCTGCAGACGGATATTTGAAGCTTACGTTTTTCAGCTCAAGACTCTCAAATTCCCCTGCCTCAAGCTCGCCGTCATTGACTGATGATTCGTATTCAAAAAAGTCACGAAGATTCTGGAAAAAGAATGCAACCTGAGTCAGGTCAGAAAAGCTTCTTGCAATGCCCTGAGCTGCAGTTGATACTGAACGAATAGAGGAGAGCACTACGGAAAAGCCCGAAATGTCAAGTGCCTTGGTAGCAACAAACTGATATCCTGCATAAGCGTATGTGCCCACCATCGGCACTATTTCACCAAGCAGGGAGCTCATCATACTGTAGAGAAAAAGCTTTAAGCCGTAATCCTTAAGTATCTGAATATTGCCGTTGATTGCATTGTTAAATTTTTTCATAATAACGGAAAAAATGCCGGAGGTTCTCATATCCTTAGAGAAGTCTTTAAGAAAAACAGTTCTCTGTATATATGACTTTATTCGGTTATTTCCTGTCATTTTCACATCTCGTCTGAATACAACCTTGCTCTTGTAAACCTCTACGACGAACGTAAGCAGTACAGGCGCAAGGAAAAGGAGATAAGCCTTGTCTATGGAAGCCACAATTCCTATAACTGAAACGAACGAAAAAAGAGAGCCGAGCACGATAGATAAGTTCCAAGAGAACATCACAAAATATCCTCTTGTAAGTATATCTGTTGCACGCTGATATTTGTCGTAAAAGTCGGGGTCCTCGTAACAGCTTACGTCTACGCTTCCTGCCTTTTCAAATATCATATTGTTAAGTTGCTTGAATATCCTTTTCTGCCCTGTATTCGTTACGTAGTCGCCCCAGACGGAAATTGATTCCGTAACAAGTCCGACTGCAAGAAAGGCAATAAGGTATTTTACGTAGTAGTCAAAGCTTCCGTTTCCTGTAATTGCGCTTAAAAGCACCTTTAGGAATAATACGCTTTGAATAAAATCTCTGAATAAATCAGTAGCTATTTCCGATATGATACCGCTGATTAAAAACCATTTGTCAGCCTTAAAAAGCAGTTTTGTTGCCCATATTAAGTTTTTTACAACAGGTACCTTTTCTCTTTCCTCGTTAGGTATCCAAGGCATTATTTTCACCTCTCATATGTAATATATCTGAGTAGTCATTGTTTTAGTATCAAGAAGCTTTACATTACTTCTGCAAAGCTTGTCATAGGAATTACTTCCGCATCCACCGCACTGAATTATTTTTACACCGTTCATCATAAGCTCAAACGTGTTTTTGTGATCGTGACCGAAGCACATACCCTTGAGATAAGGCGCAAGAGCCTCAAGCTGATTTGTTTTTATACTCGGAGGGCAGGGGCACTCACCGAGCTTTCCTGTATATATGATATTATCTTTGAAACGGTAATATTTTTTACCGTCACGGATTGCTCCTTTTTCTTTTTGCTCAAAAACGTCAATGCATTCCATAATGTCGGGTATAATTATATGCTGAAAGAGTATTGCCTTTTTGCCCTTGATTTTGCTTAGCGCAAAGTCAATCTGCTCAGGCTTTACGATGTCGTAAAGGCTCTCTTCACCGTCGTAATACGTACCGCTGTCAATAAAAAGCAGTGCTTCTCCGTTCATTTCAATGAGGTAATCTCTGCCGTTTGTGAGGGAATTTTTATAGCTTGAAATGATTTTAAGTATTTCATCCTTTGAGGTATCGCACTCGTCATCGTGATTTCCGAAAACAGTGGCAAACGGAATATCACCCGTAAGATCAAGAACCTGACGCAGATATTTTTCATAATTCTTTTTAACTGCCGGACCGTGCACGGTATCACCTAAGAAAACAATAAGCTCCGGTCTTAGCTTATTAAAAATCCTTTTCAGCGACCATAACGTATATCTGCTTCCGTGCGGTCTGTTGTGAACGTCTGCCACGAGTAAAATTTTCATTTCTTTACCTCATTAATTATTTACATCTAATAATATCAAATTGCATTTTTCTTTTCAATACTTGATTATCTATTCTAAAAATATTAATTTTAACATAAATATCGAGTAGCATTTGAAAGCAACCAAAAGGAGCTGTAACAACAGCTCCTTTTGGTTACATATAGTACCACGTTAAGAATATCTTGTGTTTGACCGTGAATTCTTCGGGGTATTTTTCTTTCAGCATCGACATATGTTCTTTGTCAAATTGTAAAATTTGCTCCTCATTCATAGAAGCCATTACGCCTCTGCTTGACATCATTCTGCCGTGCCAAGTTTCTCTTGTGAACGGAAGGTCTACTACTAATGTGTCCATGTGGGGATTATCAAAATAGTGTGTTCTTAAATCCTTTAAGGAAGGTGAAGCACCTGCCCAAGAATCATTAATTTTCTTCACTAAATTGTTTGAATCAAAAGTGATAGAATCTTCTTTCATATAACTCATATATACTTTAAGAAAAATGCCGCCCTCTTTAAGCATAGACTTAATTTTAGGAACAATAATGTTAGGGTCAAAATACCAAAAGCATTGGCAAGCGGTGATTGCATCAAACGTATTTTCAGGATAATCTATATCTTCTGCAGATTTCACTTCATACCTGATATTATCAAGTCGTTTAGACAGAACAATTGCTTCGTCTATCTGACTTTTGGCAATATCCGTTGCAATGATATTAGCTCCATACTTTGCCATGCTTCTTGGAAGTACACCTGTTCCGGTGCCTAAATCAAGCCAGTTGCTACCTTTAACACCAATTCCGAGTTCATACAGTTTATTAAATAATTCCTCCGGATAAATGTCTCTATATTTTGCATAGGCTTTAGAGGTTTTACCAAAGTCGAAATATTTACCGTTATCAATTGATATTTTATCCATATTACCTCCTATTTACAGTGCTTGCCTTTATTCGCATATCAGCTTGCCGTAACCCTTGCCGCGCTGATACAAAATCCTCGTATCTCCTTCAACACCGAGGTATACAAAGAAGCTGTGACCGAGCATTTCCATCTGAACGATAGCCTCATCGTCTGTCATCATCTGCAGAGAAATCTTTTTCGTTCTTTTGATATCTAACGAATCACCGTCAAAATTATCAAAGTTGTCCATTGTAATTTCTTCATCAAGAGGAATAAATGCATCGGCAATTTCGTCAATTGCACCCTTGCGCTTTTTATCTACAAGTAAGGTCTTGAGTTTTCTGATTTTTCTCTTAAGATCATCAACTGCCATATCAATTGAAGGCTCGATTTTGTCCGCAATAGCCTCACCGCGTATAAATGAACCGACATTCAGTACCGTGATATCGCACTTATAACCGTCTTTGATTTTTGAAAGGGTTATATCAAAGGATGCAGATTCAGGCAGCATTTTCTCAATTCTTTTAATTTCCTTTTCAATTCCGTCTTTTGCGCCTTGCTTAATATCAAAGCCTCTCGCTGTAATTTTAATCATATATATCAGCCTCCTGCTGTGTGGATTTGGAGAATTAATCCTCCCAACTATATTATACACCGACTTTCAGACAATAAAAAGTATTTACTTTACTTCGTGATTATGCTATAATATTAAACGAAATGCGGACAGTCTTTTCATAGACTGTCCGCATTAATTACGTTTAGGGATTAGTAAGATATTGTATTTGTAGTAATCGTTGTTACTCCGTTTTCAACAAGTCTGTCGAGTGCTTCGGGTGTATCAATAGTCCATGCCGCTACGGGAAGTCCTGCATCAATACATTTTGCAACCATATTCTTTCCGCTTTCATCAGCATCAAAGTTTTTACCCTTGTTGCCGTTGAAGCTGATACCGCAGTTTTCTATACTGAGAGCCTCGTCAATGCTCTCCTGACTGATTTTCTGTACAAGGTAGAACAACGGCGCATCTGTAAGCTCTCTGAGCTTTATGAGATTTTCCAGATGGAAAGAAATGAACTGATATTCAACTCCGTATTCTGTTACAAGCTTTATGATTTCGTCATAATGCTCGGTGTTATTCTTGCCCTTAAGCTCAATGACAGCAGTCATATTATTGTCCTTACAAATCTGAAGGTACTCTTCAAAAGTGCAAATCTTGAGGTTTTCGTAATCATCAATTTTGGCACCGTTGTCGATATTCATTTCCTGAAGCTCGGCAAGAGTTTTCTTTTCGATGTTCACAGCCTTATCCATCATACGAAAAGTGTTTACGTCGTGAGTTATTACCCATACACCGTCAGCCGTTCTGTAAATATCACATTCAGCACCCCAGAATCCGTATTCTCCTGCTTTTTCAAATGCCGGAGCAGTGTTTTCGGGTGCGAGGCAGTTGTAGCCTCTGTGTGCAATGAGAGTTACCTGCTGAGCTGTCTTAATCGGCTTTCTGTCAGGCGTTTTGTACCATAAATTATAGGCGAGTATAAGTGCCACTGTAATAAGTATAAACAGCAGTGCCGCTATAACAGACAGCGTTATAACAACTATCTTCTTCTTTTTTGACATCTTTTTTTCTTTATCCATTTTCTTCTCCTTTTTCATCCTTGTCCTGAGAAATCGGCAGCTTGATTATGTTGCTGTTTTCCTCAAGAAATTTTCCGTTTATGTCCCAATGACCTCGGATTCCCGAAGCTATAGCACCAAGATTAAAATGAAGCTGTGCAATGCCAAATTCTATGCTCTTGTCTGAATACGGCTCATCAACGTAGGCTGAAAGCACGTTGCTTTCATAGCGAAAATGAATTTCCTTGCGGTTAGTGTCTGACGGTGCTGATTCAACAAGCTTCATTGCATATTTGTAAGGCTTCGGAAGCTCCTTGTCACACACTTCAAACATTTGCTGATAAGGCTTATTCTTTTTGAAATTAATATTATGAATAAGTTTTTCCTTGCGAGAAAGCTTAGGCTTTGCAAAGCCTACCACAATAATGCCGTATAGCCTTTCTTCTTTAGGGAGCTTTAATGAAGTCAGCAGTTTGTTTTCTTCATAAGTTCCTGTAATCCAGCACGTTCCGAGTCCGTGGTAAACGCACTGCAAAACAATAGTTTCGCCCCAGTAGCCTATTTTAATTCTTGTTTTTTCAGTGTCGTCGCCGCACAGTACAATGGCAGAATACTTTCCGCTTACGAGTTTTGAATATCCTGAAGCATCTTCAATGAGCTTGAAACTCAGCCCCTCGTTTTCGTTAGCGGCATCAATAAGCTGTCTGATTACCGCAAGATACTCCTCGCTCATAAGACGGGCGGTGTACGACCTGCGTGACTGACGCATTTCTATTGCCTTTATATATTCCTGATTTGTCATTAATACAGTTCCTATCTATATTGATAAAACTATTATAACATAATCATATTTCAAACTCAACATTATAATTTTTAATCCATTCATATATCTGATAAATGTAGGCAAGCACCTGCGGAGTTTTCATAAGCTGACCGTACCACGGTTCAGTCATACTGTCGGGATTTTCAATAAGATTATTTATTGCAGTCTTGTCGATAATTTCATAAAGCGGAGTAGATTTGTCGGCGATTGCTTTCTTAGCAAGGTCACAAACCTTACCAAAATAAATCGGATTGTGAGTTTTTGGATAAGGACTTTTTTTGCGCCATGCAATTTCGTAGGGAAGCTCATTTTCAAACGCTTTTCTCAGAATCCCTTTTTCTCTGCCGTCAAGCGCCTTAATGCTCCACGGCATATTGTATGCATACTCAACAAGCCTGTAGTCGCAAAACGGCACCCTTACCTCAAGTGAAGCCTCCATACTCATAACGTCTTTCCTTGCAAGAAGCGTTTGCATAAAGTAGCTTAGATTAAGCATAAACATTTCACGCATTCTCTTTTCAAGAGGAGAGTCGGTATCAAGCGTATCAGTTGCCTTTACTGTCTGCAGATAAGCATTTTTTGCGTATTCATCACCGCTTTTGAGAAATCCGTCTTTAAGTAAGCTGTGTCTTACACCCGTTGAGCGCGACCACGGGAAGCACTCTTCAAACAGAATTTCCTTTCGGTGATACCAAGGGTATCCACCGAATATTTCATCTGCACATTCACCTGAAAGGCAGACAGTAAAATCCTTCTTGACCTCTCTACAGAATAAAAGCAGTGACGAATCAACATCGGCAAACGCAGGAGTGCCCCTTGCAATAGCTGCATCCTTAAGCGCATCTGCAACGTCACTGTTATCAAGCACGATATTGTGATGCTCAGTGCCGATATAATCCGAAATCATATCGATATAATCTGCGTCCTGATTCGGCTGAAAAAGGCTTTTTTTGAAGTATTTGTTGTTATCAACGTAATCAACTGAGTAAGTATTGAGAGTCCTGCCCTGTTTTTTGTAATAATCAGACGCAACCTTTGAAATGATAGAGGAGTCAAGTCCTCCGCTTAAAAACGTTGCAAGCGGTACGTCGCTTACAAGCTGTCTTTCGATTGAATCCTTGACAAGATAATGAGTATGCTCTATAGCATCATCAGAGCTTTCATTTTGCTCCGCTGCTTCAAGCTTCCAGTAGCTTTTTATATTAATTTCGCCGTCTTTATATGTCATATAGCTTGCCGGAGGAAGCTCTTTGATGTCCCTGAAAATACCGCTCCCTATCGTCTTTGCAGGACCGAGCATAAAGATTTCATTAAGTCCGTTTTCATCAACAATCGGCTTTATCGCGTCAATGCAAAGCAGACTTGCTATCCTGCTTGCGAAAGCAAAAAGCTCTCCTACCTTGGAGTAATAAAGCGGCTTAACACCGATTCTGTCGCGTGCAATGAAAAGGCTCTTTTCCTCCTCGTCATATACAGCGTATGCAAATATTCCGTTGAGCTTCTCTGTGCTTTTCTCTTTCCACTTGTGATAAGCCTTAAGCACAACCTCTGTGTCGCAATGAGTATCAAAGCTGTAGCCTGATTTTTTCAGCTCATTTCTTATTTCATCAGTATTATAAAGCTCACCGTTATAAGCAATTATATATTTGCCGAAGCGCATCGGCTGAGCACCTTTTTCTACGTCAACAACGGCAAGCCGTCTGTGAATAAGAGCAGCACTCCTCGTAACAAATTCACCTTTTGAGTCGGGACCTCTTTGCCTGAGAGTCCGGCTTATGCTTTCTATAAGCGGTTTTTTATCTCTTAAATCTATGGACGGACATAATATTCCTGCTATTCCACACATAATGTCACCTCACAGTATCATATGCCGTGACATTATTTTTGTGCAGTATCAAAATATATTTCCGAACGAAATTTCTTCATCCTTTTTTATTTCTTCAATCTGTCCTTTAAGCTCAAGGAGGGTGCTTTCCAATTCTTCGTCCTTGTTTTCTGCCATATATTTAATTTTTTCAATGTTTGCAGATGCATCATCAAAACAGCTGTGATCAACCATCGCCGACATAAAGGAATAATGCTTCTGCCAGAAATCGTCAAGCTCCTTGCAGGAGCTTTTTACTTTGCCGTAATTATTTTCATCAATAGCATCTAAAGCCTGTGAAATAATCTCTGACGAAGTGTAATTGATTTTCGAAACCAGTTTTTGCTCAGCAGTGCAAAATGCAATTGAAAGCACGAGAAGTCCTATTGCAAAATATAATCTTTTCATCTATTGATTCTCCTTTGGAATATGAACGATATTTCCGCTGTTGTCGATAGTTAAAAGCATTGTTCTGCCTTCGTCAATATCATTTTTTGTCAGTATCAGTTTTATTTCGCTTTCGGGTATCTTTTCCTGATTAAAATATTCCGTTACGATTTTGCCGTCAAGCACAATTACTATCGGCATACCGCACTCTTCAACCCTGATATCTGCACTTTTTGCAGTAAGCGGCTGCTCCTCGGATTTCAGAAGTACGGACATTGAGCCGTTTGTTTCAATAATTGCATCCTGCACCTGAGATATGTCAAACACATCCTTTTGCCTGAGTGCGTCCACAAGATCGTCAACAGTAAAGCGCATTGATTTAAGCTTTTTTTCATCAAGCTTTCCGTTTCGTATTACGAATATCGGCCGACCCTGAAGTATGTTGCGAAACCGCAGGCTTTTAAGCGATAAAGAAGCCATAATTATTTCAAGGCTTGCAAACAGAAGTATCGGCAGTATCGAGTAAGATAGCGGCATCGAATTATCTTCAAGAGGAATCGAAGCCACGGAGCTTACGAGAATAGTTATTACAAGCTCGTGTGGCTTCAGCTCGCCTACTGTTCTTTTGCCCATAAGCCTTACGGCAAAAATTACAAGCACGTAAATAATTGCTGCCCGAATAAAATTTATTGTCATAATAATCAATCACCAAAACTATTTTGACCAAAAAATTTCCTTTTATAAGTTATGAGTATAAATTTAGTAAAAGTGCAAAAATTAATCTTGGTGATAATTATGACAAAGCTGAAGCTCAGCTATGATGATAATATAAAAAAGTTTAATGACGATTATACGGATTGCTCCGATTTTCTTATGAGAGAGGCAATAGTCTGCGGAGAAAGATGCTTTTTCTGCGCAATGGACGGGCTTATTGATTCACTTATGCTCAGTCAGATGATTATGACTCCTGTTCTCGGCAGAAATTTCAAAAAAGGACAGGACTTTAAGATAAATAACGAGCTTATGGAGCTTCTCAAGCTTAAGGCGGTTAATTCGCTGGAGCTGAATGAGGCTTTTACTTTTGAGGATTGCTATTACTATCTTATGAGCGGCTTTTGCGTTTTCGTTCTTGCTGATTGCGAGCGTGCTCTCGTATTCGGTATTCAGGGATGGGCAAGAAGAAGTGTTGACGAACCTAAGAATGAAAGCAACGTTAAGGGAGCTAAGGAGTGTTTTATTGAATCACTTAACGATAACAAGGCTTTAGTCAGAAAACGACTGAAAACTCATCACTTGAAATTTAAGCTGATTAAGCTCGGCTCTGCGGCTGACACTCCTGTAGTTATAAGCTATATGGATGACCGTGCCGATATGATGCTTGTTGAAGAAGTTGAGGAAAAGCTTAAAGGAGTGAATTTTAATACTGTCATCGATTACGGTGAGCTTCTTCCTTTTATCGATACTGATATAAAAAGCTTTTTTTCATGCGTCGGAAACACCGAAAGACCCGACGTTGTAGTTTCAAAGCTTCTTGAGGGCAGAGTTGTGATTATGGTTGAGGGCAGTCCGTTTGCAATATATCTTCCGTATCTGTTCAGCGACAACTTTCAGTCAGTTGACGATTACGACAATCCGCCGTTTTACAGCAGCTTTATCAGAATAATCAAATATTTTTGCTTTGGAATATCCGTTTTCCTGCCGGGACTTTACGTTGCGATCGGTACGTTTCATCAGGAAATGATACCTACAAATTTTCTTTTCACCATAGCATCTGAGGAAATAACGACTCCGTTTTCACTGATGAGCGAAGCGATAATGCTTTTGCTTCTTTACGAAATAATGCGCGAGGCAGGACTTCGACTTCCTGCCGCAATAGGCCACGCAGTTTCAATTATAGGCGGTATAATTATAGGAGAGGCAACGGTTACGGCAGGAATAATCGGCGCACCGATGCTCGTAATTATCGCAATGACGGCGATATCGTCTTATGTAGTCTCTCCGCTGTATGAAAGCGTTGCAGTGCTTAGATTTATATTTATTATTATGGGTGGAATTTTCGGTATGTACGGAATTGTTTTTGTTGCAGGGCTTATGTTTGTAAATATATGTGCACTCAATCCTTTCGGCGTACCGATGTCATCACCGATTTCCCCTTATGATAAAAAATCATCAGGAGATATATTTATTCGTGAAGGCTGGAAAAAGCTTTCTAAACGCAAGGTAAGAGTAAGCGATTTCAGAGGTGTTGATATAGATGCAGGCAAAACGAAATAAAATAGCTCCGATAGGAATATTTACTCTGCTGTTTGTCAGCCGATTAATGGTAAGTATGACAACAATGCAGTCGGTATATACGGGCATAGTCGGTCCGGATATAGTGCTGAGCTTTGTCGGTGCTCTGGCATTCGTAATAATTCTTTCGCTTCCTGCTGTTTACTGCATAAAAAGAAAGAAAAATCCATTTTCTGTAAAATGGGTGAGTGCACTCTACGGGCTTTACTTTGTTTTACTTGCAGGACTTACTATAAGCAGATTTTCATATTTTGCCTCTACGACAATAAATGCCGAATCAAGTGCATTTATATACCTGTTTCCTGCCATAGTCTGTGCAGTTTACGGCGCAATACTCGGAATTGAGGCATTAACAAGATTCTCGTCTGTTGCCTTTATTCTTTTGATAATCGGTATAATTACGGTGATTTTATGCAATTACCGCAACATTAACGAAATAAATCTGTACCCCGTAATAACCAAAGACGCAGACAATATATTGAAAAATATCCTTGTAATTACTACCGATACTATTGAGCCTGCACTGTTTTTGTGCCTTTCAAAGCGTGTAAACGGAGTTGCGATAAGACAATATGTTTTTGCGATTCTCGCGTTTTTTACGGCGATAATAACTTTATTCTACACTGCTATCGCAGTAATGGGCGATTTCGCATCTACTCAGCAGTTTCCGCTTTACAGCCTTTTTGAGCAGGCAAATGTCGGAGGCTTTGAACGAATTAACGTAATTCATATTTCGTTCTGGATGCTCGGTGTGTTTATAAAAACAACTCTTCTTATCTACTGCGCATCAATCTGCTTTGATAAGATAAAGCAAAAAAACAACTGTATAATCTGCTCGGTGTTTGTGTTGGGAACATCGGCGCTTATTACAAAGTTTAACCAGTATACCAATGTTGTTTATAGCACTACTGTAATTATGTTTTTTGCTTTTTGTGTTTTGCTTCCGTTACTGATGCTGATTTTTGGAAAAAGGAATTATGGTGATGAGCTTGTACAAAATTTTTAAACTGCTTTGCATACCTATCATTATAGTTATGCTTTTTTCCGGCTGTAAGGATTCTAATAACCTCAAGGATATTATCATTGTTGAGGGTATGGGTATTGATAGTAATGAGCAGGGCGGTACTAATCTTTCTATAAGAATGCTCAACGTTGCAAAAAGTGCAAGCAACGGCGAAGCTCCGAGCGGAATAATGACGCAAAAGATTACTGATAAAGGCGAAAGTTTAGTCGAAGCAATATCCTTTATGTCAAAAAAGCTTTCAAAGGATTTATTTTTCGGGCAGACAAAGATTGTTGTAATAGGAAAAAGTGTTGCCGAAGCAGGAATGGACGAGCATCTCGATTATTTTCTTCGCTCAACAGATACACGAAGTGATGTTGCTCTCTGCCTGTCAGACACAACGGCATCAAAGATTCTTGACAGTAAAGAGCATGAAAGCCGTGTGCCGTGTGAGAATATTTTGTACTTGCTTCAAAACAGCGAAGCTGCAGGCTTCAGCGCATATATAACAACAGGTCAGGTGCTTAATCTTTACAACGACAAAACGAGTGATATTTATATTCCCGTGCTTAAGGGCGACAAAAATAATGAGGGAGTAACGGCTGAGGGTATTGCGGTTTTCAGTAATGATAAGATGACGGCAGTGCTCAATGACGAGGAAACTAACGGCTTTTTGCTTATTGCCGACAAGGTACACAACTTCAAAATGAAGTTTGAAGATGAACGGTTCGGCAAGGTAGGCGTCGAGTTTTTTGACATCAAGGTAAAAAATCACGCAACTGTTGAAAACTCGCAGATAGTTTTTAAAAGCTATATCTACGCCGATATGATAATAGATGAAATTGAGAATGACTACCAGACAAGTATTTCTATTGATGAATCAATACTTCTTTGTCAGCTTGCCGGCAGACAGCTTGAAAAAAACTGCAAGGCAGCATTTTCGGCTTGCCAGAATGCAGGCAGCGATTCATTGAGAGTCGGAGAATACGTTGCGAGAGACTTACCTCAAAGCTACGAAAAATGCAGTGACAACTGGAAGGATTATTTTAAATCCTCTAAAATCGAGCCGAAGGCAGAAGTAAGCATAAAGAAAATAACCGAGAGCACGAAAAATTAGTTTTTACGGCAAATAATTAATATTTTCAACTGCACCCTTAACGTTGTTGAATATCCCTGCAACACTTTCATTGCTTGTATGACTGCCGGTTATAATGCAGACAATTACCGGAACTAATATTGTCAGCGCAAAAACTATTATGAAGATTACAAAATGCTTTTTCATTTTCAGCCTCCTTGACTTTATAATGGTTTATATGTATAATGATTTGATACAGTAGTATTAAATATTATTATGCTTGCGAGTATATGTTTTATAAAATTCTGACAAAAGGAGTGTTTTTATGTCATCAGGATACATTTCACCAATTTCTATGGATGCTCTTTCAAATCTTTGCGGTGAGCTTGATAAGAATAACGCTATAAAAAAATCCGATTACGAAAATTATCACGTTAAGCGCGGTCTCAGAAACAGTGACGGCACAGGTGTAATGGCAGGACTTACGAGAATATGCTCTGTTGAGGGATATTATATTCTTGACGGTGAGCGCGTGCCAAAGGACGGCAAGCTTTCATATCGCGGTTACGACATCAATGATTTAGTTGCAAGCTGTGTAAAGGAGGACCGCTTCGGCTTTGAAGAGGTAATATGGCTTCTGCTCTTCGGCAGTCTTCCTACACAAAATCAGCTTCTCAGCTTAAGAGAGGTGCTTGCCGAGTGCCGTGCGCTTCCCGACGATTTTGTTGAAGATATGATTATGAAAAATCCTTCAAAGGACATTATGAATAAAATGGCACGCTGCGTTATGACGCTTTATTCTTTTGATGAAGACCCCGACAACACCTCGATACCAAACGTTCTTCGCCAGTCACTTCAGCTTATTGCTCAGTTTCCGACTATTATGAACAGTGCGTATCAGGTAAAGAGAAGAGCCTTTTACGGCAAGACAATGTTCCTTCATCCGATTAATAAGGGACAGTCGACTGCCGAGTACATACTAAACCAAAACAGAGCCGACAAGGAATTTACAAGAGATGAAGCAAGGCTTCTTGACATTTGCCTTACTCTTCACGCTGACCACGGCGGCGGAAATAATTCGACCTTCGTAACGAGAGCACTTACTTCAAGTGCTACCGATACGTATTCTGCAATTGCAGGCGGTATCGGCTCGCTCAAAGGTCCTCGTCACGGCGGTGCGAATCTTCGTGTTGCAAGGCAGATGGACGAGATAATTGCAAACGTTGCCGACCCTACCGACAAGGCACAGGTGAAGGATTATCTTTACAAGATTATGAAAAAAGAAGCAGGTGACGGCTCAGGTCTTATCTACGGTATGGGACATGCGGTTTATACTAAGTCCGACCCAAGAGCTGTAATCCTTAAAGAAAATGCAAGAAAGCTTGCATATGAAAAAGGCTTTGAAAAAGAATTCAAGACTCTTGAGAATATCGAGCTTCTTACTCCTGAGGTGTTTAATGAGGTCAGGGGAACAGATAAGGTTATGTGTGCAAACGTTGATTTGTATTCAGGGCTTGTGTATAAGGTGCTCAGAATACCTGAGGATTTATATACACCTCTATTTGCAACTGCAAGAATTGTAGGCTGGTGTGCTCACAGACTTGAGGAACTTACGTCAAACGGCAAAATTATGCGCCCTGCGTATAAGAGCGTGAACAAGCAGAGAGCATTTATTCCTATAGAAAAAAGATAGATTTTAAGGAGAACTAAAGGTGCAGAAAACAAAAGCTAAATTGCCGGTGCTTATAATCAGTGTATTGGTAATTGGAGCTTGCTTTCTGCGCTTTTTTCAATTACTGAGTACACCTGAAGTAAGTGCACAAACAATCGAAAGTTATTCAAAGCTGTCATATCTGATTTATGCTTTGATTGCAATAATGCTTGCCGTATCGCTTGTTTTAGCACTAAAAAAACCAAATGCGTGTCAGGTCATAAGGCAAAGCCGTGTGATTTCAATTTCATCACTCATAGCATCTGCAGGTATGTTTATTGATTTCATAAATCAAAGCTCTGTCTGCTTTAAATATTTCAGTAATACAAGATATGTTGAATATGCCTATATTATACCTCTTGCACTTTCAGGCATATTCTCATTAGTAAGCTGTTTTTATCTTATCTGCATTTCGCTGACATCAAGGGGAAGAAATTTTGATTTTAAGAAATTTAATTTTCTTCACTTGTCGATTATATTGTTCGGAGTAGCAAGATTCGTAAAAATCACAACTGCAATAGTTGACGTAAGAAGTGATATTGATTCAATCCTTGAATTTCTGTTTTTGATTTTCATTGTATTTGCGTGGTTTGGATATATATCCTTCATTTACGGTGAAGGCAAGGGCAAATCAATTCTTTTTACTCTCAGCAGTATTATGAGCTTTTGCGTAAGCATTGTATTTTTTGTTCCGTATCTGCTTTATGCGTTTGTAAATTTTGACGGTGTAATCAACGAAACGACACTCAGTGCAGTAAGCTATTTTGCTATGGGAGTGTTCTCAATTTCACTCGTATCGGAGAATAAAAAATAAGGAGTCTGCCGTGTTTCTTGAAAATCTGAAAACTATAGGTATGCAGGTGCTTATTCTTTATCTTATTGCAGGAATAGGCTTTGCAACAGATAAAATCGGTATATTCAGGCAGGCAGACGGGAAAAGGTTGATTGACCTGCTTTTTAACGTGATTCTGCCGATTGCAATTATACATACATTTATCACAATGGAATACACCGCTGAGCACGTTAAAGGCATACTCGTTGCCTTTATTTGCGCTTTTGCAACCCACTTGTTCGGTGCGCTGATTTCTTTTCTCACGTTCAGAAAAAGGTCACTTAAAGAGCGTGGAATTTATCACTATGCGATGATACTCTCGAATGCGGCATTTCTTGCACTTCCGCTTGCTAAAAGCGTTATAGGAGCTGAGGGAATATTTTACTGTTCCATCTACGTTGCGGTGTTCAATATCGTTGCATTCACACTCGGTATATATGAAATGTCGGGTCACGAGGCAAAGATAAATTTCAAAAGACTTATTTTTAATCCCGGCTCAATGTCTGTTATAATCGGACTTCCGCTTTTCTTTCTTCAGCCGAAGCTTCCCTACATTATAGAATATCCGCTTGAAGCAGTCGGCAACTGCAATTCACCGCTTGCGATGATTGTGTTTGGCACTTTCCTTGCTAATTCAAGCTTTAAGAATATGTTTTCGAAAAAAGAGATATATTTTGTTTCTTTCATAAGACTTGTACTTATACCGTTTTGTATGCTTGGGATTTTCTATGTCTGCGGTGTAAGGGGAGCACTTTTGGTAGCTATGACGATATCTGCCTCTGCTCCGACTGCCACCAACACAGCTATGTACGCTGCAAAGTATGGCAATAACCCTAATTTGGGCTCGGAGCTCGCCGCACAGTCTTCGGTGCTGTCAGTTATTACCATGCCCGTTGTCGTAGCACTCGCAACAGTTTTGAGTTGAAAATGTACAAACTGTACTCAAAAATAATACAAATTGTAAATTATTATTGAATTTATTTGCCTATTGGTTGAATTTCACCTGCTTTTATCGTATAATTAGTTACGAAAGATAATCAATTTACATAAAGGGTGATATATATGAAGCTTGTTGTCGCAATTGTGTCTAATAATGATTTAAGCAACGTTCTTGCAAATACAGGCAGTGAAGGCTTTTTTTCAACTCGCATTGCTACTGCCGGTCAGTTTCTTAATGACGGACAGACTACTATTCTTTTCGGCATTGAGGACGATAAGACAGAAAGATTGTTTGAAATACTCGAAAAGAGTGTTACTAAACGTGTTGTAACTCAGAAGGGTGTTAACAGTACTCTTGAAGGCTCACTTCTTAAAAAGCCTGTAGACGTAGAGGAATACGGCGCAGTAGCATTCGTTATAGACGTTGATGATTTCAGGAAAATTTAGTTTATGAACAGTATTGATTTTGCAGGAAATGAAAGAGTTATTGAACAGCTTGGCTATCTTATTGATGCCAAGCGTTTTCCTCATGCGCTGATAATTGAGGGAGCGCAGGGGCTCGGTAAGAAAACTCTTGCAAGGCAGATGGCAAAGGCACTTGTCTGCAGAGGAGAGAACAGACCTTGTAATTCCTGCGTACAATGCCGCAAGGCAGAGGAAAAAATTCATCCCGATATATTTGAACACTCGGCAGAGGGCGGAGTTAATTCCTTCCACGTTGACGTTGTGAGAAAGATTATCAGGGATGCTTACGTTACGCCTAATGAAAGTGATTATAAAATTTATATACTCGGCAATGCGGATTGTATGAGTATTTCAGCTCAGAATGCGCTTCTTAAGGTGCTTGAAGAGCCTCCTGAGTACGTGATATTTATTCTGACTGCTAAGAGCAAAGGTGCTCTGCTGCAGACAGTTATTTCAAGGTCGGTTGTAGTCACTCTTGAAGGAGTTAAGACGGATGTCGGAGCAAGATATATTGCCGGGCACTATGAGGATTGTTCGTTTGAACAGGCAAAATCAACCGTTGAAAGCTTTAACGGCAATATAGGCAAAGCACTTGATAGTATCAAAAACGGCAAGGAAAGCGAAGTGTTTGATATTGCTTGTCAGATGAGCAGAACACTGATTGAGGATAACGAATACGAGCTTCTCAAGCTTTGCTCAAAGCTTATGTATGACAGAAAAAACATTGTCCTTTGCTGTGATATACTTAAAAATATATTCAGGGACGCTCTTATATTTGGAAGTAATGCAGAGCTTTTATCAGGACAGTATGAGCTTGTAAAGCAAATCAAAAACAAAATTAACCAAAAAAAACTTGTTGACTTAATATCAGTTTGTGATACACTAAAAGATATGACAAATATTAATTGCGGCTACGATATGCTGCTTACTAAATTCTGCTATAGCCTCAGACAAGCTATCGGCAGATAACGGAGGATAAGGAAAAATATGACGAAGGTTGTTGGTGTTCGATTCAAGGACACAGGCAAGACTTATTATTTTGATCCGAGGGATTTGAATATAAAAAAGGGTCAGCATTTGATTGTTGAAACCTCTAAGGGAATTGAATGTGGTATCGCTCAGTCAGGAGTGAAAGAGGTCGAGGACAGCGAGGTTGTTTCACCGCTTAAGCCTGTCAAAAGGATTGCCACCGAGGCGGACTTTAACGTGCTTGAGCAAAACAAAATTGATGAAAAAAGTGCGCTTGAAATATGTGCACAGAAGATTGAAAAGCACGGTCTTGATATGTCGCTCACAGGAGCGGAATATTCCTTTGACCGCTCAAAAATAGTATTCTACTTTACTGCCGATGGCAGGGTTGATTTCAGAGAGCTTGTAAAGGATCTTGCAAATCATTTTCATATCAGAATTGAGCTCAGGCAAATCGGTGTGAGAGATGAAAGCCGTCTTATCGGCGGCCTCGGAATTTGCGGCAGACCGTTTTGCTGTTCGACGTTTCTTGATGATTTTCATTCTGTTACAATCAAAATGGCTAAGGATCAGGGCTTATCGCTTGCACCGAGCAAAATAAGCGGTACCTGTGGCAGACTTATGTGTTGTCTTAAATATGAGCAGAATTCCTATGAGCATCTTCACAAGATTACTCCTCGAAAGGGTGCAGTAGTTGATTGTAAAGAGGGCAGGGGCGTAGTAGTTGACGTTTCACTGCTTACCGGTATGCTTAAGGTTCAGCTTGATTCCTCGCCCGAGGGACTTCCTGTAGTAGTAAATCGCAGCGAAGTAAGAGTAGTAAAATAAAAATTAAGATAAAAAAATCTTGATTTTTTACAGCTATACTGTTATAGTATTTGTAAGAATGATGTAGGAGGTGTATCGTGATGGCATATGTAATTTCAGATGATTGCATTTCATGCGGTGCTTGCGCTGCTGAATGTCCTGTAAGCGCTATTGCAGAGGGTGACGACAAGTTCGTTATCGATGCTGACACTTGTATCGAGTGTGGTGCTTGCGAGGGTGCTTGTCCTGTAGGCGCTCCTGCTCAGGCATAAGGAAGATTAATCTACATAAAAGCGTGCAGTTTACTGCACGCTTTTTTATTTTGTGTTGCCATTTATTAGTTAAATTAGACAAATAGAAACAATAAAATTTGTGAGCTGTCACAAGGCGAATTTGTTGAAATTCTTGACAAAAAAGTATATAATGAACATATGTATAATTATATATTAAAAATATAGTCAAGATAATCAATAAGGTAAGGAACAGAAAAATGGGAAAGACAACTATTAAAAAGAGAGCAATCAGTATTATTCTTGCGATGTTGATGGCGGTTACAGGCTTACTGCCTGCTGCGACTGCCTTTGCTGCAGACGGTGACGGTGTAGAGGGCTACTATGATATAGAGCTTTTCTACAAGGATACTGACACTATTGTACCGACTTCTAAGCAGGACGGCTCAGCATATATTGAATATATGGTTGAGGGCCAGGAGCTTAAACTGACGTATAAGCTCATTGATACCGAAATGCCTGATAACGGATACATTAAATGGTTCAGTGAAACACCTACTCTTGTTGACGTTACGCAGGAGGGTGTTGTCAAGGCATTCGACTCATCAAAGGGTGCTGTTGTTCAATCATGGATTGATAATGAGGTTAAGACTATTCCTCTTGTAGGAGGTGTCATGGCATCTGTTATTGAAAAGGCACTTTTCAACGATTATGTTAACGTTGATACGATGGACACAGAAGCCATAGTTGAAGTTGTTGAGGGGCTTTTCGGCTCTGAATCTGCGCTCGCTCAGTGGGTTGAATCCTACAAAGGTCAACTCATTGATTCCTTGAGAGAATATCTTGATAAAATAAATTCCAATATTCACGTTCAGCTTTGTGCTGAAGACGGTTCCGTTCTTGCTGATGACTATGTTCAGATTGCAGTAACGAAGAATGAAGAATGGTATGCAAATTTCCTGCCAAACGGTACGCATATCACTAATAAGTCACAAATCAACACTACCGTCGCAGTCGGCTCGACTGTACAGCTTTATGCGGTAACAACTCCGGTCAGACTTCATTACGGAGTTATATATTCCGTTAAAAGTTCATCAATTTTTGACAGGGGTAAGGTTGTTGCAACCGTAAACGACAGTGGTCTTGTAACCTTTAAGAATACGGGTACGGTTACCGTCGTTGTATCTCCGGATACAGAAGATATAATTGAGGGTATACTGAAGCTTGTTAATTACGTTTATGCGCTTGACAACACGGGCACACTCGATACGGACAAGATTGCAGGCATACTTATTGATTATGTTGGTATTGATATGAACAGAACTGTTCTTGCTGCTCTTCTTGACGTTTGCTTTGCAGTTAAAGATATTGCGGGCAATACAGCAGACCCTGTTCAGCTTACGGCAACTGCTGTTGAAATCATTTCCAACCTCGTTCTTCAGTTCGTATATAATGACTCAATCACGTTTAACGTAGTTGAGTCTAAGCCGCTTACCGATTTTTCAATCGATGGTGCTAATTCTGTAAGAGAAGGCTCACAGATTCAGCTTTCTATAGTAAATATTCAGCCTGAAGTCGGCAACACTTCGGATATAACGTGGACGTCATCAGACCCGTCAATCGCAAGCGTCGATCCTAAAACAGGTGTTATAACCGGTAGAGATGCAGGCGGCTCGCTCGGCGTGCTTTCAAGTCAGAAATGTACGATTTATGCAACCTCAGCCGCCAACAACATTACGAAGTCCTATGTCGTAACCGTAACGGGAAGAACGGGTCAATACCTGTCTGATGTTGAGATAGCGGGTAAAGATTATCTTGAAATGGGCGAGGAGACTGATTATACCTATTCAATATATCCCAAGCGTGTTTCAAATTCGAGCAATCTTTACGTAAGCTGGGGCATCCAGAACGGTGTTGACGAAGACGGAAATCCTGTGTATCTGTGGGCAGATGACGAAAATTCTGTCACAGACGGAATAGGCACGATTGACTCTAAGGGTCACTATATTCCGACAAACGGAGGAAAATGTACGATAGCCGTCAAGGCAACTACAGGATATTATCTTTCAAACAAAAATTTCTTTGAAATTTCTTCGTTTATAGGCACGTTTAACGTAACAAACGGTATACCCATTGACGAAATTAAAATCACTGCTGTTGACGGTACCTCAAACGGTGACCTTAACAGAGTAGAAACCGTAATAATAAACGGCCAGGAACATACATACGTAACAATTCATAAGGGAATTGCAGAGGCGTATTACAATAATGGTGCAATCATTTCTGCATCAATTTATCCTTCAAATGCATCAAACCAAACCCTTAAATGGGTAGTTGATAACAGCTATTACAATACCTCTGTTTCAGATGATACACATACGGCAACCGTAAAACAGGCTGCAGGCCATGAGGTTGCAGATACGTTTAACATCTACGCTGTATCAGGGGACGGCAAAATCAAGTCAAACATTATTACCGTCTGTGTTACGAGAAACTATGCAGTATCAAACACGATTGACCAAAGCTCAATCGAAATTATCAGAGGAAGAACTGCTGACGCAACACATACTATCAAATTCGACGGTAGCTGGACTTCTACGGCATATGCCTGCTACAAATGTAATTGGTATTCGAGTGACGATAGCATATTTACGGTTGAAACACGGAGAAATGACAACCGCGATGCAACTCTTACTGCCGTAGATGTAGGTACTGCGACACTTTACTGTGTGTCTGCCGACGGCGGTATTGTCGATACCTGTCAGGTAACTGTTTATCCTGACAAGGAAAGACTTAAGAATATCGTTAACCTTTGCGACAGAACAATCGTAATCAGAACTGAGGAAAATAAGAAGCTGTACAATGAATATATGAAGGCGCTTGATCTGGCTTATTTTGTGCTTTATGATCAGCCGATGGCTTCACAGATGGTATGCGATACTTATGCAGATGAGCTTCTTTATGCCTTCTATAAAGTCGGAGGCTTTGTTGACGTTTCAGGCGTTAACATTCTCGGTCCTAACAAAACAGAGCTTGCAAGTGATCATATCACAGTAAATGTAGGCACGTTACAAAGCTATACAGATTACAGCTATGATCTTGAATATGAAGTAACACCGTCCACTGCTATGTACAGCGACGTTGAGTGGACATCATCAAACAGCAGTATAAAGGTTGGCAAAAACGGTAAATGTACTCCTTCATCAAATGATCCGGGCTCGGCTATTATTACCTGTACGGTAACCGACTATATGGGCAATAAGTCAAGCGACAGTGTATTTGTAACCTTTGCAAGAACAGCCGTTACAGGTGTTACTCTTGATATAGACAGAATTATTGAGGGTAAGGTCGGAGAAAATCAGAAGCTCACTGCAACCGTTTCACCTACAGGAACTATCGGAATCGGTGCTGCAAGCCGTACTGACGTTTACTGGTCCTCAAGTGATGAAAGTATCGCAAAAGTAGATCAGAACGGTGTCGTTACGTTCGTTGCCGGCGGTGACTGTACGATTTACTGTACAACGTATGATGGCGGCTACGTGGCACAGTGCGCAGTAAACGTTGTTACAAACTACTCTGCTCTTGAACTGCTCATTAAACAGTATACTGACCTTTCGCTTAATCCTGTCAATTATTATCCTGACAGCTGGGAAGCATTTGAAAAGACTATGCAGAAGGCTAAGGATATGGTTGCACGCCGTGGATATTCACAGGCTGAGGTCGACAAAATGACTGCGGAGCTTGAAAAAGCATACAAGGATCTTCGAAAGTACAATTATCTCCAGAATATTGAACTTTACCTTGACGGTGAGCAAACTAAGGAATTCTATCAGTACGATTTAAGCTTGTTCTCTGAGGGCATAAGCTACAAAAATGCTGTGCTCGACCTGAACGTAAGGCTTTATCCGAACAACGCTTCTTATGAATCGGTTAAATGGGAATCGTCAACTACTGATATTTCCGTAACGAGTGACGGTAAATGCTCGCCTACAATCAATGACTCCTGCTACGGCAGAATTACCTGTATCGTAACAGATCATTACGGCAACTCATTCAGGGATTCGGTATGGGTATCATTCGCGTTCACTCCTGTAACCTCACTTGCACTTTCGGAAACTGCTATCACAGGCGCAGTAGGTGAGACTTTCAAATTATACTGCACTGTTTATCCTACAGGCAGACTCGGAAATTGGGGTGCTGCAAGCATTCAGGACTATTACTGGGAGTCCGATAACTTAGACGTTGCCTCTGTTTCTCAGGACGGTACAGTTGAGTTTGTAAGTGCAGGCTCAACAATCGTTCGTGCAGTATCGTATGACGGCGGTATTTCTGCTGAATGTGTCGTATCAACAGAGGGTGACAGAAGTGCCCTTCGTGAGATTATTGAAAAATGCAAGGGCGTTGACTATACTCAGTATACTTATGAATACGGTATGGCATTTAAGGATGCATACGAAAACGCTTTGCGTGTTATGGACGATAATACTGTTTCACAGCAGGATATCGACAATGCAGCAGCAGCCCTTAACAAAGCATATCAAGACCTTTTAAATAATCCATATATCAAGGCTGACTATATTGATATAGCTTACACCACGTACTCTAAACCGCTTGTCGGCTCAGCAAAATCTGTTACAAGCGGTACAGTACCGTCAAGCGATGCACTTTCAATAAATCTTTCAAAAGGTTATTCTAACTGGAATAATTATAACTACGTAACGCTTGTTGCAAGTCCGTCACCGAGTAACGCCATGTACAAATCGTTTGAGTGGGCAGTTGCAGGAACGTCTAAAATGGATACTTCCATAAGCAATACGTCAATTACTCTGACTCCAACAAAAACCGATGAAGGCGCTTGGGCTATCCTTACAGTTACAATTACAGATCATTATGACAGAACGTATACGAGAGTTGTTTCGGTTGTTATGTCCGACGACACTGTAACAGGCTTTGAAATTACTGATACAGTTAGTACGATGTATGCAACAGACGCAGGTAAACAGCTTGCTTATACAGTGAGCGGCTCGGGCATTAACACTGTTATTTGGAGCTCGTCAAACGAAAAAGTCTTAAAGGTTAATGAAAGTGGCGTAATTACTCCTGTTGACAAGGGTACTGCAACTATTACGGGAAAAACGTTTGACGGCGGTTATACCGATTCCATTACTATCGAAGTCTTAACAGATTTTAGTATGCTTGCCGAAAAGCAGAATGAATACTATAATCTCATTGAGGAAGCTACAGGTACGTACCTCTACACCGAGGAATCACTCAATGCTCTTGCAGAGGTTGTTGCTCAGGCAAAGACAATGATTACTGAAGGCAGAGCAACTCAGGCTGAAGTAAATCAGATGATTGAGGAGCTTGACAATGCTTATAATTCATTAGTTGAATACGTTGTTGCAAATGGTATTTCGATCGGCTATGAAGAGGATTCAAATGTAACTCTTGTCAGGGAAGGCTTCCTCCGTTATGCAAACACGATTTCAATCACAGGCAAAACTATCAGCCTTGTACCGATTGTAGAGCCGGCAGACTCTATTTATACGTCAATCAAGTGGGAATCATCAAATTCAAACGTTACGGTTGATGAATTCGGTCTTGTTAAAAACACTTCATTGACTTCGGCAGTAGCATCAAAGATTACCTGTACAATAACGAACCTTCGCGGTGAAATGTTTACTGCCACTATGTACGTTGCTTTCACCCGTTCAGGTGTAACAGGAATCAGCTTTAACAATGAAATGGTATCCGGTGCACCTGCCGAAACAGTAAAGCTTTCTCCTAATATAACTAACCAGAATAATTCGTCACTGAGCACTTCATACATAAAGGATTGCTTCTATTCTTCAAGTGATGAAAGCATTGCTACTGTTGATGATAACGGTGTTGTAACCTTTATTTCACAAGGTGAAGCTATAATTACTGCAACAACGCTTGACGGTGGTTATACGGCAACAATCAAGGCGTTTACCACTTGGGATTCAACGGCACTTAAGGCTGCTATAAATACGGCTAAGTCAATAAATTATATGGACTATGCTTATAGCTACGGTACCTCATTTAAGGCAGCGTACGAAAACGCAGTTGCCGTTTATGACAATATTTACGCATCTCAGGATGAAATCGACACAGCGTGTTCATTATTGACTGAGGCAATGACTGCCCTTGAAGGCAATGAATTTATTTCTCCTGTAGTCACAATTTTACAAAACGGTGAAGCTGTTGAAAGCGGTGCTTTGATTCAGGCGGACGAAAACGGCATCGCTGCGCTTGACATAGCACTGAATGAAGGAGCAATGGTTAAGTCTGTTGACATCACGACTTCAAATGAAAGCGGTGTCACTGCCCTGTTGAGTGACAATACAGTTTTAATCACAAAGACTGCTGAAAAAGGCTCAATTACAGTAACTGTTAAAACTGTTGACGATTACGACAGAGAAGCTGTTAAAACGTATGATTTCAGCATTATAGATGAAATGATACCGGCAACGTCAATTGCACTTACTGCAGACGGTGAGCTTGTAACCGACTCTATAGTACGCTCCTGCGGAGGAAGCTACAACAACTTCAAGGGACTCACTATCGGTTATATTACAACTCCTGAAAATGCAAACTGCATAACAAGCGTAAGCTACACCTCTTCAGCACCAAACAGCATTAAAGTAAGCGATAGCGGTGTTGTAGAAGTGGCATCACTTGGTAAGCTCGCATCTTCAAATACTGCTACAATTACCTGTACGGTAACAAACGCTGACGGCACAACCGCATCAGCTTCGGTAACAGTTACTATCACAAGAGCTTAGGAGGGGTAAATATGAATAAAACAACAAAAAAGTATTTATCCCTTTTACTCGTAATCACTATGCTTTTAGGCTGTTTTAGCATAAGCTTTACAGCCTTCAGCGGTGATGAGATCGAGATAAATGCAACTAATTTTCCCGATCCCGTTTTCAGGGCGTTTGTCACTGAAAGGTATGACAACAACCGAAACGGCTATCTGAGTGCTGAAGAAAGAAATGTAAGCAATATGCCGATCTCAGGCTATCTTGATGACGATCAAGAGATTAAAACCCTAAAAGGTATTGAGTATTTTGCAAACTCTCTTTCAATATTAAGATGTGCTTATATAGGTCTTGAGGAGCTTGATGTTTCCGCACTTTTTAACCTTACTTCTCTTACGTGTATGGGAAACCGCTTAAAGACTCTTGACGTTTCAAAAAATACTAAGCTTGTTTCGCTCAACTGCTCAGACAATAAGCTTACATCGCTGACACTCGGCTCGCTCACTGCTCTTGATATGCTTCATTGCTACGTAAATAAGATTGCAAGCCTTGATGTATCAGCGCTTGTGAATCTTACTGATTTAAGATGTGACCAAAACGAGCTTACCGCTATTGACGTTTCAAAGAACACTCGTTTAAAGGAATTTACCTGTTCAAAAAATCATTTGATTTCACTTGATTTAAGTTATAACACGTCGCTTAATGCAGTTGTCGGACCGGCTATCGGAGGGCAGACAACGACAGCACAGGCAATTTTGAACGGTGTTGAAATTCTGATTCCTTTTGAGGTTGATAATCGTAACAATATCACATCAACTTCACTTGACAGCGAGGGATACCTTGCCTACTATCTCGGTCAGTTTCATACTAACAACTTTGACAACCTTGTTGACGGACTTGATTATACGTATTCAACCTCTCTTGCAAACAGCGAGGATATGTCGGTTCACGTTGACGTGTCAAGGGAATTTTTTGAGGTAAAATTTTTCGCTGATGAGCAGATGCAGGAACTTTTAGGTGTGAGATACGTTGAGCCAAACGAAAGTCCATTCGCTCCTGAAATTCCTCTTATGCAATGCAAAGCATTTGACCGCTGGAGTGAGGACATCACAAACGTAACCGAGGATATGAAGGTTTACATAATCTGGAGTGACAATCACTCATACGAGCTTACAAACTTTGAGAATGATATAGCAACAATCAGCTGCTCAGTCTGCGGTGATAGCTTTACGGTACGCTTCAGCGACTGCATAAGCACAAAGGCTGATGATGAAAATTACTGTGAATATTTAGACGTTGTATCAGACGGCTATATCAACGCAAAAGACTATGCGAAACTTATTCAGATGTTTCAATAATAAGTTTCAATGATCATCCGACTCTTAAAAAGAGGTTATCATTTTGATAACCTCTTTTTCTTCTGCCTCATATCGCTTATTATATTGACTTATTTAGATAAAAATAGTAAAATACATATTAAATATCAAAATAATATTGGAGGATTAATTATATGAAAAATACTGACAAAACACTTGAACAGCTTGTTGCACTCAGCAAAGGCAGAGGCTTTGTATATGCAGGCTCCGAGATTTACGGTGGACTTGCAAACACATGGGATTACGGCCCTCTCGGCGTCGAGGTCAAGGAGAACATCAAAAAGGCATGGAGAAAGAAGTTTATTCAGGAAAACCCATATAACGTAGGACTTGACTCTGCTATTCTTATGAATCCGCAGACATGGGTGGCTTCCGGCCATCTCGGTGGATTTTCTGACCCGCTTATGGACTGCTGTGATTGCAAAACAAGGCACAGAGCAGACGATCTTATCGAAAGCTTTGACGGCACAAATGTTGCAGGTTGGAGCAATGATGAAATGGCAGCATACATCAAGGGGCACAACATTCCTTGTCCTAACTGCGGTGCTAATAACTTTACTGACATCCGTCAGTTTAACCTTATGTTCAAAACGTTTCAGGGTGTAACCGAGGATGCTAAGGATGAGATTTATCTTCGTCCTGAAACAGCTCAGGGTATCTTCGTAAACTTTGCTAACGTGCAGAGAACAACGAGAAAGAAGATTCCTTTCGGTGTCGCACAGATTGGTAAATCATTCAGAAACGAAATTACACCCGGTAAGTTTATCTTCAGAGTAAGAGAGTTTGAGCAGATGGAGCTTGAATTCTTCTGCAAGCCGGGCACAGACCTTGAATGGTTTGATTACTGGAGAGGCTTCTGCCGTGACTGGCTCTACTCAATCGGCGTTAAGGAAGAAAATCTCCGCCTTCGCGACCATGACCCTGAGGAGCTTTGCTTCTACTCAAAGGCTACTACAGACTTTGAATATCTCTTCCCGTTCGGCTGGGGCGAGCTTTGGGGTGTGGCAGACAGAACTGACTACGACCTTACTCAGCATATCAACACAAGCGGAAAGAATATGGAATATTTTGATCAGGCAACGGGTGAAAAATACGTTCCGTACGTTATTGAGCCGTCACTCGGTGTTGAGCGTCTTTTCCTTGCACTTCTTACCGAGGCATATGACGAAGAGGTTATTGACGCTGAAAAGAACGACACAAGAGTTGTTATGCATTTCAGCCCTGTTATTGCTCCGTTCAAGGCAGCAGTGCTTCCTCTTTCAAAAAAGCTCAGTGACAAGGCAACGGAGGTATTCACAGCACTTTCAAAGAAATTCAACGTTGACTTTGACGAAGCAGGCTCTATAGGCAAGAGATATCGCCGTCAGGATGAAATCGGTACTCCTTTCTGCATCACGTATGACTTTGAGTCAGAGGAGGACGGTTGTGTTACAGTTCGTGACCGTGACACAATGGAGCAGGTAAGACTTCCGATTACTGAGCTCGCATCATTTATTGAAAGCAAGCTTGAATTTTAATTAGTAAAATCGAAAAGAGTGATTAATATGTACAACATTAACAGACCTATTGTAAAACAACAGGCAAGAGCTCTCATTAAGGGCAAGGTTTTTCAGCTGTTTGTGATTATTTTAATTGTAACATTGCTTAGCGGAGCTAACACAGGCTTCAACTTGAACTTCAACTTTAGTCACAGTAATTTAGATAATCTGTTCGGAAATGACAATTACTACAATTATAATTACTCTGACGAGGATTATTACAACAATTACAATCAGGACGATGACTACGGCGATTTCGGATTTGATGAGTTTTATGAGGGTCAGCAAAGCGGTGATGTCAATCCGTTTGACAGCTTCGGCGCTATAGAAGATACTGAAAACGATAGCTTTTTGGATGATATATTCGGCTCAGGCAACAGAACTTCATTCTTATTAGCCGGAATGTCATTCGTAATGATTTTAGCCATTATCGGTATAATTATAAGAATAATATTTGCACCTCTCGGAGTTACACTTACAGGAATTCTTGTTTCATTTGTAAGGCGAAATCCTGCCGAAAGATTTGAATTAGGCAAAGAGTTTGGCAGACTTTTCAAGGACAGCTTCAATAAAAGCTTTAGCAATAAGCTTGGTCTTGCGGTTTTAAGAGGATTGATAACAGGACTTCTTTCACTGCTCTTTATAATACCGGGAATTGTTTATTATTACAGCACGTATTTTGCTTACCAGCTTATGTGCGACAATCCTGATTTGTCGCCTTCAGAGGCTCTTGCAATCTCAAAGAAAATGACAAAAGGGCATAAGGGCGAGTTGTTCGTGCTCAACCTCAGTTTCTTTCCTTGGTGGCTTCTTACATGTATCACTTTAGGATTAGCATCAATTTACGTATTACCTTACATTCAGGTTACTGATGCTCTCTATTATGAAAACTTCCGTATAAGAGCACTTCAAAACGGCGACATTGCTCAGCATGAGGTAATGTCAAGAGAAGCAATGAACGAGCAGGCTCAGAATAATTACTTTACAGGCAATTCGTATGATAACTCATTTTCAAATCAGTATTCAGACGGATATGAAGCACAAAGCTATAATTATAATAATGAAAATTATAATCCTCCTCAGCAGGGCAACTATTTTTCATCACCGCAAAGTAATAACGGCAGTACAAATATAGGCGAGTATTATCAGCCTCCTACTGATTACAATGATAATTGGGAGAACAATAATGGAAATTCAAATTTCTGATTCAATCAGATATATTGGCGTAGATGACAGGGAAATTGACCTTTTTGAAGGTCAGTACATAGTACCTAACGGAATTGCTTATAACTCATATCTCATAATCGATGAAAAAATCGCAATTATGGATACTGTCGATAAGCGTAAGGCTGATGAATGGCTTGAAAATCTTAAGTCTGCACTCGACGGCAGAACACCTGACTATCTTGTTATTCAGCACCTTGAGCCCGATCATTCAGGCTGCATTAAGGCAGTTACAGATATCTACCCTGACCTTAAGCTTGTCTGCTCTGCAAAGGCTAAAGGTATGCTCCCTCAGTTTTTAGAAATTGAGGACGAAAGAGTTATCATCAAAAACGAGGGTGATACTCTTGAACTCGGCAGTCATATTCTTACGTTCATTATGGCTCCTATGGTGCACTGGCCTGAGGTTATGCTCTCATATGAAAGCAGTGAAAGGGTGCTCTTTTCAGCAGATGCATTCGGCAAGTTCGGAGCACTTGATGCGGATGAGGGATGGTCGTGCGAGGCAAGAAGATATTATTTCAATATCGTAGGCAAGTACGGTGCACCTGTGCAGACGGTACTTAAAAAGGCATCAGCTCTCGAAATAAATACAATTTGCCCGCTTCACGGCCCTATACTTACTGACACTATTCCTGAGGTTTTGAGCCTATACAATACGTGGTCATCGTATCAGCCTGAAAATGAGGGCGTGTTTATTGCATATGCATCAATTCACGGCAACACGGCTGAAGCTGCTCAGATTATGAAGCAGAAGCTTGAGGAAAAGGGATGCCCGAGAGTGGCTATTGCAGATCTTTCAAGAGATGATATGGCTGAGTGTGTGGAGGATGCTTTCAGGCACAGCACACTTCTTTGTATGGCATCAAGCTATGACGGAGGAGTATTTACTCCTATGGGTGATTTTATTCATCATCTTAAGAGCAAGGCTTTCCAGAACAGAAAGGTTGCATTTGTTGAAAATGCTTCGTGGGCACCGAGTGCCGCAAGAACGATGAAGGCTGAATTTGAACAGATGAAAAATATCGAGCTCGTAGGCGATACGGTCACAATCAGAACTACCGTAAAGCCCTCCGACATCGAAGCGCTTGATACTCTTGCACAGCAGATTAAATAAACTTAAACTATCAAAAGGTGCATAATCACCAATGTGTTCATAAGGGAGGATAATTCCCCCCCTGCAAACAAGCAAAGGACATCTTCTTATTCGAAGATGTCCTTTTTATATTGCACTATTTAAAACATTGTGATATAATCTTCTAAACATATTTAATTATGCTTAAACATTTTTTCAGCTATATAGGAAAGGATATATATTATGAGATCTGATTTAATTAAAAAAGGCCCTTCAAGAGCACCTCACCGTTCTCTTTTAAGAGCACTCGGTATTGATGAGCTTGAAATGGGCAGACCGTTTGTTGCAGTTGTAAATTCAAAGAGTGATTACATCCCCGGTCATATGCACCTTGATAAAATCGCGGAGCAGGTTAAGGCGGGTATCCGTAACGCAGGCGGTGTTCCGTTTGAATTTAACACAATCGGCGTATGCGACGGTATCGCAATGAATCATAGGGGCATGAAGTATTCACTTTGCTCAAGAGAGCTTATTGCAGACAGTATCGAGGTTATGCTTACGGCTCACCCTCTTGATGCTATCGTGTTCATTCCTAACTGCGATAAAATTGTTCCGGGTATGCTTCTTGCAGCGTGCAGACTCAATCTGCCTTGTATTTTCATCAACGGCGGACCTATGCTTCCGGGTAAGAGCACCGAAACGACAAACCGTATAGGTCTTTCAGAGCAGTTTGAATACGTTGGAGCAAATGCTGTAGGCAAAATGAGTGACGCAGACCTTGAAAGCTGTGCTATGACCGCTTGCCCGACCTGTGGTTCATGCTCAGGTATGTACACTGCAAATTCTATGAACTGCCTTACAGAAACAATCGGTATGTCACTCCCCGGCTCAGGCACAATTCCTGCTGTTATGAGTTCAAGACTTCGTCTTGCAAAGCAGGCAGGCGAGAGAGTTATGGAGCTTCTTAAAGAGGACATCAAGCCGAGTGATATTATTACCGAAAAAGCTATTGAAAATGCAATGCGCACCGATATGGCTATCGGTTGTTCAACTAATACAATTCTTCATCTCACTGCTATCGCTCACGCAGCAGGTCACGATATTGACCTTGCAGACCTTGATGCGTACGGCAGAAAGACACCGCAGATTTGTAAGCTCAATCCGGCTTCATCTGTATTTATTACCGATCTTAATGACGTAGGCGGTATTCAGTCGGTAGTTAAGGAGCTTGCAAAGGGCGGTATGATTAATACAGACGCTCTCACAGTAAACGGCACCGTTGCAGACAGAATTGCAGCAGCTCCCGATGCAGACGGCGAAATTATCAGAACACTTGATAATCCTTTCTCAGCTGATGGTGGTATTGCCGTTCTTACAGGCAATCTTGCTGAGGAGGGTGCAGTTGTAAAGAAGGGCGCAGTTGCTCCTGAAATGATGCAGCACAAGGGCCCTGCTAAGTGCTATGACAGCGAGGAGGACGCAATTGCCGCTATTAATGGAGGCAAAGTCGTTGCAGGCGACGTTGTTGTTATCCGCTACGAAGGACCAAAGGGCGGACCCGGTATGAGAGAAATGCTTTCACCAACCTCAGCAATTATCGGTATGGGACTCGGCTCATCCGTTGCACTTCTTACAGACGGCAGATTTTCAGGTGCAACACGCGGTGCCTCAATCGGTCACGTAAGTCCTGAGGCTGCAATGGGCGGTACTATTGCTCTTGTTGAGGACGGCGATGAAATCGAAATCGACATCCCTGCAAGAGTTCTCAGAGTAAATGTTTCAGATGAAGTTCTTTCTGAGAGAAAAGCTAAATGGACTCCTCCCGTTCAGAATCTTACAGGCTATCTCAAGAGATATGCTCAGCACGTAACAAGCGGCTCTAAGGGAGCAGTTTTCGAGGATTAGGAGTATCCCTTTATATGAGTGATAAAAAGAGAAAGAATGGCAAGACCATCGGCTCTGTGTACGTATCAAAAATAGCCGTTCACCTGATAATTGCACTTGCAGTTACTATTTCGGTAATCGTTATTGCAATGCCGACGGCTGTCAAATTCGTGCACAAGGTTCAATCACAGTTTCCGATAAGTAATGCCGACATTCAAATCAGCAATGATTTAACTGAAATCAGCAAGGCTGATTACGGTGCAAAAATCGGCACACTTGAAGGTGACAGCTTCGGACTTAACTGCAATATATATTACGGTGCAAACCGTGTTTCTATGAGATACGGCGCAGGGCTTTCAGCAGAGAAAACTACCGTTGGCAAGTGTACTTATATAACAGGCTACAGCGAGAGCTTTTTTGCACCTTTGCACTACGTAAAAGCAGGTGATATAATCACCTTTAAAACCTCTGATTCTGATACAGATTATAAGGTTATTGATACAGGCTTCGTTGAAAGCGGCAAGGCAGAATACAGCGGTAATTACGAGAACGTGCTTGTGCTCTCAGTTAAGGAGACCGACCTTTCAGAGCATAGCGGCAGTGACTTTTGTGTTATTGCCGTATCAGCTGAGGAGGTGGGATAAATGTCATCAAACGAACACGAGAAAAAGTTCTCTAAAAAAATCAGAAGCTTTATTTCATTCATACTGTTTTTACTCATAGTTCTTTTGAGTATGACAGTTTGCGCAAAAGGTGCATTTCTTAATAAATCGGTAATCGAAAAGCAGTTTACGTCCTTTGAATATACCTCTGGGTTAAGAAATAATGTTTCGGACTATGCCAAGGACGTATGTAAGCTTCAGGGTATATCAGACGGCAGTGTTGATGATATTTTCAGCTACAAGGCTGTAAGCGAGGCTGTAAGTGCTTATTTCGGATATTATATTTCGGACAAAATCGAATATTCCGGGGAAAGCCATATAAAGCAGATTAACAGTGTATGCGATGAATTTAAGATAAAAATTCAAAATCAGCTTAAAGCAGACGGCGTTAAGTATGATGAAGCTGTAGTAGACAAAATAGCAGACGAAATTAATGAGTATTTTGTAAACGCAGTTGAAATGCCTCATATGGACAAGGCTAAATCAGTGCTTAACGTAATGGATATTGCATTATATGCAGTAATCGGAGTGAGTGCATTTTTTGTGCTTTCGCTTTTGTTAATCGAATTTTTTGTCGGAACAAAACGTCAGCGTTCGGTAAGAGCCATTGCAATCAGCTTCCTGTCAGCAGGAATTTACGAGCTGTTTCTTGCTTTGATAATATATATCATTTCACTTGTAAGGAGTGTAGATATTTTCCCTTTGTATCTTTCAAAACAATTCTTAAGCTATGTCTATATGGCAATATCGAGTGTTGCATTTTGCGGAGGAATACTCATTTTCATATCCGTAATCATTATAGCTGTTGTGTGGAAGATGAGAAGAGAGGATTAAGTAAATTATAGAGGTATTACTATGAATAAAGATACTGCTATTTCTGTAAAAAATGTTACACTGACCTTTAATCTTAACAAGGAAAAGGTTGACAACTTAAAGGAATACGTTATTAAGCTGGTAACAAGAAAGCTTGAATATAAGAAGTTTTATGCTCTCAAGAATATTAATTTTGAGGTAAAAAAGGGTGAACACCTGGCTATTATGGGTCTTAACGGAGCAGGTAAGAGTACACTTCTTAAGACTATCGTAGGTGTGTACAAGCCTAATGAGGGCACTGTTGAAAAATCAGGAGTTATCGCACCTCTTTTGGAGCTTGGTGCAGGCTTTGACCCCAACTACTCAGGCGAGGAGAACATATATCTTTACGGTGCAATTCTCGGTTATGACAAGGAATACATCTCATCAAAATTTGACGAGATTGTAGAATTTTCCGAGCTTGGAAACTTCATAAAGGTTCCGATAAAGAATTATTCAAGCGGTATGAGAGCAAGACTCGGCTTTTCTATTGCTACCGCGGTAGAGCCTGATGTGCTCATTCTTGACGAGGTGCTTTCAGTAGGCGATGCAGGATTTAAAAGAAAAAGTCTTGCAAAGGTCAAGTCGATGTTTGAAAAAGGAGTAACTGTTCTTTTCGTTTCACATAACGTTGAGCAGGTTAAGGCAATCTGCGATACTGCAATTCTTCTTGAACACGGGGAAATTATTGCAAAAGGACCTGTTGAGGAGGTAGTTCCCGTATACGAGGAAAAAATTAAGAAGCCTAAAAAGCCTAAAACCTAAAAGCATAAAAAATATGGTGACCGTTAATTTAACGGTCACCGTTTTTGTTTATTTACATATTTACTTAGCTAATATGTTTGCGTTTCTTATCAACGAATCAAGTGCTTCCTGTCCGCATTTTTTTATGATTTCCTTAACACCGTTTTCGTATTTCGGTGCTCTTGAATCAAGGTTGTGGCAGTCGGAGCCTATTACGTGAATTCTGCCGGATTCAAGATATTTTATGAGCCTTTTTCTGATATGTCTCGGGGCATCGGTAAATGAGCTTATATTCACCTGAGCAATGCATCCCATATTAATGTATTCATCAAGCAGGTCGCCGTCATCTATAAGAGCAGGGTATCTTTCAATGTGGGCAAGAACAGGTCTTATTTTATACTCATAATTAAGCTTAAAAAGCCTGTCATACGTGCTCTGACCGAAATCGCAGTTAAATGAATGCTCAATAAGCACGTAGTCAGAATTACCTATTTTCAGCCTTTCAAGATTCTCATTACTGAAAAGATACTTCGAAATATAAACCTCCGCAGCAGGAATCAGCCTTGGACTGCCTTCAGGCAAAGCCGATTTAAGCTCTCGTAATGCATAATTCCGTCTTTCGATAAAATCGTCAAGCGATATAGAGTCCGAATAATAATGAGGAGTAAGAATTATTGCCTCAGCGCCCTGTGCCTGAAGTCTTTGTATCATCCTCACACTTGTTTCAACATCCCGTGCTCCGTCATCGATAGCCGGTAGAATATGGCAGTGAGTTTCAACTAAATTCTTAATAAGCATAATTAACTCCTCGGATCATACGGAGTATTACTTTTATATCTTAAGCCTCTGCCGCTTTTGTAGCTGTAGCCTCCGTATGCCGAATATCCGTATTTATATCCGCCGTATCCTCCGCTTGAGTACATCCTGTTTGATTTGGTTTCTACGTGATTAACTACGAATCCAAGAATTTTTGCATCAATAAATTCAAGTGCAGAGAGCGCCTTCTGAAGCTCCGGATGTGACGAGTGATTTGAGCGAACAACGAGTACGACACCGTCAGATTCCCTGATAAGCGGTAATGCATCCGATACAACGTTTACCGGAGGTGTGTCAATAATGATATAATCAAAATCACGGCTTACCTCATCAAGAAATTCACTCATTAGTTCAGAGCCTAAAAGCTCTGCAGGATTAGGAGGGATTGATCCTGATGAAAGAATACACAAATTTTTATATTCAGTCGGTCTTATAACGCCGAATAAGTCCGTGCTTCCTCTGCCTGAAATAACACTGCTTAAATAATTTGTAAGCCCCGGTGAGTTAGGTACAGAGAAGTAGTGATGAATTTTCGGCTTTCTTAAATCTCCGTCAATAAGAAGAACTCTTTGATCTGCCTGCGAAATTGATACTGCAAGGTTTACCGTTGTAGTTGTTTTGCCCTCATTCGGCATAGAAGACGAAACGATAATTCTTTTGCATCCCTTTTTCATAATCGAAAACATAATGTTTGCACGAATAGTTTTATATGCTTCTTCAATTCTGAATTTGAGCGCAGGCTGAATAGGAGCATTGTCGAGGAGAAAGCGAGTACCTGTCTGAGCAGCTTTTGTACGGCTTTGATTGATTTTTTTCTTTGCCATTGTTATTCTCCTCTCTTAGTATTTGTATTTGCTTTTGCCTTTGCAGTTTGTCCTGATTTAATCTCGAATTCAGGAATTGCACCTAAAACAGGAATGTCATATCTTTCTGCAAGCTCATCGGCTGATTTAATTCTCACGTCAAGTAAATCCCTGAGAATTACGTATGCTGCAGACAAAACCACACCTGCAAGGAATCCTATAAGACATTTTTTTACGTACTGCGGACTTTCGGACGTCGTTGCAATTACTGCCGAGTCCTCAATAGATGCCTGTACGACTCCGCCGTTGGTGTTCTTCATCTTTTCGGGTATGCTTTTTTCAAGCTGCTGTGCAATCTGAAAGGACATATCTGCGTTTGTGGTAGATACGGTGATTTTGAACATTGAGGTGCCCGAAACAATCTCAATTTTCATACAGTTTCTTATTGAAGATGCAGAGTATGATGAGCCGTATTTTTCGTTGATTTCATTAGCAACGCTCTGATTAAACTTGTTTGTTTTGAAAAGCTCAACGTAAGTATCAAGCATTTTCATAGCGTAGTTCATCTTGCTTGTATAGCTTGCAGTCTGAGTCTGCGTAGAGGTTGCGGAGTCAGTAATCTCATGAGGATCCTCTGCATATGCAAGAAATTCTACAGAGGAAGTATAAGTCTGAGTTGTAAAGTTTGCCGTAAACACGTAAGCCACTATCGTGCCTAATAGTGCAAAAATAATGATTAACTTCCACTTTCTCAAAAGCGCTAACAGCATTTTTTGTATATTTGCATCAAGATTCATTTTAAATCTCCTTTAGAATGATTCTTATAGTAGTATATTATTCATTTTACATAATACTTTATAATATCGTATTTGTCAATGATAGCACTGTTATTTCCGTTCCTATATTGACAAATTACTTAAAATAAGTAATAATAAATAATAATTAAATTAGCAATTATATTGAAAAGGATGTACCGATGCCTAAAGAATTTAGTATGCCGAAATGGGGCCCTTACTCCAAAAAATATATGGGAATCTCAAAGATTACAGATGATCTTTCATCTGTCGGAGCACGCTTTGATTACATAGTGCACCCAACACTGTGGAACAGTTCAACTCCTGTGCCGAACGTAACAGTTCCCTCAAATTATCACCTGTGGAGCTGTAAAAGCGACTACAGCTTTTATTCATACCGCTATGAGCTTATGTGGAAGGATATGGTTTATGCCGACGTATCATATTCTAAAATTTGCGACGATACTTATTTAATGAGATGCGAATTTTTCAATAATACTCAGCTTGACCAGAACTGTATTCTTAATATTTTTGCTTCTCTTGAATTTCCGTATCCTACTTACGTTGATATCGTAAAGCCTGATAAATGCCTGATAAAAACGGCTAATGATTACGAAGAATATTCATACGCAGTGCCTCGTCCGTGGGATGAGGAAAATCCTGACGGTATGTTTAAGGGAATGTTTGCCGACAAGGACTTTTATCTTGGCAAGGGACTTGGTGACAGGTGCGGAAACGACCACGTTCACTACCTTAACTTAAAGCCCTTTGGCTGTGAAAAGGGCGACATAGTTTCCTATAAGCTGTCTGCAAAAGATATTGATAATCCGATAATCGCAGTACGGTATAAGACCGTTACTGACGGTGATGCTCAGTTTGCCTGCGGTAACGATATAATCACTCTCAGACACAGCGATAAGCTTACCTTTGCGTATATTCCTTATACTGAAAATCTACGGCTTGTAAGCCTTGGAAAGGCAGGGGTAGAGCTTGATTTTATTGCAGTAATCAGCGACAACGACAAGGATAAATTGTCCGTAAAAACGCTTGATTTCCCATATGTGCCTGATACCCAAACTACTGACACAGAAAACGGGCACAAAACCGTTTTAAGGTATAATGGGGTTAAAAAGCCGTTTTGCATTTTCACCCATAACAGCAATACGAGGGAAAGAACACTTAATTCAGGCTGTCTTGAAGATGCACTGATTAACAGACTTTCAAACGGCGACCATACGTATGATGATCTGACAGAAACCTTCTCAGGCTCATTTCAGCGAAAATCAAGCGACAAAGGCTTCTTCCACAATACTCTTATAAAATCTATTTTCATTAAGCCTGATTCTTCTCATATCGAGTATGCCGTGCTCACGAATAATGAAAATTTCGCACCGCTTACGACTGAAGAATATGAGCAGATTTATCTTGATTCCAAAGCTGATGACATGAAAGAATATAACGATGCCGGTAAGAAGTATACACTTTCAACAGAAATACTCAGATCAACACTTCTTACAAATGCCGTTTACCCTGTATACAAGCACGGAGAATACGTAATTCATCACGCACCCGGTAAGAGGTGGGACAGCTTTTATACGTGGGACAGTGGCTTTATCGGTATGGGACTTCTGGAGTTTTCAAGGGATTTGTGCCGATACGCTCTTGATATGTATTTGTGCGACGGCACTAATAAGGACTATGCCTTTCTTCTTCACGGCTCGTTAGTGCCCACTCAGTTTGTCGAGTATCTTGAACTTCTTAAACGCACTGATGACAAGAGCACTCTTGCATTTATGTACGACAAGATGAAGCTTTACTACGAGTTCCTCAGGGGAAGATGCCACGGCTCGACCTTTGCAAAATTCGGCAACGGACTTCTTACTGCATACGATTATTGGTACTCTCACTGCGGTATGGACGATTATCCTGCACAGGTTGAGATGATAAACAGACGTGCAGAAAAACACACCTGCCCGTGCCTTTCTACGGCACAGGTTATCCGTGCAGGCAAGATCATGAAAATGGTTGCCGAATCGCTCGGAAAGACTGATGATATCAAGGTATATGATGCTGATATTGAGTATTCTACAAGGGCTCTTAACGAGCTTGCGTGGGATGAAGAAACAGGCTATTTCGGCTATACTCTTTATGATGATAACGGCAACGTGACGGGCATTATGCGCACTAAAGACGGCGAGAATTTCAATAAGGGGATGGACGGAGTTTATCCTATTGTTGCAGGCGCAGTTTCTGGAGAAAGAAAAAGACGTATTCTTGAGCACATAAAAAATCCGAACGAAATGTGGTCGCAGGCAGGCATCTCTGCCGTTGATATGAGCGCGTCGTACTATTTTGATGACGGCTACTGGAACGGTAACGTATGGATGAGCCATCAGTGGTATATCTGGAAAACGATGCTTGATAACGGCGAGGCAGACTTTGCTTACGCAATTGCTGAAAGAGCTCTCGATATGTGGAAGGCTGAAACTGATTTTACGTACAACACTTATGAATGTTTCGGAATTGCCACAAAAAGAGGCGGATGGTTTCATAACTTCGGCGGTCTTTCAGCACCTATTTGCATATGGGCAAATGCATATTTCAGATCAGGCACTGTCACCACAGGCTTTGACGTGTGGACAGATAAGCAGGATTGCACTGACAGCAGTGCTGAAATTCAGTTTAAATATTACGGTGAAAATGATAATTATACAATTATCGTTACCCTTTCCGACAAGTTTGAATACAGCGTTACTCTTGACGGAGAGGAAATAGAATTTTTGCAGAGAAATAAAGGCTCGCTTGAAATCACTCTCGACGGCAGTGTGAAATCAGGAGTGCTTAAAATTAAAGGGGAGTAAGTATGGCAAACAAAATTTACGGAAGCAATAATGAGCCTCTTAAAATTCAATTTATTACAGATACTCATTATTACTCAAGAAAAAACGGCACAGAGGGCAGTGCATACGAAAGGGACGAGTCCAAATCCCAGATGGTTGTTAAGGACAGTGACCTTGTACTTAAAAGAGCCTTCGATATGCTTTGTGAGGACACTTCTACCGATATAGTAGTCCTCTCGGGCGACACTACCAGAAACGGCGAGCTTACGTCTCACGCTGAATTTATCGAAATGCTCAGGGATCTCAAAAAGCGTGGCAAGAGAGTTTACGTTATCACTGCTACCCACGATTTCCGTGGCGGAGGTGTTTCAAAGGGATTTGTAGGCGATGAGCAGATTGAAGTTCCTGCTGTAGAGCACAGGGCAGACCTTTGGGATATGTACTACGAATTCGGCCCTAACGAAGCAATAGCTACGTACAAGGATTCACTTTGCTACGTAGTTCAGCTTGCACCGGGTTATCGTTTGTTCGCACTTAATGACGATACTAACGACAAGCCTGAGGGCGAGCGTGGCTCAGGTTACAGTGATGGCTGTATGAAGTGGATTATGGAGCAGCTCGAGGATGCAAAGAAGAACGATCAGTTCGTTATCGCAATGACTCATCATCCTATGATTTCACCTTCTCCGTTTTATTCAATAATCGGTAAGGGCGATATGCAGAGAAATCACGAAACTACGAGAGAAATCTTTGCAGACGCAGGAATACAGGTTATGCTTACAGGTCATACCCACGTTCATAACATCAGCTACATAACAACTCCAAAGGGCAACAGATTTTATGACGTTGCGTGCGGTGCGCTTATCGGATGCCCCCCTGTTATGAGAAACGTAATCATCGACCCTAAAAATGCAAAGGTCGACGTTGATACAGTATTTGTCGATAACGTTGAGGGACTTGATACAAACGGCAAATCCTTCCCTGATTATATGAAGGGCTTTTTCTTCGGTATGATTGCAAAGGTTATCTGGGCAATGGGCAACGATATTGACGTCCTTGCAGAAATGACACCTGCTTTCTCTATCCCCGGTGAAAAGGTGAAGAAGAACGGCTGGATTATTAAAAAAGTCGGCAAATTCCTCAATAAGCTTACGTTTAAGAAAATATGGCGACTTTGCAAAAAAGAAAGCGGACTTAAGAAAGCAGACATTGCCGATATTGCAGACAATAAGGTAGTTGACTTTATTCTTGAGCTTGTACAGAATCTCTATTGCGGTGACTCCCCGTACGGTCCTGATACAAGGGAGTATAAGCTCACCTGCGGATTCCTTAATATTATCGACTCATTCCTTGACACGATTCACCTCAGCATAGGCAAATTCCTCAAGGGAGCAACAAGTGTCCGCTCTCTCGTTGAGCCTCTTCTGTGGAAGGACAGCGAGTTTAAGGATTCAGAGGCTACGCTTCCGCTTTATCCTCTTTATGACGACGAAAACCCTGCACCGAAAGCCGTAGAAAAGGCTGAGAGGGAAGATACCGTCAAGAAGAGTAAAAAAGGTCCGTTTATTCTTGCAATACTCATTCTGATTGTAATCCTTCTTATCGGAATCGTTGCAGGAATAATAGCTCTTATCGTATGGGCAATTGTTGCAATTATACACGCAATCGGCGGCGCAGCAGCAATAGGATTTTTGCTTAACTAAAAATTGCTTGCATTGTGTGTAAATACTTGTTATAATAGCTACGTAAATATTTTTGCTGATAAAGGAGAAAAATTATGGCAGACGAAAAGAAAAAAATCAGCCTCGGCGGAATTGATGACGCTGCTGAGGGCAAAGGCTCATTAATCAAAACAATCTGGCAGCTTGTTAAGTTCCTCGTTGTATCAGGTCTTGTAACAATCATTCAGCTTGTTCTTGCAAATGTGCTTCCGCTCATTTTTGACGGTGTTACAGCAACATTACCGGCATTCTTACAGGGTATTTTTAATCCTAACTTTATCTTTGACCCAACAACAGCAGAGGGTATTGAGCAGGTTGGTAAGTATGTTGTAGGCGGTGCTATAGAAAACGGCGTTGTAGTTGGCGGTATCGTAACATGGGGCTACCTCCTTCCGTTCTTCCTTTCAAACCTTATTGCTAACATCTATGGTTTCTATCAGAATAAGAAGACAACATTCAAGTCAGATGCACCATGGTACAACTTCGCTATCTACATCGTACTTATGATTGCACTTATTCTCTTCTCAACATGGTTCCAGGGCTGGCTTGTAGGCGTTATTGCTAAGGCTCCTTGGGAGTGGCTCAATAGTCTTGCAAGAACAATCGCAGGTCTTGCAGCAGGCTTTGTACAGATGGTAGTTCTCTTCCCGATGGAGAAATTTGTACTCCTCAAGGAAAAGAAAGCAGACGACGCAGAAGCAAACGCATAATAATAACAACAAATGCAAAGAACGGCAACTTGGGACGACCTACATAACGAGATATAGGTTTTGACTTTCTGCTTTTGCCCGTCTTAAGCAATGAAAAACTCCACTAATAC